>JANYFA010000108.1 GCA_025362895.1 Sphingomonadaceae bacterium | reverse complement strand
CCTGCATCGCGCCATGGAACTTCCCGCTCGCGATCTTCCTCGGCCAGGTCACCGCCGCGCTCGCCGCCGGCAATACCGTCGTCGCCAAACCCGCCCCGCAGACGCCGCGCATCGCCGCCGCCGCCGTCGCCCTCGCGCACGAGGCCGGGGTGCCGGTCGACGCCCTGCGGCTGGTCACCGGCGGCGCGGCTGCGGGCGAGGCCTTGGTCGGCAACCGCCATGTGATGGGGGTGGCCTTCACCGGATCGACCGCGACGGCGCGCGCCATCGCCCGGACCCTGCTGGTCGACGACCACCGCCCGCTCGTACCGCTGATCGCCGAAACCGGCGGGCTCAACGCGATGATCGTCGATTCGACCGCGCTGTCCGAACAGGTCGTCGTCGATGTCGTCACCAGCGCGTTCCGATCGGCGGGCCAGCGGTGCTCGGCGCTTCGCCTGTTGCTGCTCCAGGAAGACATCGCCGACGCAACCCTGGCGATGCTGGCGGGGGCAATGGATACGCTCGTCGTGGGCGATCCGGCCGATCCGCGCACCGACGTCGGCCCGGTGATCGACACGGCGGCGTTCGACCGGCTTGAAGCCTATCGCCAGTCGCAGCGCGACCGTTGGGTCCACAGCGTCGCCGCGCCCGCAACCGGCAATTTCGTGGCGCCCACCGTCATTCGGATCGACCGCATCGGCGACATGTCGCGCGAATGGTTCGGGCCGATCCTCCACGTCGCGACGTGGCGCGCGGGCGAGCTGGCGGCGACGGTCGCGGCGATCAATGCCACCGGTTACGGGCTCACGATGGGCCTCCACAGCCGGATCGCGGCGGCGGCGGCCGCGGTTGTCGCCGGCGCCCATGTTGGCAACCTGTACATCAACCGCGCGATGATCGGGGCCGTCGTCGGCAGCCAGCCATTCGGTGGCGAAGGCCTGTCGGGGACCGGGCCGAAGGCGGGCGGACCGCATTATCTACCGCGCTTCGCCGTCGAGCGCGTCGTTTCGACCGACACGACCAGCGCGGGCGGCAACGCGACGCTGCTCAGCCTCGACGACGGCACCGGCAGCTGACACCAGCTTGCGAGCCCCGTCATATGCGTATACAAACTCCGTATGAACGCCATTAGCCCGCACGCCGTGTTCGCCGTCGATCAGCCGATCGCGGTGCCACGCCGCGACTGGGGCCATGCGTTGCGCTCGCTCCGCCGCCTGCTCGCCGACAAGGACGACACCGTTCAGGTGTTCGAGATCATGCGCTCGCTGAACGGCCCGGCAACGCGCGACGGCTATTATCGCCTGTTGGAGACCACCGGCGGCGGGCGGCTGGCGTATCAGCGCCGGGAACTGGCCGAAGTGCTGATGGACCGTGCGGCGCTCGCCAAACTACCGGCGGACAGCGTTGCGGCGCACTATCTCGCCTTTACCGAGCGCGGCCAGATCAGCGCCGACGGCCTCGCGGAGATCAGCCGCGAAGTGAACCGCGACGGCATCGACCTCGTCCACCCGGTCGCGTGGTTCGGGCGGAGGATTCGCGACGTCCACGACCTGTGGCATATCCTGGCGGGGTACGACCTGTCGGGGCTGGGCGAGGCGGCGCTCGTCGCTTTCTCCTTTGCCCAGACGCGCGCGTTCGGCTGGGCCGCGATCGCGATCGGGGCCGGGTTGGCCGGCGCGCGTCAGCCGGGCCAGCCGTATGCCCGCGCGATTTACGAAGGCTATCGCCGCGGCAAGGCGGCGGCGTGGCTGCCGGGGGTCGATTATGAGGCGCTGCTGGCCGAACCGCTGGGCGCGGCGCGGGCCCGGCTCGGCCTGACGCCACCGGCCATCTTCGATGCGATCCCGATCGAGGCGCGCAGCCGGGCCTTGCCGAAGGCCTGATTAACCGGTGGCGCCCTGCGGCGGGCTGGCCGCCGTGACCGGCGGGTCGATGACGCGCCCGTCCGCCCCCGCGATCATCGCCACCTGGGTCGGGTAAGCGAAGTCGATCCCCAGCTCGCCGAAACGCCGCAGAATGGCGAGGCCGATCGCGTGGCGCGCGTCCATCATTGCCATGAACGACTGGCCGTTGCTAAAGAACACCAGCTCGAAATCGAGGCTCGACGCGGCGAAGCGGACGAAGTGCGCCCGGTCGAAGCGCGCGCCCGGCGTCGCTGTGACGATGGCGGCGATCTCCGCCGGGATGGCGTCGAGCAGGTCGCTCGCGGTCTGGTACGTCACGCCGAAAACCATCACGACCTGCCGCTCCTCGATGCGGTGAAGGTTCGATATCTGATCGCCGAGCAACTTGGTGTTGCCGACGATGACCTGTTCACCCGACTGCGAGCGGATGCGGACGGTCTTCAGCCCGATCGCCTCGACCTTGCCCGTGACGGTGCCCCAGCGGATCGTGTCGCCGACGCGGAACGGGCGATCGAACAGGATGGCCAGCGCTGCGAACAAGTCGGCAAAGATCCCCTGCGCCGCCAGCCCGATCGCGATGCCGCCGACGCCGAGGCCGGCGACGAGGGCGGTGACGTTGACCCCCAGATTGTCGAGGACAAGAATGAACGCGAGGCTCCACACGACGACGTTGACGAGAACGCGGATGATGTTCGACGCGCTCGCCAGCTCGGCCTTGTCCTCGGCAACGGCCGCGCGGCGGTCGACCAGCCCCAATATGAATTCGCGCACCCAGACCGCCCCCTGGATCGCAGCGGCAACGGTGAAGAGCAGCTTGATGAAGCTGAGCAACGCCCCCGGCGGCGCGGCGGTACGCGCGGCGATGTCGACCGCGAGCGTGGCGAGGAAGAAGCTCCGCGTCCGCCGGACCATCCGGCCGATGAAACCCTGCCACGTCGTCACGTCGCGGTCGCGCCCGAGCAGGCGGATGATACCGAAGCGAACTCCGACGAAGACGAGGTAGAGGACGACCGCACTGCCCGCCCCGATCGCCGCCGCGACACTGTCGTTCTGCAGCCACGCGAGCGTGCCCAACGTCAGGTGGCGCAGTTGCGCGGGGGCATGGATCAGGTCGCCCGCGACCGACGTCATGAGGATCTGCGACGGGGGGGATGGCATGGCGGACCAACGGTTGCGGGCGGGGAAAGCGGCACGGATCGCCGCACAGGATCAACGCCCCGCCGTGTTGACCGCGCGTGCGCGGCGGTCAACCCCCGCGCGGGAGCCAGTCGGGCCAGTCGACCGCGATCGCCGCCCCGCCCGCCCCAAGCGGCGCGTCCACCGCGTCGACCTTGAGATAGGCGATACCCCGCCCTTCGACATGCGACCGCAATTCGCCGATCACGACCCCGGCGGCGGTGATCGCCGTATCGCTGGGGTCGCCGGTGACGGTCACCGGCAGGAGGCGGCGGCGGAGCTTGTCGCGGTGGTGCATCCGCGCAGTGTTCTCCTGGCCGACATAGCAGCCCTTGGTAAAGCTGACCCCGTTCAACTCGACGGCATTGGTTTCGAGCCACAGCATCCGGTCGGTCAGCAGGTCACCCGAGTCGGCAACGCCGAGTGCGCGGCGGTGGCGGGCATAGTCGGCGACCCCCGCGTCGGTCTCGGCCGCGTCGGCGATCCAGCGCGCGCCAAGGGCGGCCAGCTGCGGGTCGGTGGGATGGTCCGCCGCCCCGTCCCACGCGGCGAAAACGTGCAGCCCGGGCTCGGCAGCAATCGTGACGGCGCGGCGCAGCTTGTACATCGTCAGCCGCTTTGCCAGCGCGTCGGCAGCGGTGGCGAGGACATCGACCAGCACCGTGCCGTCGCCGCCGTCGAACAGTACCATGTCGAACAACGGCTTGCCCTGCGCGGTGAGCAGCCCGGCCCATAAAGGAGCCGATGGCCCCAATCGGTCAACGTCGTTGGTGACAAGGTCCTGAAGATAGGCGCGAGCCTCGGGTCCGCCGACGCGGAAGACGGCACGGTCGCTAAGGTGGGCGGTGGGCACTAAATTAAGCTGGGGTGCCCGGGCCGCAAAGGCAAGCGCCGCCCGGTCTCGCGTTTATGCGGCGACCGCATTCCGGCGGCGCAGCGTTGCGCCGACGAGGCCGAAACCGACGATCATCATCCCCCATGTCGCCGGTTCGGGGATGTAAGCGATCAGCGTTCCGGCCCCGTAGCGGGTCGCTCCGTCGTCAACATTGGTCGCGAAGACACCGGGAGCATTCGCATCGCTGTAATGCGAACCGATCGCGGTCAGCGCGCCGCCGAGCGTGTTGAACCCGATCGGACCGCCGAAACCATAATTGTTATAATTGCTATCGTCGGGGTTATTATAGCCCCACGCGCCGATCTGGTAATGGCCGGGGGTCAGCGTCAGCTTGGCGATCGAGATGCTGTCGTACGCCCCGCTAGTGTGCGCCGTGCCGTTGAGGTTGACGGCCGGGGCGACGAGAAGGCCGGTCGTTGCGTTGAAAATACCAACGAAAATATCGTGCGTGATGCCGTCGCGGCCCGCATCGAAGCTGCCGAGGCCGGTAACATACACCGTCTGGTTGACGTCGAAGTCGAGGCCGAGTGTCCCGCCCCACTGCTGGTTGCCGCCGACTTCGCCGGTCGCATCATAGACCTGCGTGGCGGCCAGCGACGGCGTCGAACCTGCAAGGAGCGCGGCGGCGAGAAGTGTCTTGATCATGTCGAACAACCCCAAAGATTACTTCGTTATGAAGTTGCGATGCAAAAAATGTGCCAAAATATGAAGTCGGCCTGAATCAATTGCTTGGGCATTTTGCTATTTCGTGAGTGTAAAGTTTTCCGACAGTTTCGCCGGTTTTGGCCGTACCAGTTTAGAACGGCAGTAGCCGGCTGGTACGGGTGTAGTGGACCCAGCCCGCGTTGACCCCCAGCCGCAGGCCGACGCCGAGCTTGATCGGCACGAGGATGACGCGGTGGCGCTGGTTGTACGTCGCGGTGAAGCCGCCGACGACATAGGCCTTACCCTCGCCGCCGGGAAAGCGGTGGAACAGGTCGGCGGTATCGTCGAGGTGATAGACCAGGGTGAAGACGCGGCTGCCATCGCCGCCGGCATCGAACCCGACCGACGGCCCGGTCCAATAGACCGGTAATTCGCCCTCAATCTTCGAATAGAGCGTTCCCGAGCCGTAGCGGACGCCGATAACGAAGGCGCCGGAAGCCTCGCGCCCGACGATATAGGCGTTCGGTCGCCCAAGGTTCTTGAAGGTCTTTTCGATGATTTTCGCCGCGCCCTCGGCCCCCTTGCCGAACGCGCCTTCGGCGGCGGCGATCACGTCCTTTTCGGCGTAGGTATCGGCGGGTGGCGTCGGCAGCGGCGCGTCGGGCGCAGCGTTTGCGGCAGGCGGCACGGCGGCGGCGGCGGCGGCGGCGGGCGGCGCTTCCTGCGCCGATAACGGGGTCACCAGCAAAATCGCAACAACGGTCAACCGGCGCATAAACTTCTCCCGCTCGACGTTCGACGCCCCCGCAGGAGTCCTGCCGTGCGGACCGCGGAAAGTCCACTGCACCACCGCGCTTCCCATCGCCGCCGACCGCTGCTACCGCCGCAGCGAAATTACGGAGCTGTCGCAGTCTTATGCGTATCGCAATGATCGGTTCGGGCTATGTCGGTCTGGTGTCGGGGGCGTGCTTCGCCGATTTCGGCCACGATGTCGTCTGCGTCGACCTCGACCAGGGCAAGATCGACCGGTTGCAAGCCGGGATCATGCCGATTTACGAACCCGGCCTCGCCGAGCTCGTCGGCAACAACGCCCGCGCCGGGCGGCTGACGTTCACCACCGATCTCGCCGCCGGGGTCGCGGGTGCGGAAGCGGTGTTCATCGCGGTCGGCACCCCGTCGCGGCGCGGCGATGGGCACGCCGACCTGAGCTACGTTTTCGCCGCGGCGCGCGACATCGCGGCCGCGTGCACCGGGGCGACCGTCGTCATCACCAAATCGACCGTCCCCGTCGGCACCGGCGATGAAGTCGAACGCATCCTGCGCGAGACCAACCCGGATGCAACCTTCGCCGTCGTCTCCAATCCCGAGTTCCTGCGGGAGGGCGCGGCGATCCGGGACTTCAAGTTCCCCGACCGCATCGTGGTTGGCACCGAGGACAGCCGCGCCCGCGACGTTCTCACCGAAATCTATCGTCCCTTGTTCATCAACTCGTCGCCGCTGATGTTCACCGGACGACGCACCGCCGAACTGATCAAATACGCCGCCAATGCCTTCCTCGCGACCAAGATCACCTTCATCAACGAGATCGCCGACCTGTGCGAGGCAGTCGGCGCGAACGTCCAGGATGTCGCCCGCGGCATCGGCAGCGACAACCGCATTGGCGCGAAGTTCCTCCACGCCGGCCCGGGCTATGGCGGATCGTGCTTTCCCAAGGACACGCTTGCGCTGATCAAGACGGCGCAGGATTTCGGCACCCCTGTGCGGATCGTCGAGACCGTTGCCGCGGTCAACGACCAGCGCAAGCGCGCCATGGCGAAAAAAGTCGTCGCCGCGTGTGGCGGATCGGTGCGCGACAAGACCGTCGCGATTCTGGGCCTGACGTTCAAGCCGAACACCGACGACATGCGCGATTCACCGGCGATCGCCGTCGTTCAGGCGTTGCAGGACGGCGGCGCACACATTCGCGCGTTCGATCCGGAGGGCGTCGAGCAGGCGAAGCTGGTATTGACCGGCGTCGACTATGCCGCCGATGCCTATGCCTGCGTCGCCGCGGCCGATGTCGCCGTCCTGATGACCGAGTGGGAGGCGTTTCGCGGCCTCGACATGGACCGCGTCGCCGCCGCGATGACGGCCCCCGTCATCGTCGACCTGCGGAACGTCTATCGTCCCGACGAAATGGCGCGGCGCGGCTTCGCTTACACGAGCGTCGGGAGATAGGTTGCGAGGCCGGACGGGCGCCGGTATAGCCCGTCGCTTCGCGGAGTCGTGGGTGAGCGGCTGAAACCAGCAGTTTGCTAAACTGCCGTACTGGGTAACTGGTACCGAGGGTTCGAATCC
>JANYFA010000080.1 GCA_025362895.1 Sphingomonadaceae bacterium | reverse complement strand
TCGCGCAACATCATGCGATGAGTAATGTTTGCGCCAGAAAACGGAGCTCCCCTCGAAGATCCTGCATCGGAACGTCCAGACACCGCTGGACATCGAACGCACGACCGGGCTGACCGAGGGCAACATCTTCCAAGGCGAGCTCTCGCTCGAGCAGCTCTTCTTCAGCCGGCCCGTTCCCGGCTGGGCCCGCTTCCGCATGGCGGCGGCGACGTTGATCTGGCACGAAATCGCCCTCGCGGCGACGGCGGTCGGGATGCTCGCGCTGACGTGGGGGCAGCCGAACCAGGTCGCCGCCATTGCCTTCGCCATCCTGTTCGTCATGCGGGTGTCGGCCAAGCTCAACATCTTCCTCGGGGTGCCCAACCTGACGGTCGATTTCCTGCCCGCGCACCTCGCGTATCTGAAGAGCTATTTCCGCATCCGCATCTTCAACCCGATGTTTCCGGTGTCGATCGCGGTGGCGTCCGTGGCGACGATGCTGCTCGCCGAAGCGGCGGCGGTGGCAGCACCGGGGGCAGCGACCGGGCTGACGATGCTCGCCGTCCTGGCCGGGCTGGGCTGCATCGAACACTGGTTTCTGGTTCTGCCGTTCCGGGATGCGGCACTATGGCGGTGGGCGATGTCGGGCACTGGGCCAACCAGTGCTGGACATGTACGACAGACAAGGCGACTGGGGACATTGCCATGAATTACGATGTGCTTTTCCAAGGTCAGCTCGACGCCTTGCGCGGCGAGGGAGCTTATCGCGTGTTCGCCGACCTTGAGCGGCAGCGTGGGTCGTTTCCGAAGGCGAAGCGCTATATTGATGGTGCGACGCAGGACGTCACTGTCTGGTGCTCCAACGATTATCTCGGAATGGGCCAGTCGCCGGTCGTCCTCGATGCGATGCACGCCGCGCTCGACAGCTGCGGCGCGGGTGCCGGCGGCACCCGCAACATCGGTGGGACCAACCACCACCATGTCCTGCTCGAAGCCGAACTAGCCGACCTCCACGGCAAGGATGCGGCGTTGCTGTTCACCAGCGGCTATGTCTCGAACTGGGCCGCATTGGGAACTCTCGCCGCCCGGCTGCCCGACTGCGTCGTCCTGTCCGATGCCGGCAACCATGCGTCGATGATCGAAGGCATTCGTCACAGCCGCGCTGAGCGGCAGGTGTTCGCGCACAATAGTGCCGAGGATCTAGACCGCCGTCTCAGCCGCCTCGACCCGGCGCGTCCGAAGCTCGTCGCTTTCGAGAGCGTCTATTCGATGGACGGCGACATCGCTCCGATCAAGGAACTATGCGACGTCGCCGACGCTCATGGGGCGATGACCTATCTCGACGAAGTCCATGGTGTCGGTCTCTATGGGCCACGCGGCGGCGGCGTCGCCGAGCGCGACGGACTGATGGACCGGTTGACGGTGATCGAGGGAACGCTCGGCAAGGCGTTCGGCGTAATGGGCGGCTACATCGCCGGATCGAGCGCGATGGTTGATTTCGTTCGCAGCTTTGCCAGCGGATTCATCTTTACCACCGCCCTGCCGCCGTCGATCGCCGCCGGGGCGTGTGCGAGCATCCGTCACTTGAAGGTCAGTCAGGTGGAGCGCGCCGGGCACCAGGAGCGCGTGGCGAAGGTCCGCCGTCGCCTCAATGCGATCGGCATTCCGGTTATGGACAACGACAGCCACATCATTCCGGTAATGGTCGGCGACCCCCACCATTGCAAGATGATCAGCGACTGGCTGCTCGACAACCATGGTATTTATGTCCAGCCGATCAATTATCCGACCGTTCCCAAGGGGACCGAGCGGCTGCGAATCACTCCGTCGCCGGTCCATAGCGATGCCGACGTCGACAAGCTCGTTTCGGCATTGTCGGAAATCTGGAGCCAGTGCGCCCTCGCTCGCGTTGCCGAGGCGGCATAGTTCGGGGATAACCGCCCTTCGCTATCCGGCAGGACTGGCGATATGATCGCGGACATCGTGGCTACCGAGGTCCCCGGCCTCGCGGCGTTGGTGGCGATGGGTCTGGTCGTCGCCATTCTGGCCCTCGGTGAGCCGCTGTTTACCCGCGCAGTCGGGCTGCACCGGGCTCCGGTCAGCCGCATCCCGGCGATGGACGGATTACGCGGGGTCGCGGCGCTGGCGGTCGTCGTCCACCACTGCATCGTCATGGGTAACTACCTGCGGTCCGGCGTGTGGCGGATCACGGCGGGCCATCTTGCCGAGCAATTGGGGTCTTTGCCGGTCGCGGTTTTTTTCATGATCTCGGCGTACCTGTTCGTCGGGGCGTTGCTGCGGAACGACGGGAAGGTCGACCCTGTTCGCCTGTTCGATGGCCGGATCATGCGGATCGCGCCGCTCTATGTTTTTGCGGTCGCAGTCCTGTGTCTGTTCGTGGGGATCGAGACGCACTTCGTCGCGGTCGAGCCACCCCCGGCGATCGCCAACGAGGTCGGCCATTGGGCGTTATTCGGCTTTTCGAAACGCGGTCCGATCAACGGCTTTACGCCGACCTTCGTGCTGTTCTCGCAAATCTGGACGCTGCGGTATGAGTGGATTCTGTACGCGCTGATCCCGGTGATGGCACTCGGCTACCGTTTTATCGGGCGGGCTGCCGTCTACTTGATCCTCGGGGTGGCGACGGTGCTGTCGTCTATGTTTGCCTTTTTCGTCGCCGGGACGATCGTCGCCGAACTCGCGGGGCGGGTGCCGGGGCGCTGGCGCCACATCCTCGACGGTGTTGGCGTGGCGGCGTTGATCGCGACCGTGGTGCTGTTTGCACGGTCGGACGGAGTCGTCGCCGCCGTCCTGCTCGCGATCTTCTTTGTCGCCGCTATCGAGGGCGGCATCGTCCGTGCGGCGTTTTCGGGGCCGACGCTGCGCGCGCTGGGGACGATCAGTTACAGCCTGTACCTGATCCACGCTTTTCCGTTGTGGGTCGTGTCGCATTGGCTGCTGTCGCCCGCGACCTTCGCGCATTTGGGTCTAGCCAAAATGGTCGCGGTCGATGCCGGGGTCGCGCTGGCGTCGATCGCGATTGCGATTGTCACCTACCGCGTGATCGAGGCTCCGCTCATGGCGCGGCGGCTGTTTTCCCGGCACTTCGCAGCCGCCTAATTTTCGGGCTCAGACGGTTTCGGACGCGGGGGCGTAGTCGTGGCGCCAGCGCAAGTGCCACGAGGCGTAATAGAGCAGCGCCATGTCGAAGCTGACCCGGATCAGCCAGGCGATCGCCGCGCCGGTGATGCCGTACTGCTTCACGAGGACGACGAGCAGCAGGAAGTAAAAAGGCAGCTCGACGATGTGGAACTTGGCCGTCAGGTCGGCGCGGCGCATCGCCTGGAGCGTCGAGAAGCCGACCGATGACAGAGCGTTGATAAAGATGCCGACGCTGAGGATCTGCAGGATCACGCTGCTCCGCGCCGCGAACGCCGCACCGACCCATAGGGTCATCAGCGGCTGGGCAAACAGCAGGACGACGATGATGATCGGGGCGAACAGGCCGAAGACGATCAGGAAATTCTGCCGTGAGATACCCTTCATCGCCGCCGGATCGGTCGAATGGGCGGCGCTGAGGGTGGGAAACATCACCGACGACACCGAATTATTGATGAATAACAGCCGGGCGATCAGGTCAAACGGCGTGCTGTAATAAGCGACTTCGGACAGGTTGCCGAAGTGCGAGATCGCGAAACGGTCCATATAGACCATCATCGGGCTGATGATGTTGCTGACGGTGACCCACAAGCCGAAGCCGAACAGCATCTTGACCTCGTCGCGGTCGATTCGCTTCGTCGCCGATTTGCCGAAGATCAGCCCACGGGCCAGGGCGAGAAAGCCGACCGTCTGTCCGAGGCGGACGAGGAGGACGGCGAGCGTGACCGCCGCAAGTGTCGGCGAGAACCGCGTCGCCAGCCACGGGCCGACGAACATCATCACCCCCGCCGGGGTGCGGACGAGATTGACGGCCGCAAAGCGGTGCTGGCCTTCGAGGACGCCGCGAATGCCGGCTGATGTGATCACGATGGGCACGCCGACGACCAGCCAGATGAACGCGCCGTCTGCCTCGGCGGCGAGGGCCGGGCCGCTCTTGATCAGCTTGCCGAGGAGCAAGTCGTGCGACAGGTACACTACCGGCGCACTGAGGAGCGCGAGGGCGATGATGAGCAGCATGCCCGTATGAACCGCGCCGCGCACCCGCGACGTCTCGCCGAGGGCGAGCAGATTGGCGACCCGCTGCGTCAGCGCGCGGGCGAGGCCGAGGTCGAACAGGCTGAAATACCCGATCAGGACCCACACAAGGCTGAGGAAGCCGAAGCGGGCGGTGCCGAGCGACGTGATGAGCAAGGGGACAAAGACGAGCCCGGCGACCATCGGCAGAACCTGGCCGGCAAAACTCCACGCGAGATTTTGCGTGCGGGGTGACAGGCCCTGCCACAGCCGGGCGAGCTTCGGGGTGGCATCGGTCACGCGTGGGCACCCTTCTGTGTGATTACACGTCCCGGGGGGCGGCGGACGATGGAGCCGATGCCCCCCCGACCATAATATCCCGCGGCGCGCAAAGCTGCGGTCACTGGTGCCCCAGACGTGACGAAAGTAGGCACTCTAATCATTGGCAAATTTTGATCCAGCTGCCTTTGCGTGGAGCGACCGCTCGGACGGGGTAGCCCGGAAAAGACTCAACGTAAACATCAGTGAGTTGTTATAGACAGACGACATTCTTACCGTCGTTAAGAGTGTGAAAAGATGCGTGGTGCGCTCTGTCGGGAAACACTTAATTTCCGACATCTGCCCGGCAGCTCGCATCGACGTTAGTGGCGGAACAAGAACATGCACTTCTGAGAGGGTGTCGGATAACCCTCAGGCTGTGCCGACGTTATGTTTCCGCAATCACACAGCCCCGCGTTCAAATCTGCTTTGCGCCCGTAAGGCGTCATCCCTTTCGGGTGGACACTGCGAGATAGCAGCCGTGTTCCCAGCCGCCGACTGAGGGATCGGGACTCAAGAGAAGACGTCGGCCTTTACTCAACCTCTTTCCGGAGCCTGCCCTTCGTTCATATCGGTAATTGGGTGCAGATGCAGGGGGCTTCCGCGCCCCATTGACGTCTACGCGCTTGTGCGGAGGTCACAAGAGTTGGTCAGTATCGGGGCCAACTGACACTTATTTAGACCAATAGATGCGGGTTGAGTTGGTTACCAGTAAAGCTTCCTGCAAGGCCAGACTTGGAGCTAGGCGCGGAATGATGTCGACAAGATCGACGTCGTCGGGAATGTTCGCCTCCATGTTCGGGTGCGGCCAGTCGGTGCCCCACAGGGTCCGCTCGGGAAAGCGATCGACGACCGGGCGGACGACGCGCAAGAATTCGTCGTACGGCGCGCCGGTGACCTACAGCCGGTCGACCCCTGACACCTTCGCCGACAGATGCGGCTGGGTGTCGAGCAGCGCGACAAAGGCCCCGATGTCGGCACCCCCTAGACCCTGGCCGATGTCAGGGCGGCCAAGGTGGTCGACGACTACGATCGTCGGGATCGCCGCAAGGAAGGGCGTCAGTTCAGTCAGAAGGTCGGCCTCAAAAAAGACGACGACGTGCCAGCCAAGCGGAACAATCCGCTGCGCCAGCAAGAGGAAGGCGTCCTTCGGAGCATGATCGACAAGGCGCTTCAAGAAGTTGAACCGGACCCCGCGTATCCCGTCGGCGTGGAGCCGGGCCAATTCCGCATCGGTGATCGCCCGATCAACCACCGCGACGCCGCGCGCCGTCCCGTTCGACCGGGCGTGCCGTCGAGCGTGGCGGCGTTGTCGGTGCCGTGGCAGCTTGCCTGGACGATCACGTTGCGCGCGAAACCGAGTCGGTCGCGAAGCGCGAACAGCATCTCGGGCGACGCATCCTGCGGCAGATACTTCGCCTTCGGGCTGAATGGAAAGCTCGCCTCGGGTCCGAAGACATGGACGTGCGCGTCGATCGCCGCCGGCGGCGGCGTCCATCCCGGCGTCGACGGCGTATCGGTCCATGACTCGATCCGCGCGCTCATTCGAACACTTTTCCATCCATCAACTTGCGCGCGGTGCGAAGCACGCCGGCGCTCACGACCGCGCCCGTGCCGTCGGTCTCGAGCACGCAACTCGTCTCGCCACTCGGGTGTTCGACGGACAGCGTTTTGCGCGTGCCAGCGGGGACGACCGCGACGGCGGCGGCTGGCGTACCGGGGATCAGACACGCGGTGGCGACGCTGACTGCACCAAGGACGCCGATCGAGGCGTGCGCCCGCTTCGGGATGAAGCTCCGCACGGTCACCGCGCCGCCGTCGCGTGGCGGGGCGACGAGCATCATCTTCGGCACCGATTTGTCGGCGACGTCGCCCAGGTTCATCAGCGGCCCGGCAATCAGCCGGATCGCCTCGATCCGCGTCTTCACCACATTGGCGACGTCGAGCGCCTCGCGGCTCTCGAAGCCACTTGCGCCGACGTCGGCGGCAGCGATGACAACGCATGGCATGCCGTTGTCGATAAGCGTGCACGCGACGCCCTCGATCGTGTCGACCGCGTTGCCTGTCGGCAGCAGCGCGCCGCAGCTCGACCCGGCGGTATCGGTGAATTCGAGCGGTACTAGTGCGGCGGTCCCGGGTACGCCGTCGATTCTTGCGTCGCCGGCATAGGTCACGACCCCGCCGGGGGTCGCGACCGTCGCGACCGCGACTTGGCCGGTGTTGACCATGAAGATCGCAACGCGCGTCGTCGCGAGTCCGGCGGCGACGAGCCCGCGTTCGATCGCGAACGGCCCAACGCCGGCGAGGATGTTGCCGCAGTTCTGCGCATCGGTGACGACGGGCTTGTCGACGAACACCTGCAGGAACAGATAGTCGACGTCGACACCAGGCCGGTGGGAGCGTGATACCACCGCGACTTTGCTCGTCAGCGGGTCGGCCCCGCCCATGCCGTCGATCTGCCGCAGGTCGGGCGACCCCATGACGCGGAGCAGGAATGCGTCACGCGCGGCGGTGTCGGCGGGCAGGTCACTCGCGATGAAGAAGCCGCCCTTCGACGTGCCCCCGCGCAGCCACATGCACGGCACGCCGTCAGACATAGGTCAGGCCCAGCGCCGCCAGCTTGCCTCGCATGTCGTACATGTCGAGGCCGAGTTCGCCCGCCGCGAGCCGCGCGCGCTTGTCGCTTTCGTTCGCTTCGCGCTTCTGCGCCGCAGCGAGAACGGCGGCGGCGCCCGCCCGCGGGACGACGCATACCCCGTCGTCGTCGGCGACGATGACGTCGCCCGGTTCGATCGACGCTCCCGCGCAGACGACGGGAATGTTTACCGAACCGAGGCTGGCCTTGATCGTGCCCTGGGCAAACACCGCCTTCGACCAGACCGGAAAGCCCATCTCGGCCAGATCGCGGACGTCGCGGACGCCTGCGTCGATCACGAGCCCGCGGCAGCCGCGCGCCATCGCCGAGGTCGCCAGCAGGTCGCCGAAATAACCATCCTCGCACGGGCTGGTCGGGGCGAGCACGATCATGTCGCCGGGCTGGACGAGCTCGATCGCGACGTGGAGCATCCAGTTGTCGCCCGGCGGCGCACTGATCGTGACCGCCGATCCGGCAATGCGGGCGCCGGTGTAGATCGGGCGCAGGCGGCTGCCGAGCAGGCCGGTCCGGCCCTGCGCCTCGTGGACCGTGGCGACGCCGCACGCGGCCAGCGCGTCGATCACGGTGGGGTCGGCACGGTCGATGTGGCGTTTGACGATGCCGGTCATGGGCGGACTCCGCAGTGGATGCCTTCCGTGCCGCCGTCGCCGCCGCCGCCGCCAGTCACAGTTGCGCCGGGCGCATAAGTTTATGCTAATCGTTTGCCGTGGAACCTGGTCGGCTCAATCTTCGGCACCTCGAGGCGTTCGCGGCGATCATGCGCCTCGGCAGTGTCACCGCTGCGGCGGCTGCGGCCAACCTGACGCAGCCCGCGATAACCCAGGGACTAGGCCGTCTCGAAGCGCAGCTCGGCCTCGCCCTGTTCGACCGTCATTCCTCGGGTATGGCGGCGACGCCGGCGGCGCTCGGCTTCCTGCCGCGGGTCGAAGCGGCGCTGGGGCAGGTCGCGAGCCGGCGGGTGACGATGGCGCAGCTGACCGCGTTCGTCGCGGTGGCGCGGGGGGGGAGCTACGTCAGCGCCAGCGGGGCGACGGGGCTGGCACAGCCGTCGCTCCACCGTGCCGTTCGCAACCTTTCGCTTGCACTCGGCAGGAGCCTCGTCGAGCGGCGCGGGCGCGGGCTGGTCCTGACCGCCGCGGGTCTGCGGACCGCGCGGGGGTTCCGCCTCGCGCTCGCCGAACTCGCGGCTGGGTTCGCGGAAATATCGGCTTTGCAGGGACTTGCGGCCGGGCGCATCGCGATCGGGGCGATGCCGCTGGCGCGCGCGCGGCTGCTGCCGGCGATCGTCGCCGCCTATCATCGCGAACGTCCGGGGGTCGAGATCATTATCGCCGAAGGGTCGCACGCCGAGCTGATCGAACCCCTGCGCGACGGCGATCTCGACCTGCTGATCGGCGCACTCCGCGATCCCGGTCCCGGATCCGATGTCGTCCAGACCCCGCTGTTCGACGACCATCCGGTGATTATCGGCCGCGCCGCGCATCCGCTCGCGCACGCGCCGCACGACTTCGCGCAGATGGCCGAATATGAGTGGATCATGCCCGCTCGCGCGACACCGCTGCGCGCCATGTGGGAGGCGATGTTCACCCGCGAAGGCGTCGCGCCTCCCCGGGTGCCGGTTGAATGCGGCTCGGTCATCACGATCCGCGGGCTCCTTCTCGACAGCGATTGCCTGACCCTGCTGTCGCCCGACCAGGTCGCGGTCGAACTTGCCGCCGGCCTGCTGGCGACGATCGGGCCGCCACCGGCGGGCATGGTGCGGACGATCGGCCTGACCGCGCGCAGCGGCTGGATACCGACGCCCGACCAGCGCGCTTTCATCGACCGGGCGATCGCGATGGCGGTGCAGACTTCGTAGGAACTTATGCCGCCGATCAGATTTCGATTGGCGTCGGCGGGCGGCAGGCGGCACGCAGCCGGGGTGACTGTGGCGATCTCCCTCATCGGCTTCGGCGAAGCGGCGCAGGCGTTCGCCGGCGGCGCGGGCTGGTCGGCGCGGGGGTATGACATCGTCGATCGCGAGGCCGACTTCGCCCGGCTCGGGGTGACGGCGACGCGCGACAACGCCGGGGCGCTCGCCGGCGCGCCCCTCGTCCTCGGCCTCGTTACCGCCGCTTCGGCGCTCGCCGCCGCGCGCGACGCGGTCCCGCATCTCGCGACCGGCGCGCTGTGGTGCGACATGAATTCGGTCGCCCCCGCGACCAAGCGCGCCGCTGCCGCCGTGATCGACGCTGCCGGCGGTCGCTATGTCGACTGCGCGGTCATGGCCCCGGTCCACCCGCTCCGCCGCGACGTCCCGATCCTTCTCGCCGGGCCGCATGCCGCCGCCGGGACCGAGGCGCTCGTCGCCGCCGGTTTCAGCGCGGTTAGCGTGGTCGCCGGACCGGTCGGCAGCGCGGCGGCGATCAAGATGGTACGGTCGGTTATGGTCAAGGGCATCGAGGCGCTGACCGCCGAGTGCCTGCTCGCCGCGCATCGCGCCGGGGTCACCGACGAGGTGCTCGCCTCGCTCGGCCCCGACTGGGCGGCGAAAGCCGACTACAACCTCGACCGGATGCTCGCGCACGGCACCCGCCGCGCCGACGAGCTGGACGAGGTCGTTGCGATGCTGACCGACCTCGGCATCGACCCGCTGATGAGCCGGGGAACGGCGTCGCGGCAGCGGTCGCTGGGGGCAATCGGGTCGCCGCCCCCGCGGCTGGCCGCCAAGCTCGCGCTCATCGATCGAGACAAAAGGCAACCCGCGGCATGACCCTGATCATCGACTGCCACGGTCACTACACAACCGCCCCCGTCGCGCACGACGAATGGCGGAAGGCGCAGATCGCGGCGTGGAAGGCGGGTACCGACGCGCCGCCCTACCCGGACATCTCCGACGACGACCTGCGCGCGTCGGTCGAGGCGAACCAGCTCCGCCTGCTCCGCGAACGCGGGGCCGACATGACGATCTTCTCACCGCGCGCCTCGGTCATGGGGCACCACATCGGCGACGCGGCGGTCAGCCAGGCGTGGACCCGTGCGTGCAACGACCTGATCGCGCGCGTCGTCAAGCTCTATCCCGAGACGTTCATCGGCGTCTGCCAGCTGCCGCAGTCGCCCGGCGTCGCGATCGCCGATTCGATCGCCGAACTCGAACGCTGCGTGGTCGAACACGGCTTCGTCGGCTGCAACCTCAACCCGGATCCCGGCGGCGGGCATTTCACCTCGCCGCCACTGACCGACCGGGCGTGGTATCCGTTCTATGAGAAGATGGTCGGGCTCGACGTGCCCGCGATGGTCCACGTCTCGGGGTCGTGCAACCCGGGGCTGCACGCGACCGGCGCGTTCTACATCGCCGCCGACACGATCGCCTTCATGCAGTTCCTCGAAGGCGACCTGTTCGCCGATTTCCCGACGCTGCGCTTCATCATCCCGCACGGCGGCGGCGCGGTGCCGTACCACTGGGGCCGGTATCGCGGCCTTGCCGACATGCTCAAGAAGCCGCCGCTGGCGAGCCACGTCATGCAGAACGTCTATTTCGACACCTGCGTCTATCACCAGCCGGGCATCGGCCTGCTGTTCGAGGTTATCGACCCGAAGAACATCCTGTTCGGTTCGGAAATGGTCGGCGCGGTGCGCGGCATCGACCCCGAAACCGGCCGGTATTTCGATGACACCAAGCGCTACGTCGACGCGCTCGGCCTCGACAACGTGACGCGGCACGCGGTGTACGAGGGCAATGCCCGGCGTGTCTTCCCGCGGCTCGATTCCCAGTTAAAGGCAGCGGGACGATGAAGCTTCGGTTCAACGCGTACAACATTGACGAAGGGGGAGTCCGCGCGCGGCAGATCATCGCCCCGTTCGCGGAGGCGCAGGCATGACGACCGACATTCACGCTTATCTCGTCGAGCTCGAGGCTATTCCCGACACGCGCGTCTTCACCGCCGCGCGCAGCCGGCAGGGCTACTTTCTCAACCAGTTATGCATGTCGCTGATGACCGCCGAAAATCCCGCGCGGTTCAAGGCAGATCATGGGTTCTATGATCACGCCGACGCTTGATCCGAAATCAGCCGATCATCTTGTTCGCTGAACGGATGCTGACATTCTTGCGTTAATTCCATAGCTTATCGATGTGCTTAATCCATCGATTACCCTGGTGTCCGTCACTCTCTATCTGGCGTTGCTGGTTAATGTCGGTTGGCGGGCGGAACGGCGTGGTAGCAAGGCGTCGCCGCGTTGGCGCGGACTTCGCTATGGACTGTCGCTGGCCACGTTGTGTTCGGCGTGGACCTATTTTGGTGGGATCGGCGATGCCAGCCAAGGAATTTGGCTGTTTGCGGCCAATGCTATGGGGCCGATTTTGGCGATTACCCTGCTGTATCCCGTCTGGCGACGGATCGCGGTCCTGTCAAAGCAGGAAAATGTTGGGTCGCTCGCGGACTTTCTGGCAGCGCGTTATGGCAAGAGCCGTGCGCTGGGCATTCTTGCCACGTGCGTTTCCAGTCTGGGTGCCCTGCCTTATTTAGCGTTACAGTTAAAAGTGCTGACCAGCGCCTGGAATTTTTCGAGCGGCAGAACGGCACCTATCCATACGATGAACACAAGCGGCATGGGAGGGGCAGGTACGGCACTGGTTATGATGTTGATGCTGGTCGGTGTTGCCATCGTGTTCGGCGCGCGCCGGCCAAGCCTCACGCAGCACAGCCGCGGCTTTGTCGGCATCATTGCGCTCGAATCGTGCGTTAAGCTTGCGGGTCTGTTGGGCGTGGCAGTCCTGTCCGGCGTGCTGCTCCTGCGCTTGCCCGGGCTGTCCAGTTCCGTTCTGCAGGCGATTCCGCCGGTGGGCTGGCATCTTGATCTGTCGTTCCTAACGCTGATTCTTCTCTGCACTGTCACGGCCTTTACTCTGCCGCGGCAGTTCCATCTTGGCTTTGTCACGCTTGAGGACGTGTCCGACATCCGTGCCGCTGCGCTCGTGGTGCCGATCTATTTCAGCCTTTGGGTCGTGGCCACGCTGTTGATCGCCACCGCCATTCGTGCCGGGTTCGGGGCGGCGGATGTCGATGCACATTTGCAAGTGCTGGCGCTGCCGATGCACCATGGCGGTCCACTGCTGGCGATGGCGGCGTTGATCGGGGGTCTCTCGGCGGGCGGTGGGATGGTGATCGTCGAAATGACCGCGATTGCCGCGATGGTGTCGAACGAGATCGTGCTGCCGCTGCTCGGCGGGTGGATGCGTTCCAGCACGCCCGGGGCTGATCTTGGACGCGCCATCGTGACGATCCGGCGCGTGACCACTTTGTGCATTGCGCTGCTGGCGTGGCTCTATTTTCTTGGCATTCGCGAACTCGAAGGCACGATGCAGCTTGGTTTGACGGCGCTAACGGCGTTTGCCCAGCTCAGCCCCGCGCTGCTTGGCGGGATCTATTGGCGGCGCGGCCACGCGCGCGGCGCGATTGCCGGGATCGTCGCGGGCATGGCTGTCTGGGCGCTGACACTGGCGGGCCCTGATCTGGTGTTTGCACGCGGCGGAGGCGGATCGGGCATCAACGGGCTTTGGCCCAGCACCGGACGGTGGATGCCCTATGGCGCGGTGCTGGCCAGCCTTGCCATGAACACCGCGCTGTTCGTCCTAGTTTCTCTGCGTTCAAAGGCACATTTGATTGACGCGATCCAAGCCAATATCTTTGTCGCCAGTGTCTCACCGATGCCGCTGGCGCGGTCACGCCCGGTCAGCGCGACGATCGGCGAACTACGGCACTTATTGACGCAGTTTTTGGGAAAGGCAGAGGCCGACAAGGCGCTGCTTGATTACCGGATTTCGACCCGGGCTGGCGATCTGTCCGAAGCTGCGCCAGTCAGCCCGACGCTGGCCCGTTCGGCCGAACGTCTGCTGGCTGGAGTGATCGGGGCACCGTCGGCGCGTAATGTTGTGGCTATCGCGCTGGCCGCCGACAGCCAGGATGCCGGCGATATTAGTCGTATCCTCGATGAGGCAGGGCATGCCGTGCATTTCAGCCGTGAACTGTTGCAAACCACGCTCGACAGTCTGGCGCAAGGGGTCAGCGTGGTCGACGGCGATCTGCAACTGGTGGCGTGGAATACGCGCTGGCTGCAATTAATGGGGCTGGGGCAAGGTGATGTGCATGTCGGCAAATCGTTGTCCGAGTTGATCGGCAACACGGCGCAACGAGCCGGTCTGCGCATGCATCTGGCCAGTCGCCTAGATGCGATTGCAGCGGGTCGACCGCTACTCGGTGAAATTCACGGCGATGCTGATGGGCGTACACTGCAAGTTGCGGGCCGGCCGATAGGACAGAGCGATTATCTGATCACTTTGGCCGACGTCACCGATGCCAAGGCCGCGGCGCTGGTACTGGCGCGAAGCAATGAGGAACTCGAGGTCCTTGTCAGCGAACGCACAACTGAATTGACGGCGGCGCGGCATCTGGCCGAGCAGGCCACTGGTGCTCAAAAGCGGTTTGTTGCCGCTGCCAGCCATGATCTGGTCCAGCCTCTGCACGCTGCACGCCTGTTTATCGGCAATGCCCTGGTCGGGGCAGAGGCCGATCCGGGACAGGTCAGTCTGCTCGAACGCGCCGATCAGGCGGTGGAGGGCGCGCACCGCCTGTTGCGCGCGCTGCTCAACCTCTCGCAACTCGAAACAGGTGCCCTCAAACCGCGCATGGAGTCGGTCGATCTGCGCGCATTACTGGTCTCTCTCGAACAGGAATTTGCCGGGCAGGCTGCGTCGCGCGGGCTGAATCTGGTCGTGCTGCCGACCACAGCCTGGGCGCTGAGCGATCGTGATCTGCTGCGCTCCATTCTGCAAAACCTGTTAGTCAATGCCTTACGCTATACGCCGCGCGGGCGGGTGGTGATGGCGGTGCGTGCAATGGGGCGATGCGTCCGGATCGAAGTGCGCGACAGCGGTGTCGGCATTGCGCCCGACAAACTGCCAGCTGCGTTCGGCGAATACAGCCGCCTGCCCGAAGGGCGACGGCTGGCTGAAGGTGCGGGTCTGGGGCTGTCGATCGTGGCGCGGATCGCGCAGATGCTCGATCATCCGGTAACGGTGCGTTCACGACCCGGGGCGGGTAGCACGTTTTGCGTGATTGTCGGCACCACCGCACCGGTTGCACTGCGCCCGCGCATGATCAGTCCGGCAGTCGATCTGGCGGGGTTGCGCGTGCTATGTATCGATGATGAGGCCGAAGTGCTGCTTGGCACCACCGCATTGATCGAGCGCTGGGGTGGTGTGGTGACCCCGGTCGAAAGCGCCGAAGACGTGCCGAATGGGACATGGGATGTCGTGCTCGCTGATTATCATCTTGGCGGCAGCGATGGCCTTGCCGCGCTGCGCGCATTGGCGGGGCGCGCACAATTGCGATTGCTGGTGACCGCGACCAGCGAAGAAGGGTGGGCAGAAATGCTGGCGATCGAAGGCATCGGTATGTTCAACAAACCCGTCGCCCCGCTGACCCTGCGCGCCGTGCTGGCGGAGGCCGCCGGCACGGCGACCCGCGACGATCAACCTGGACGGTCGCGCGCTAGGGCGAGCAGCTGAGACCGGGTCTGCACGCTCATTTTGCGGAACAGGCCGGTTAGGTGATATTTGACCGTCGCTTCGGACAGCCCGAGTTCATAGGCGATCTGCTTGTTCATCAATCCCCGGTGTACGCCATCGAGGATGCGCGCCTGCGTATGGGTCAGCCCGTTCTGCGCCTCGTCGGGATCGGCCTCGGGAAACCACGTCCCGCCGCCGATCAGGACCAGGACTGCGGCTGACAACTCGTCGATCCCTGCCGCCTTGGAGATGAAGCCCGCCGCGCCGCAGGCCTGCGCGGTCGCCACGGTTTCGGCATCGTCGATTGCCGATACGATCGCCACGGGAAGGTCGGGATAGTGCGCTTTGATTGCCAGCAGTCCGCCGATCCCAGCGCTGTCGGGCAAATTGAGGTCGAGCAGCACCAGCGCCGCCGCAGCATCGACAGCCAGCCGTTTTCGCAGTGCGGCTATCGTGTCGCTTTGTTCGATCTGAACATCGACGCCGATCTGGCTGACCGTCGCGGCCAAGGCCTGCCGAAACAGCGGATGATCATCGACCAACACAATCCGCATCATTCGGTTCAAATTTCGCTTTTTCAGGTTTTTGTTGTCGCATGATCTCGTGTCAGAAACCGGTTCCCGCTTTTTGGCGTCACGCTAGGGTCGAACATACCATGCCCCGCACCGTGGGCAAGGCATCCGGGCTCGACCTACGTCTAGGCGCTTTTTGCGTCACCTGACGGTAGCTGTTCCCCCAAGCCGGTCGAAACCGGACGCTTGGACGTTTTTTGGGGGGGAATCATGCTCGATCTGAACAACACAATGCGCCTGCGTGCCTTAGCTGCAAGCTCAGCGCTGGCGCTGGCTGTGCTGATGCCCGCCATCGCGCATGGGCAGGCTGCGACTTCAGCTGCCGGGTCAGCCGCCAGCCCGCCTGCCGATGCCGATACCGGCGAAATCATCGTCACCGCGCTCAGGCGCTCGGAGAGCGTGCTGAAAGTTCCGGCAGCGATCTCGGTTGTCGGGGGCGGCGATCTGAAGACGGTCGGCGTGAACTCCGTCACCGATCTGCAAAACCTCGTCCCCGGATTGAACATCGGCACCGGCGGTTTTGGCGTCAACATCAGCATTCGCGGCATCACCTCGACGGATCAGACCAGCAAGGGTGAGCTTGGCATTGCCTACAACGTCGATGGCGCCTTCGTCGGCCGCGGCCAGGAACAGGGTCTTCCCTATTTCGATGTAGAGCGGGTCGAAGTGCTGCGCGGACCGCAGGGGACGCTTTACGGGCGTTCCTCCACCGGCGGGGCCATCAACGTGATCACGAAAAAGCCGACGATCGGCGCCTTCGAAGGCTACGGCAAGTTCGAGTACGGCAACTACAACGCCGTTCGCGGCGAAGCGGCGATCAATATTCCCGTGAGCGACATGATCGCGGTTCGAGTCGCCGGCAACTTCAATAGGCGCGATGGTTATCTGAAGCCGCAAGGCTTCAGCATCGTCGATACGAATGCCGTTCCGCCGACCAGCAGCTACACGTTCGCGCCGGGCAACCAGAAGGCGAAGAACGATCAGTTCGACCAGACCGGCCGCGTATCGATCGTGATCAAGCCTTCCAATGATGTGACCTTCATCGGGATTGCGACGATCGGACACCAGGGCGGGGTCGGACCAGGCACCGCCCTCCTCGACTCGTTGAATGCCGGCAGCTCGCGCCAATTCGACATCCTTGCAAACCCGGTTCCGGCCTTCCAGGATACCGACTTCCAGAACTTCGTCGGCACGTTGAACGTCAAATTCGGTGGGGCGCAGCTCGACATTCTGGGCAGCCATCAGCATTTCAAGGATCACACGCAAGATACCAGCACAAACAATCCGCTGGCAAATACGACCGGCGCGGGCCGAAGCCCGGTTTTCCCGGGCAGTTCGGCCTTCACGCTTGGCGACTATCAAGGTGTCTTCAACACCACACAGTTGGAAGCCCGCATCTCCAATGTCGATCCAGGTATCATCGATTACGTCGCGGGTGCGAACTATTACTATGAGAAAACTCATGAGAGCGCCCACAACTGGTATGCGCCTGTGGGAAGCCCTCTGAACACCGTGACGTATCAGAATGGTATCGACCCGCTTAACACGACCAGCCACAAATCCTACGGTGTTTTCGCGCAGGGAACCTATCACGTTACCCGCGAACTCGGCGTCGTCGCAGGAGTTCGGTATACGCACGATGAAACCGTGCGGGTCGGCACATTTGCGGTCCCATTCTTCAATCCCGCGCTTGGTTCGCCATTCTCACCGGCAACCTACTGGCTCGATCAAAAAGGCCAGCCTTGCCACTATCCGAACGATTGTGTCGGCGGCCCGAACAACGGCAATGAATCGGACAGCAAAGTTACCTGGCGTATCGGTCTCAATTATCAGCTCACGCCGAAGGATTTGCTTTTCGCCTCGGTCTCGACAGGCTTTAAGGCTGGTGGGTTTAACGATTTTGATCCAGTCACCGCTAAGACCTCACCTTATGGTCCCGAATCACTGACCGCTTACGAAATCGGTTACAAGGGCAAACTCATACAAGGCCTGACCCTGACAAGCGATTTCTATTATTATGACTATTCAAAGCAGCAGTTCAATTCGGTCGTCTTCTTCGGGCCGGGCGGCACGCCCCCGGGTGTGCTCTACACCGCTATTGGCAAGTCCCAAATCTATGGCTGGGAGAACGAGTTCAGCTACCAGATCGACAACGACACGACCCTCGGTGGCAATCTCACCCTCGGCCACTCCAAGGTCGGGAATTTGTTGACCGGCCGAGTTAGCACAAACCAGTTCCAATATGCCGGTCAACGTCTTGACCGCAGTCCGGAATTCACGGCGACGGGGGTTATCAGCCATAGTTTCGAACTTGGCGGAGGCTCACGGCTCAAGCTGCGCGGTCTCATCAAATACAGCTCGAGCTACCTGATTTCCGACCTGTCGAATGTCGTCCAGTTCAAGCAGAATTCCTATACCCGAAGCGATGCCAGCCTCACTTATGCGACCGCAGCTGATCGTTTCACCATTCAGGTTTTTGTCGAAAATATCGAGAACAAGCTGCAGAAGACCAGTGGTCCCAACAGTTACGCCGGTGGCTATGGCGGGACGAATGGCAATTTTGTGCCAACAACTGAAACGATACCCAACTCGATTTCCTTCGGCGTTAACACCCCGCGCTTCTTCGGTGTGCGCCTTGGCGCCAAGTTCTAGCGCGGTCAGTTTCCGTTCCCTCCCAGTATGGTCCGCCGTGCCTGTGTGCGGCGGACTATCTTTTTGATGGCTGAGCAATGGATATCCAACGGGAGTTGCCAGACCAGGCCTATGACGCGCGCGGCATCGCCGTGATGGCACTGTGCTTTGTGCTTAACATGTTCGACGGCGTGAACATTTTCACGCTGACATATGTTGCTCCGGTGCTGCAGGAGCATTTCGGCACCGATGCTGCGCATTTTTCGGTCGTGTTCAGCGCGGGGTTGGTCGGCATGGGACTGGGCGGGCTGTTTCTGGCACCGCTGGCAGACCGGCTGGGGCGCCGTCCGGTGATCCTGTCTGCGCTTGTCCTGATGGCCGGCGCAATGGTTGCCAGCGCCCATGCGCCCGACATCTGGGGCCTTGCGGCCATCCGGCTGGTGGTCGGGCTTGGCATCGGCACCGTCCTGGCCAGCATCACTGCACTCTCGGCCGGTTTTGCGCCCGAACGCTGGCGCCATGTCGCGACGGGCGTGCCGCAGGCGGGATATCCGATCGGGGCGACGATTGCCGGCTTCGCCACGGCCTGGGCTCTGCCGGGGTATGGCTGGGCCGCCGTGTTCACCGCCGCGGGCTATCTCACGCTGTTGCTGGTGCCGGTTTGCTGGTTCCTGCTGCCAGAGGCACCGGAAACGGCGCAGCGCACGCATCACTCGATTGCGCAGACGATCGGCGGCGGACGGCGGCGCAATACGTTCTTGCTGTGGGTGGCGACCGTGGGCGGGTTTATGGCGCTGTATTTCATTGCCAGCTGGATCACCAAACTGGCCATCGCTGCGGGTTTACCGCAGAGTCAGGCCATCATTGCCAGCGCGATCTATTCAGTCGGGTCATGCGTCGGCACGATCCTGATCAGCTTTGCCGCAATGCGCGTCGATTTGCGCAAGCTGGTGTTTGTCAATCTGGCCATCGCGAGCGTGCTGTTCCTGGTGTTTGGAGGCGTGCGCATGGGCCTGACGCCGCTGCTCTGGGTGTGTTTTTTCATCGGCATGACCTTGCAGGGTGGCGTTAACGGCAACTATCCGCTGGCCGCCGCAATCTACCCCGCCGAAATGCGCGCGACCGGACTGGGCTGGGCGATGGGCATTGGCCGGATCGGCGCATTGCTCGGGCCGCTGATTGGCGGCTGGGCGTTGAGTGCCGGATTGCCGCTGGTGATGGTGTTCGGGATATTCTGCGTGCCAATGCTGGCGACCGGCTTTGCCGCCATGGCCGTGCGGTTGGATGAGGGGCACTGACATGATGGGACGGGCCATTCGCGTCGTTTTACCCGCGGCGCCGGCCGCGGCACCGGGACGAGTCGTGCCGCAATTTCGCGAACGCGCCGCCTATGCTGACAACGCTTTCAATTCAGCCGCCAATCTCACGAATGTAACGGCCTTTCTGCGACAGGCGTTTGCCGCTCGAGGTCACGCGAATTGAGTTCAACCGCCTGAAGATCGCCCTGAAACTCGAAACGGGATGAGCCATGCTGAAACATTTGTTGATTGCGATTTTTGGCATAGTGGGGGTGCTAGTCTCTTGCCCGGCCCTTGCTCAGAACGGCCCGGGTGCGGGACTTTCCCAGCTTGCGCCGGTGTCTCCCCTGGTGTCGTGCGTCAGTCTGGCAACGCTCGACTTGTCGGCCGCGGTCGGCAGTCCGACCACGCAGGTTGCCAGCGAAGTCGCGGGAGACAAATCTTATTGCAAGGTCACCGGCACGATCGCGCGCGACATCCATTTCGAAGTCCGCCTACCGTTGGCCGGATGGACCCAGCGATTCCTCCAGACCGGCTGCGGCGGGCTGTGCGGCTATCTGCAAATTCATGCCGATAATGCCGATGGGTGCACGCCGGTCACCGATGGCAGTATCGTAATTGCCAGCGACGACATGGGCCATCACGGCTTGGGCGGCGCCTGGGGTGCCAATGCCGACCAGCGCAGCGATTTCGCCTATCGCGGCAACCATGTCACCGCACTGGCGGCAAAGGCGCTGATCAAGGCCTTTTATGGCCAGCCGCCGCGCTATGCCTATTTCTCGGGCTGTTCGGATGGTGGGCGTGAAGCGCTGATCGAAGCGCAGCGTTATCCCGGGGACTTTGACGGCATTGCCGCCGGTGCCCCCGCGCTGAATTTCACCGTGCAGAATTCGTTCCACCATGGCTGGCTTGCCAAAGTCAACACGGGCGCTGATGGCAATGCAATCCTCTCCGCGATCGACATCCAGCCCCTGCATACCGCCGTACTGGCCGCTTGCGACGGGCTGGACGGTTTGATCGATGGCCAGATTACCGATCCGCGCGGCTGTCATTTCGAGTTAGCGACGCTGGCCTGCAAAAGCGAATATCGACCCGGCGTGTGCCTGACACAAACGCAAGTCACCGCAGCTCGTGCGATTTATGACGGTGCACGCAGCTCGACCGGCAAGCAGCTCGAAGTCGGGCCACTGCAACCCGGCAGCGAATCCGAATGGGTTGGCGTGTTTGTACCGCGCGAAAAGACTGGGCATATCGGGAGCGAGGGCATGGCGCTAGACACCATCAACAACCTGCTGTTCATGCCCAACCGCACCTACTCGATCGCCAGTTTTCCCTTCACCGAGGAGACGCTCGCAAGCGAGGAAGCGGCGCGCGAACTCTACAACGCCGATAATCCCGATCTTGGTGCCTTTGCCGCCCATAGCGGCAAGCTCATCCTCTATCACGGCTGGGCTGACCCGCACATCAGCCCGCTCAACACGATCGATTATTACGAGCGGGTTGGTCGCAAGATGGGCGCCGACGCGCGCGACGGCTTCTTGCGGATGTTCCTGTTGCCGGGCACGGGGCACTGCGGCGGCGGGGACGGACCAAGCGAGTTTCCGCTGCTCGCTGGGCTCATGGCCTGGGTCGAGGGCGGCAGCGCTCCGGCTATCATGATCTCGCATCGCAATGCTCCGCCGCCGAGCGCAACCGCGGGCCTCCGCGCCAGCATGGGCGGGGCACCGATGGGACCGGTGCCCGGGTCCGCGCGCGACGCTGCCGCGCATGACAGTCCACCACCCGAAGTGCTCGCAGAAATGCGCGCACACGATTTGGAACTGGCCAAGCTCGGCCCGCGCAGCCGCCCGGTCTTTGCCTACCCGAAAATCGCGCTGTACATCGGCTCGGGTCCAGTGAACGAAGCGGGCAGCTTTGTCGCGCTCGTCGCGGCGCCGGTGGACGGCATTAGCGACTGGGCCGGTGCGCGTCCGTGAGCATAGCTCCCTCGGCATGCACCATGATCCGCGCCGGCCTTGCGGGCGGTGTGGTCGGCGGGGCGTGCATCTGGGTTTATGAAGCCTTGGTCTGGGCCAGATTGCAGCATCTTCTGCCATTCTCCGCAATCCCGGCCAATGCCACCGGGCTGATGTTTGCCAAGGCCGTCCAGCAGGGGCTGGGGATATAAGCGAGCGTGCTCGGTACATTGACCCATTTCGGCTTTGCCATCGTGTGGGGAGCCGGGTTTGCTGCGATCTGACCGTGGTTTCGGCAGCGCGGCTGGGAAGCGACGACCTTGGCGCTTCTCTTCGCTCTGGTGCTGTGGGTGGTGATGCACGGCGCGATCATGATCGCGGGTCATCAGCACCCGAATTATCTTGATCCCAATGTGGTGATCGGCGGCGTGATGTCGTATCTGTTTTTCGCGGTGCCGCTCGCGTTGGTGGTGCGTACTCTGCTGCCAAAGAAGAAGAGTGATTGATGCTTGTAAGGTTGCTCGATGCGGAAACGGTTTGCATCGCCGTGAACAACATTTCGCGCTCGGAAAGCATTCATCCGAGGGGTCGCGGACACATCCGAGACAAGTCTATGTTTATCAGGGATGCTGAGGCAGCCGTCGTCGGGTTTCATTTGGTCGGTCAGTTCTTTGATCAAATGCGTGCCGCCGAGATGGCACAGGCGGCGAACACGCTTAAAGCGTTGGGAGTCGAACCGGGAATCGCACGGCTCACGATCTTCTGGCAGGCTGAAATGGCGTCACGGAATGAGAGCGAATTCACGTGATAATCGATCGCGACGGTCACTATACCGTCTTGTCGTCCGCACACGATGCATGGCGGGAGGTCCAGATGGCAGCGTTCAGGCAGCGAGTGCTGCACCGCCCTGTCCTGAGATTTCGGTCAACGAGATCCGCGCGACAGTTCGGGCAAATCAGTTGCGGCTGCTCTGCGAGTGTGGTGCGGACATGACGATCTCCTCACCCCGTGCCTCGGCAATGGCACCCCATGTCGGCGAACAGGGCGTCGCAATCACTTGGTTACGCGTCTGCAACCATCTGATCGCGCGGGTGGCGCAGCTGTATCCCCACGTGTTTGCGGCGGCGGCGCAGTGCGCTATCGCCGGAGGCACTACCGCGGGCTCGCCTAGATGCTGAATAAGCCCGATCTTGCCAAGCACGTCACGAACAACGTGTTCTTCGATACGTGCGTTTATCACCCGTCTGGCATCAATCTGCTGGCGGAGATGATCGACACAAATAGCATCCGGTTCGGCAGCGAGATGGTCGGCGCGGTCCGCAACATCGACCCGCAGACGGTCAGTATTTTGACGACACAAAACGCTATGTCGATCGGCTCGATCGTCGACGAGACGCAGCGCAGCGCAATCTTTGAAGATAATACCCGGCGCGTATTCTTGCGGCTTGACGCACAGCTCAAAAGACGTGGGCTTTAATCATGAAAGACCCCTCGTATGGCGCGAATAATCGGAGGCATTGGCACTTCTCACACGCCGACCATCGGCTTCGCGCTTGATGCCAACAAGCAGCAGGATCCGGCTTGGGCACCAATCTTTGCGGCCTACGAGCCCCTGAAGGCTTGGCTGGTCGAAAAGCAGCCTGATGTCGTCTTCACAATCTACAACGATCACGTCACGTCGTTCTTCTTCGATCACTATTCGGCCTTTGCGCTGGGGGTCGGCGAGCAGCATGCTGTCGCCGATGAAGGCGGAGGTGCGCGCGACCTGCCGCCGATGAGGGGGCATCCCAAGCTCGCGCAGCATATTGCCGAACACCTGGTCGCCGACGAATTTGACATGTCGTACTTCCAGCGCCGTGGCTTGGACCACGGCGCTTTCTCGCCGCTCAGTTTGTTGTTCGATCACAAGAATGGCTGGCCTACGACACTCGTGCCATTGGCGGTCGGCGTCCTACAGAATCCGGTTCCGACGGCAAGGCGCTGCTGGAAGTTGGGGCAGGCGCTGCGCCGCGCAATCGAAAGCTATCCCGAAAATTTGGGCGTTGTGATTATTGCGACCGGTGGACTGTCGCACCAAGTTCACGGCGGCCGCGCGGGTTTTAATGATCCCGCTTGGGACGCGCAGTTCCTTGATCTCTTAGTGGACGACCCCGAAACGCTGGCGCGGATGAGCCAGGCAGAATTGGCAATGCGCGGCGGGTGGGAAAGCTCGGAGGTAATCATGTGGCTGATCATGCGCGGCGCGCTTGCTGCGCGGCCGGAGGTGGTATCACGCAACTACTACCTGCCATCAATGACGGGCATCGCCACTCTGCTGCTCGAGAATCGCGCTGGAAATTCCGACCTGAAACCAGTGGATCTGCTCGACCCATCAACCCTCGCGCTGCCAGCCAGCCAGCCGTTCACTATCGACGTCAGTGTTGCCAACTATGACTTGAACCGATTTCTGCAGCAAATGGTCGAACCAGAACATCGCGCAGCATTTTTGCGTGATGAAAATGCTGTCCTTGCGGACTCCGGACTTGCTCAAAGGGATCAGTCGCTGATCCGCGAACGCAATTGGACGGGATTGATCGAGCGCGGCGCTATATTCTTCGGGCTTGAAAAACTAGCTGCAGTCCTCGGCCAGCCTAACGCGATCATCTACGCCGGTATGCGCGGAGAAACGCTGGATCAGTTCCAAAGCAGTCGCAATGCCCCAAATGCACTATATTCGGTGAGGGGCTTTCCGAGAGGAAACAAGGATTAGCCCGGATTATTCACTGGACGGGCCATTCCCAGTTGGCGAGCGTAGCTTAACTTGCTGATTTGGTGTAGAGAAAGGTTGTTGACGCCACTCTTGAACGCCGGACAGAAAGTGCCACGCCCGCCATGGCCAAAGGTAGCGTTGCCGGTTTTGGATTCCCAGCCATTTGCCGCAAGAAAGTGACGGCGGCGTTCGATGGTGGGCGGCTGACGTCGGACGGCGGCGTGTTGCTGCTGGCGCAGGCGGAACGCGCGATGGGCATTGCCGGGCGCCTGGCCGGCTGCATTGCCGACCCTCGTGACCAGAGCCGCGTCGTCCATGGCCTGACTGACATCCTGCGGGCACGGATGCTGGCAATTGCTTGCGGCTACGAGGATGCCGATGATCTCGATCATCTGCGGCACGATCCCGGCTTCAAGCTGGCCGTAGGCAAGCTGCCCGGCGGCGCCATCGGTCTGGCCAGCCAACCGACGATGAGCCGTTGGGAGAATGCGCCGACAACGCGCGAACTGGTGCGGATGATGGGCGCCATGGTCGACCTCTACTGCGCCAGTTACCCGGTCCCGCCCGCGGCGGTGACGCTCGACATCGACGAGACGGTTGATGTCGTCCACGGCGGCCAGCAGCTGTCGTTCTGGAATGGTCACTATGGGGAGCGCTGCTTCCTGCCCCTCCATGTCTACGACACCGCGACCGGGCGGCCGGTAGCGATGCTGCTGCGCACCGGCAAGACGCCTTCGGGCGCCGAGATCGCCGGCCATGTCCGCCGGCTGCACCGCCGCATCGAGATGCACTGGCCCGATACCGCGATCACCCTGCGCGGTGACGGCCATTATGGCCGGCCCGAGATCATGGCGTGGTGCGAGGCCAACAAGGTCGATTATGTGTTCGGGCTTCCCGGCAACCGGACGCTGCACGCCGATCCCGTCATCGTCGCTGCCGCCGATGCGGTCTGCGTCGACCG
>JANYFA010000047.1 GCA_025362895.1 Sphingomonadaceae bacterium | reverse complement strand
GATCGAATTCTTGATCTCGATCCCGATCAACGCGATGAACCCGATGACGGCGGTAAAGCTGATCGAGTTGCCCGTTACGAACAGCGCGACGATGCCGCCAAAGATGCCGAGCGGGATGACCCCGGCGACGACCGCGACCTCGCGAAAGCGCCCGAACTCGATAACGAGGACGCCGAGAATGCCGAATATCGCGACGGCTATGATCGGCCCCAGCCCGCCAAAGCTCTTCTGAACCTGTTCGGCCTCGCCGCCGACGGCGAAGCGGTAGCCGGGGGGCAGCGCCATCTTGCCGAGCGCCTCGAACACGGCGGTATTGACCTTGGCGGTCAGGAAGCCCGGCTGGACCTCCGACGACACCTGAATTTGGCGCGACTGATACTCGCGTTCGATCCGTGGCGGGGCGCTGCCGAGGCGCGGGGTCGCGATCTGGGTCAGCGGGACGGCCCCGCCGTTGGTCGAGGGCACGTAGATCTGGTTCAGGACCGATACCGGCTGGGCGGCGCCCAATGGCAGCCGGACGACGACGTTGTAGCTGTCCCCCTCGGCATCGCGGAAGCGTCCGGCGGGCTCGCCGACCAGCGCGAGGCGAACCGTCCGGCGGACCGCCCCCGGCGCAATCCCGAGTAGCGCCGCCTTGTCGGCGTCGACGTTAAGATCGAGGCGCGGGCGATCGACGGCGATCGGGTTGCTGACATCGCGCGTTCCGGGCACGCCGCGGATCACGCGCTCGACGTCGAGCGACAGGCGCTTGAGGACGGCGAGGTCGGTACCGCGCAGCTTGGCGACGATCGGTGCATCGACCGGCGGCCCGTTCTGGAACAGCTTGACGCTGATCTGTGCGTCGGGATTGGCGTCGAACCGCGCCCGCAGCCGCGCGATCATCGCCGGGCTGGTGGCAGCATCCCAGCGGTCCATCACCGCCAGCACCGCGCCGCGATTGGTGCCGCTGATGTACGCCTGCTGGTTATAATAAATGATCGGGTTGCTCTGCCCGACATTGCCGAGGATCGTGCGGATCGCGGCCTCGCGGCGCAATTCGGCCTCGACGAAATGGACGGCGCGATCGGTCTGCGCGATCGCCGCACCCTGGGGGGCGTTGACCTCGACGAGGAAATACGGCGTCTCGGCGGCCGGAAACAGGCTCGTCCCGATGAACGGCACCAGCGCGAACGAGGCCGCGCACAGCGTCAGCGCGGCGACCAACGCCTTCCACGGGTTGTTGAGCGACCAGTGGAGCGCCGGGGCGTAAAAGCGGTGGATACCCGACTGGATCGCCTGCAGCGCGCGATTGCCGTGATCCCCCGCAGCCGGCGACAGGACCCGGCTGGCGAGAAACGGGACGATCGTCAGCGACACGAGCAACGACCCGGCGACGGTCCCGAACACCGCGACCGGCAGCGAGCGGATGAACTTGCCCGATCCTTCGGGCAGGAACGCCAGCGGCAGGAAGGCGAGGAGCAGAACCCCGGTGCAGCCAAGGACGGCGACCGCGATCTGCCGCGTGCCATTGATCGCCGCCGTCTCGCGGTCCTCGCCCTCGCGCAACCGCCGGGCGATATTCTCGACGACGACGATCGAATCATCAACGAGCAGGCCGAGGGCGATGATGAAGCCGCTGATCGACAGCTGGTTGAGGGTGAACCCCGAAAACGCGAGCACGGCGCACCCGATCGCCAGGCTGAGCGGGACCGAGACCATCACGACGAGGCTGGCGCGGAGGCCGAGGGGCAGGAGCGTGAGCAGGACCAACACTAGCGCGATGCCGAAGTCGCGCGTCAGATACGATAATTTGGTCGAGATATCGCGCGACTGGTCGAAGCCGACCTCGAGCCGGACGTCGGCGGGAAGCTCGTTCCGAAACGCCATTGCCGTCGCCAGCGCCGCCTTCTGGATGTCGAGGACGTTCAGATTGTCCTTCTGCGTCAACGTGACAAACACGGCGCGCTTGCCATTGTAGCGGGTGATGTACGGCTGTTCCTCATAACCCCAGCCGACGGTCGCGACATCGCGAACGCGAGTGACGCGCCCCGCGCCATTGTCGTTCGTCGCGCGCAGCGGAACGGCGGCGACCTCGGCAACCGAACGAAAGGCCCCGCCGGCTTCGACGTTGACCCGCACATCACCCGATTGGACCGCGCCCGGCGGCAGATCGGCCCCGCCGTTCCGCAGCGCGTCGGTCACCGTCGCGACGGGCAGGCCGAGTTGCGCCAGCCGCCCGGGATCGACCGCCACACGCAGCTCGGGCGTCGGGATGCCCCACACCTTCGTCTGGCGCACCCCGCCGACCTGGTTGAGCCGCTCGCGCAGGTCCTTGGCGATTTTCTCGAGGCGGCGGAACGACGCGGTTTCGCTGACCAGCGCGAACTGGAGCACCGCCGCCTCGGTCGTCCGGAACTTGCGAAACTCGATCTTCGTCACCGACGACGGCAACTGGCTGCGGATCGCGTTCACCTCGCGGATGACGTCGTCATAATGCTTGTCGGGATCGCTCTCCCAATCGAACTGGGCGGCAATGATCGCGCTGCTGTCGGATGAAGCCGAGAAGGTGTGGTCGAGGTGGTCGAGGCCCTGGACGACGTCCTCGATCGGCTTGGCGACGGTCTGCTCCATATCGCTCGGGTCGGCCCCGGGCTGGGTGACGACGATCAGGACGTTGGGGCCGGTAAAATGCGGATCGACCGAGCGCGGGATGCCAAGGAACGCGCTTGCGCCGATCGCGCCGAGCAACGCGAACAGCACGAGCGTGATCTGCCAGCGGCGGACCGCGAAATCGATTATCCCCATCGCGTCACGATGCGCTCGCGGCCGGGGCCAGCCGGACTTTCATCCCGTCGCGCAACCGGTCGACCCCAGTCTGCGCGACCCGCTCGCCAAGGGCGAGGCCGCCGGTCACCGTCACCGCATGATCGCCAACCGCGCCGAGCTGGACGACGCGCGCAACGACAGTGCCGGTAGCCGGGCGGTAGACGTAGACCAGCCCTTCGTCGGCGCGCGCCCCGACCACCGCGCTTGCCGGCACGGCGACCGGTCCCGCGACCGCCGCCGCGCTGCCAAGCGACGCCGTGCCGATCAGCCCCGACCGCAGGCCGGGCCGGTCGGGCAGGCGCAATTCGACCTGGAACGTCCCGGTACGGTCATCCCCCCGCGCAGCGATCTCGGCAACCGTGGCGGCCATCGGCGTCGGCGACAGCGCCGGCAAAAGCACCTCGGCATGCTGTCCAAGTCGGAGCCGCGCAAGATCGACGTCGCTGACCGCGAGGCGGAGGACGTAGCCGCTGCCAACCTCGCCGATGGTGACGATCGGCGTTCCCGCCGCAACCATCTGGCCCGGCTCGGCGCTCCGGCGCAGTACGACACCGGCGGCAGGAGCAACGAGCCGCCCGAGCCGCGCGTCGAAGCCGGTCTGCGTCACCCGCGACCGCGCGGCGGCGGCAGCGGCATCGGCGGTTTCCATCCGCGTCCGCGTCACCCAGCCCTTGGCGAGGAGCGACTGCATCCGCGCCCGGTCGGCGTCGGCGCGCGCGGCCTCCGCCCGCGCCGACGCCGTCGCGGCATTCAGCCCGGTGGGGTCGAGCGCGGCGAGCGGCTGGCCGACGCCAACCCGCTGTCCTTCGAGGACGCCGATCGTCGCGATCCGACCCGACGTCGAAAAGGCAAGCTGCGTCTCGCGCTTGAGCCGAACGGTGCCTGTCAGGCTGATCGATCCGACCCCGTCGGCGGGCGCGACCGTCGCAAGGGCAATCGTAACGTCGGCGGTCGCGGCGGCGGTCGGGGCGGGGGGCGGCGGGGCGGCATGGCATCCGGCGAGCGCCAGCGCCGCTCCGATCATGCCGCGCCGATTCATTTCGCCCCCGACATTTGATTGTGACTCAGTCAGTAGGTGCGACCCTGCCGCCATGCAAGCGCCAACCCCTTGCCTCGGATTGTCAAGCTGACGATGCTGGTGGCGCGCGAAACAGCGCTGCAGGGAGAACGCGACAATGTGGCGCAAGCGAGCGATGGTCGTTGCGGTGATGGCATGGGCGGCGACCGGCGCCGCCGCTCGGCCGGACGTCGCCCGAACCTACGCCACGACGATCACCCGCGATGAATGGGGCATTCCGCACGTCCACGGGCACAGCGATGCCGACGCGGTCTATGGCATGATCTACGCCCAGGCCGAGGACGACTTTCCCCGGATCGAGACGAACTATCTCACCAATCTCGGACGCTTGGCGGAGGCCGAGGGCGAGAGCGCGGTGTGGAGCGACCTGCGCCAGCGGTTGTTCATCGATCCGGTCACGTTGCGCGCCGACTACGCCAAATCGCCGCCGTGGCTGCAGGCGCTGATGACCGCATGGGCGGACGCGCTCAACATCTATCTCGCCGATCATCCGGGCGTTCACCCGAAGGTGCTGACGCATTTCGAGCCGTGGATGGCGCTGTGCTTTTCCGAAGGCAGCATCGGCGGCGACATCGAGCGGGTGCCTCTCGGGCCGCTCGAAGCCCTTTTATGGCGGCAGACCGGTCGCCACAGCCGCCGACCTGTCGTTCCGCGAGCCGCGCGGATCGAATGGCATCGCCATCGCGCCCAAGCTGACCCGCGACGGCCACGCTTTGCTGCTGATTAATCCGCACACCAGCTTCTTCTTCCGCGCCGAGGCACAAGTGACAAGCGACGCCGGGCTGAACGCCTATGGCGCGGCGACATGGGGGCAGTTCTTTATTTACCAGGGGTTCAACGCCCACGCCGGCTGGATGCACACGACAAGCGGCGTCGATACGACCGACGAGTTCGTCGAGACGATCGGCGGCGGCGAGAACCACCGCGCCGTCTGCGTTCACGACGGCAGCCGGTGCGTCGAGCCAATCGGTCGCGTCATCGTCGTTCGCATCCGCCAAGCCGACGGATCGAGTCGCGAGCGATCGTTCGCCACCTTCACGACGCGCCACGGTCCGGTCGTCGGGGCCGTCTCGCCGGGCCGGTGGCTGTCCGCCGCGCTGATGAACACACCCGTCACTGCGCTTGAACAGAGCTTTCTGCGAACGAAGGCGAATAGCCGCGCCGACTTCCTCGCGGTCGCCAGCCGGCGCGCGAATTCGACCAACAACACCTTGTTCGCCGACGATGCGGGCGAGATCAGCCTGCTCGTGCCGCAGTTCGTCCCCGTCCGCTCGGCGAAGTTCGACTATACGCAGCCAGTGGACGGCAGCGACCCGGCGAGCGTATGGCACGGCCTCCACGCCCTCACCGATCTGCCGCAGGTGAACGACCCGGCGAGCGGCTTCGTCTACAACTCGAACGACGCGCCGTGGCGCGCGGCGGGTATGGGCGACCGCCGCCGCCCCCGCCGCCGCGGCACGGGTCAGCGTCTGGGACTATATGGCGACACGGAGCAGCGACGCCGAACGCCTCGCCGCGCTCGACGCCGCCACGGCGCGGCTGACGACCGACTTCGGTAACTGGCGGGTGCCGTGGGGCGAGATTAACCGCTTCCAGCGCAACGACGGGCAGATCGGCCAGACGTTCGACGACGCCAAACCGAGCACCGCCGTCCCCTTCACCTCGGCGCAATGGGGCAGTCTCGCGTCGTTCGGCGCCAAGCGTTACCCCGGCATGAAGCGGTATTACGGCACGAACGGCAACAGCTTCGTCGCCGTCGTCGAGTTCGGCCCGCAGGTCCGCGCGTGGGCGGTAACCGCCGGCGGCGAAAGTGGTGACCCCGCCTCGCCACACTTCGCCGACCAGGTCGACCATTATGCCGCCGGGGCGTTACGCCCGGTCCACTTCATCCCCACCGACGTCGCCGCCCACGCGGTCTGCACCTATCGCCCCGGAGCGCCGTGCACGCCACAACCGGTCCCGTAACCCTTCAGCCGAAGTCGCCCGCGCGGGCCATCGCCCCCAGCCGCGCCGCTTCGACGAAGAATTCGGCGACGGTATCGGCGATGATGTCGGCGACCGGGCGGACGGTGTCGATCAGCCCCGCCGACTGGCCTGCCAGCCCGACCGCCGCCTCCATATCGCCGCCGAAGTACAGATCGAGGATGCGGCTAAACGTGTCGGCTGGCATCAGCCCGGCTTCGGCGATCGCAGCGGTGCGATTCGTTTTGAGCGCACGGATGCACGGCGACGATTTCTTGTTGAGAACGACCGTCCCGGTCACTCCCGCCGCGACGATTGCCGCCTTGTAATTGGCGTGAACCGGGCTTTCGGCGGCGCTGACGAAGCGCGTCCCCATCTGGACCGCCTCCGCGCCGACCGCGAACGCGCTCGCCATCCCGCGCCCATCGACGATGCCGCCGGCGGCAATTAATGGGACGGGCGTGGCACGGCGGATGGCCTGGAGAAGAACGAGCGTCGACACCTCCTCGGGGTTCTTGAAGCCGCCGCCCTCGGCACCTTCGACAACCAAACCGTCGACCCCCGCCCCGACTGCCTTCAGCGCCGCGTCGAGCGTCGGCACGGCGTGGTACACGGTGATCCCGGCCGCCTTGAGCGGGGCGACGAACTTCGCGGGCGACCCCGCCGATGTCGTGACGAACTTCACCCCGCTGTCGCAGATAAAGCGCAGCATCGCATCGTCCTTGAGGAAAAGGATCGGTAAATTGACCCCGAACGGCGCGGTCGTCAGGTCACGCATCTTCAAGATCTCAGCCTGGCAATTCGCTGTCTCGCCCGAAGACGTCTCGATGATGCCAAGCCCCCCGGCGTTGCACACAGCGCTGGCGAGCGCCGACCGCGCAATCCACCCCATCGGCGCCTGGACGATCGGATAGCGCGCGCCGGTATGCGCGAGAACACGGTTCATGATTTTCTCCCCAACTCTGAAGCGACCCTGCCGCGCTTCCGGCGTCCTGTCATCCCCGGCGGGGGGCACGCCCCGATCGCGCGCCGATCCGCACCCCTGCCCACAGCGTTCGCGGCGTCCCCCGGTCGATCACCCCGCTCGCCGAGAGGCCGCTCGCGACGAGGGCGTCGGCAAGGTTTTCGGCGCGGAAAACAAGGTCAACGGTCGGCCGCAGCGGGATTGCGACCTGCGCGTCGATCGTCGTCGCGCTGCCCAGCCGCCGCGTCGACAGATCGTCGTCGAACTGCGGCCCGGCATAGCGGACGGTAACCGATGCCGCGATCGACCCGGCCCAGCCGCCAAAGTCTGCGCCCAGCGTCGCCGCAGCCGCTTGTTGCGGCGTGTTTGCCGGAATTCGCCCGTCCAAGGCACTGCCCGGGGCCGACACGCGGGCGTCGGTATAGGCATAGCTCAGATCAAGCCGCCACGCGCCGCGCTGAGCATGGACCTCCGCTTCAATGCCCCGCGCGCCGACTGCGTTCAAATTGACCCGTCGCCGAAAAACCCCGCCCGCCGCCACGAAGCCGACCTGCTCGAATGTTCCGGGACCTGCTCCCACCGTCGCATTGCCGATTGCATTCGCGACCCGGTTGTCGAACGCCGTCAGCGCGAGCCGTAGCCCCGGACGCGCGATATCGAGCCCGACTTCGGTACCGCGCAGCCGTTCGGGAACGATCGCCGCGTTCGCCGCCGTCGCGTCGAGGCCGACGCGGAACGGGCGGTACAGCTCGTTCGGCGTCGGCAGGCGATAGCCGGTGTAGCCCGCACCACGCACCGTCACCCCCGGCGCCACGCGCCACGCCACCCCGGCGCGCGCCGTCGGTTCGACACGGTCGCGGTCGGCGAAGCGCGTCGTCGCCATTACCGTCGTGCCAAGATCGCGCGTCGCGAGATACCCGCCGGCGATCGTCCAACGGTCGACGCGGCCGGTGGCGGTGAACGTCAGCGCATCGCTGGGGGCGATGCTTGCCTCGGCAAAGCCGCCAACGACGGTGTTGGTCCCGCCGCTGACGCGCAACTGCGAAAAGCCGCCGCCGAGGTAGCGCGCGAATTCTTCGGTGCGCCCGCCGTCGGCGCGGATGTCGGCACCGAAGCGAAGCTCGACTGGGCCAAACCGGGGCGGGCGGACCTCGATCTTCCCCCCGGTGCCGAAAGCAGGCGTATTATACTGATTCGACGACGGGGCCGCCACCGCCCGCGCCGGGTCGAGGCTGACCGCCGTCGTGGCAAAACTGGGCGCGTTGAGATAGGCGATCGCGTCGTACCGCCACCGTCCGCCTCCGGTGAGCCGGAGGCTGCCGAGGAAACCACTGACGCGCGACGTCACGCCGGCGACGCCGCGCGTCCGATCGTCGGCATAACCGAGCGCGTCGAGGCTGAGCGTTCCCGCGCCAGTCGGGATGACGGCGCGCAACGCCGCGCTGCCCTGGGCATATCCCGCCGGAATGTCGGCCGGACCGCGCCGGGCGGTCGGGATGAGACCATAACCGTCGCTCCGGTCGAAGCGCCCCGACAGCGCGACCCCGCCTCCCGCGAGAGGCACGGCGATTGACCCGCGCACACTGACCGATCCGAAGCTGCCGCCATCGGCTTCGGCGGTCGCGGCGCGGGTCGTGGGGTTGGCGCTGACCAGCTCGATCGTCCCGGCGAGGGCGCCTTCGCCGAACGCCCCGGCCCCCGCGCCGCGCGTGACACGGACACTGGCCAGCCGGTCGGGGGACAGCGCAAACCACGGCACGAACCCGGCGAAGGGGTCGGCAAGCGGCGTGCCGTCGAGCAGCACCAGGGCCCGGCTCGCCGCGTTCCCGCCAAGGGCGCGAAGCGTCGCTCCCTGGCTCGTCGGGTTGGCGGCACGGCTGTCGGTACGTCGAAACTGTTGGAAGCCGGCGACCGAACCGAGGATGTCTTCGATCCGCCCCGCCACGGGGCCATCGAGCTCGGCGCGCGGGATGATGACCGTGTCATAGGCCACCGCGCCGACCGGTCGCGCCAACGCCGTCACGACGATTTCGGGGGGTAAATCCTGCACCGCGTCGCGCTATCAGCCGGTCGCCGCGCGCGCAACGCGGGTCGCGCTCACCTTGACGCCGCCGGGTGACCGCCGTTATTGGACACTCGCGCCGCGCACGGCGACCATAGCTCAATTGGTTAGAGCGCCGGCTTGTGGTGCCGGAGGTTGCGGGTTCAATCCCCGTTGGTCGCCCCAGTGCTACCGTGTTCCCCCGGAACCTTTGTCAGCCCCTGACTTTTACAGGAATGCAGCAGCAGGGCGCGCCATGGAACAGATTGCAAATTGGGTGGCCCCGATCGCAACGACGCTGGCCGCGATCATGGTGGCGGCGAACCTGGGCGCGCGGCTGACCGGCTTCGGCTTCGTCGCTTTCAGCATCGGCTCGGTCGCATGGATCGCGATCGGCCTGGCGACAGGCCAGAATAATCTCGTGTGGCAGAACGCGGTCCTGCTCGCGGTCAATGCGCTTGGCATCTGGCGCTGGCTCGGTCTGCGCGCGCGTTATGACAGGGGCGCGGCAGCCGCGACGCGCGCGACGGCGCGGCGATGACCAAAATGCTCGCCGCTGGCGACGCGGCGGTGGCAGCCGCGCCCGCGACGCTGACCCCCTTCTCGCTGCTGCTCGGTGCCAAGGTTGCCGACCCCAGCGGCGCAACCGCCGGGACCGTCGCCGACATCATGCTCGCCGCCGCGCCGGGTCAGATCGTCTATGTCGCGCTGAGCGTCGGCGGCATCGCCGGGATCGGCGAGCGGCTGTTCGCGGTGCCATGGGGCCGCTTCGTCGTCGATCCTGTTGGCGGCACGCTGGCGGTCGATTTCAGCGCCGCAGAGTTTGCCGGACGTGATGGGTTCGACAAGGACAATTGGCCGGGCGCGGCCGATCCGAACCTCACGCCGCTTTGATTCAGCGAATGGTTCGTTTATTGCGCGACTCCGTTCGATAATTCCAAGGCTCCCGCGATGTTGTTCGACGCCGTCGATTTCGATGCTCATGAATCGGTTCACTTTGTCAGCGATACCGCGAGTGGCCTGCGCGCGATCATCGCGATCCATTCGACGCACCTCGGCCCCGCTGCGGGCGGCTGTCGATACTGGCACTATGCCGACGATGTCACCGCGCTGACCGACGCGCTGCGGCTGTCGCGCGGGATGAGCTACAAGAACGCGATGGCCGGCCTGCCTATGGGCGGCGGCAAGGCGGTCGTCTTTCGTGGCGGCGATACGCCAAAATCCGACGCGCTTCTCGAGGCCTTTGGCGGCGCGATCGATTCGCTGGGCGGGCGCTACGTCACCGCCGAGGATGTCGGTATGTCCGACGCCGACATGACGGTCATCGCGCGGCGAACGCGGCACGTCTCCGGATTGCCGGTCGCGGGCGGTGCCGCCGGAGGCAACCCCGGCCCATCGACCGCCGAGGGTGTCTTCGTCGGAATGCGGGCGGCGGTGCGGCACAAGCTCGGGCGCGACAGCTTTGCCGGGGTCCATGTCGCCATCCAGGGCGTCGGCAGCGTCGGCGGCGGCGTCGCCGAACGCCTCGCTCACGCCGGGGCCAAGCTGATCCTCGCCGATGTCGACGACGCGCGCGCCGCCCATCTTGCCGCGGCCCTTGGCGCGCGTCACGTCGCAGTCGACGCGATCACGACGGTAGCTGCCGACGTGTTCAGCCCGAACGCGCTTGGTGCCGTCCTCGACGCGGCGACGATCGCCGCGCTCGACGTGGCGGTCGTCGCCGGTGCGGCGAATAATCAGCTCGCGACCCCGGCCGACGGCGCGCGCATCAACGCGCGCGGCATTCTGTACGCCCCCGACTATGTCATCAACGCGGGTGGGATCATCAACGTCGTCGCCGAATATCTCGGACGCGGCGACGCGGCGGCGGTCGCCACCGACATCGCCCGGATCGAGCCGCGCCTCGCCGCAATCTTCGCCGAGGCGAGCGCGAGCGGCCAGACAACCGATGCGATCGCCGACTCCCAGGCGCGGCGGCTGATCGGGCGATGAGGGTCGTGCGCCAAAGGCTCGACCAGCCACCCCGCCGCGCGCTATGATGAAACGATGACGCCGCTACCGAAAACAACGATCGCCGGGCGGCGCGGGCAATGAGCCTCGCGCAGGTCATGGCGACGCTGCGGGCGGCGTGGCTACAGATTGCGATGATGGTGATCGTGGCCGCGGGCGTTGCGGCCTTCCTCGCCGAACAGGAGCCCGAGCAATATACCGCCAAGGCGCGGGTTATGCTCAATCTTCAGAACACCGACCCCAGCCGCTATTCGGTTGCCAAGAAGGGCATCGCGGCGGGGTATATCGGCACCGAAATGCGGCTGATGACCGACGATGCGGTCACGCGGCAGGTCGTCACCGCCCTCGGCTGGCCCGACAACCCCCAGGTCATTGCCGCATGGCAGGCATCGACGGGTGGCGCGGGCGACGTCACCACCTGGGCCGCGCACCGCATCGGCGCCAATATCGGTCCCCGTCAGCTCGAAGACAGCTCGATCATCGAGATCAACTATTCGTCGAGCACATACGAGGCGGCCAAGGAAATCGTCGCCATGATCCGGAGCGCCTATATCGACCAAAGCCAGCGGTTGCGGGTCGAGGCGGCGCGCCGCGCGTCGGCGTGGAACCGGACCGAGGCGGCCAACGCGCTGAAGATCGTGCAGGCGGCAGAGGCCGCGCGCGCCGCCTTCGTCACGGCCAATGGCATAGCAGTCGATTCGCCCGAAGGCGGACTCGAATATCAGGCGCAGGTCTATGCCTTGCGCGCCACGCTGGCGACGGACGACGCGAGCACGAATGCCCGCGCGCGGATCAACCCCAGCGCCGATCGGCTCGCCCAGCGGCTCGATGCGCTCGATCGCCAGATCGCGGTGCTGCGACTGCGCGGCGACCAGAACCCCGCGACCGTCATGCTTCAGGCGGAGCGCACGGCGACCATGCAGGACCTTGCACGTGAGAAGGCGGTTGCCGCCGGTGGGGCGGGCGTGACCGGCGGCACGATCGGCCTGGTCCGGGCGCAGCGCGATGCCGAATATCTGAAGGCCCGCCTGTCCGTGATCGAACGCGCGCCGCTGTACGACCGGCTGGCAACGCTGAACCGCGACGTCAAATTGAAGACCGCGCGCTATCAGGCCGCTATCGAGCGGGTCGCCAACTTCGATTCGGTCGCCGGGACGCCGAGTGGGGTGCACGTCGTCGGCGATGTCATCGCCAGCCCCGACCCCAGCTATCCGATCATCCCGCTCATTGTCGGCGTTGCGGCGGGAACGAGCTTCGCGCTTGCCATGACCCTTGCGTTGATCGCCGAGCTGACGCGGCAGCAGGTACGCGGCGTCGACGACTTGACCGCGACGGTGCCTGCGCCGGTACTCGCGGTGATCGCCGATGCGCCGGCGGCGCGGCGCTGGTCGCGCTGGCGACGCCTGTTTACCCGTGCCGCGCCGGTATTCGCGACGCGATAGGTCGCGCCGCTACACCGCGAGAAACGCCGCGATCGCCTGCCCGAAGTCGGGCTTCGTCACCGAACTCATATGGGTGCCCGGAGTTTCCGCGTAGGTCGCCGCTGGCAGCACGGCGGCAAGGTCGGGGGCGGAGCCGTTATCGGCATCGTCCGCCCCGCACACGACCAACGTCGGGCGATCGAGCGCATCGAGCTCGGCGCGCGCCGTGGCCACCTGCGACCGCAGAACGTGCGCGGCGGCGGTCTGGTCGATACGGTTGGTCCGCATGAACTGAACCGCCGTCCAGCCGGGCGAGCCGGGCGCAAAGCTTTCGGGATCGGCGATAACCGACAGGAACCACGCCGCGCGGCGCTCGACCTCGAGCAATCCGCTCAGTCCCATCCCACCGACAACGACCCGGCGCGGGGTCATGCCGCGAACGAGGCAGCGGATCGTTGTTCGGGCGCCGAGGGAATAACCGCCAAGATCATAATCGCCGAGGCCGAGGTGGGCGACGAGTGCCGCCGCGTCGAGCGAAAGGACGTCGGACGGGTACGCGGCGGCGGTGTGCGGCTTGGCGCTGTCGCCGTGCCCACGCAGGTCGGGCATGATCACCCGGAAGCCCGCGGCGGCGATCGTCGCGGCGGCCCCGAACTTTATCCAGTTGGTGTTCGCGTCGCTGAACAGGCCGTGGAGCAGGACGATGGGCCGTCCCACGCCGACCTCCCGCCACGCGATCGGCTGACCGTCGAACGAGGCGAAGGTGTGTGCAGGCGAGAGGGCCGGCTTATTCATGCAACGAACCCGAAACGCCCATCACAAGCATCGTCACCCCCCATCGACAGTGTCCGGGCGTCTCACGCCGCCTTTTTCAAATGCCGCCGCCCGA
>JANYFA010000036.1 GCA_025362895.1 Sphingomonadaceae bacterium | reverse complement strand
TTCAAGGCGTTGGATTGTTTATACTCCGGCCCCGCCCACCAATAGATGCCGCGCACATATTCGCGCCAGCCGATAATCTGGCGGATGAACCCTTCGACCGCGTTCAACGGAGCCTCGTCGCGCGCATAGGCGGCTGCGGCGGCATCGACGACCTCGCGCGCAGTCAACAACCCGCAGTTCAAATACGGACCGAGCAGCGCGTGATAGAGAAACGGCTGGCCCTCAACGATCGCGTCCTGATAGTCCCCGAAACGAGGGAGAGCGTCGGCGATGAAGGTATCGAGCGCCACAAGGGCATCGGCGCGCGTGACGGCCAAGCCGAAGGGTTCGAGCTCGCCGAAGTGGTCGCCAAAGTGTTCGTCCACAAGTTCCAGGACTTCGCGGGTGATGGCGTCGGGTACGAACGCCGCGACGGCGGGGTAGTTCGTTCCGCGCGGCGGTACCTTGCGATTGTCGGCGTCGAGGTTCCAGCGGCTGCCGACCGGCTTGCCGAACGCCATCAACAACCCCGTCCGCTTCCGCATCTCGCGGTAAAAGTCTTCCATGATCAGCCGTTTACGTGCGTCCGCCCACTCGGCGAAGTCGGCCTTCGAGCAGAGAAAGCGGTCGTCGGGGAGGATTTCGACGGGCAAGCGAGTGGCCGCCGTCCAGCCGTCGATCATCGTCGCGACGCGCCATTCGCCGGGTTCGACGACGCGGATCGCGCTCGCTTTGTGACGCGCGGCGGCGCGGACGATTTCACCGGTGAAGCTGCCGGTATTGGCCGCATCATCGAGCTTAACATAATCGACGGTCCAACCCATCGCCTGCAGTTCGTTGGCGAAATGGCGCATGGCGGCGAAGATGAGCGCGATCTTCTTCGGGTGATGGCGGACATAGCGCGCCTCGTCGGCGACCTCGACCAGCAGCACGATTCGCTCCCCCGGCCCGCCGGCGAGCGACGCAAGAGTGTGGCTAAGCTGGTCGCCGAGGACGGGAATGAGCGTTATCATACCGATCGAAGCATCGCTGCCTGTCTGCGGGTCAAGGCGCGCATCGTCGCAGACCGTCCCCGGCTCCGGCTTGCGCGGGCCTAACCGCGCGCGCGACGGACCTTCGCGCTCGCGAGCCCGCCCCATGCCCGCTCGACCAGCCCGGCGATTTGCTCGGCGTCGGCCAGAGCCAGCCGAACCAGAACGGTCGGATATCCGTCGTAGTGTGGCGTCGTGTGGAACACATCAGGTTGCGTCTCAAACAGAACCTCGCGGCACCCGTCCTCGACCTTGAGCACCATGTCGCCATCCTCGCGCAACCGGGCGAGGAGCTTGCCGCCAACCTTGATCGCCGGTGTCCCGTAGGATGTTCCAAGCATTGTTCCCGGCAGCGCCGACGCGATCGCCGCCACGTCGTCGAACGTCACACGCGCATCGGCATTAGGACGTAGAGCGCCTCGCTGGTGTCGTTGACGCGGATCAACGTCGGCGCGGCCGCGTCGGCGAGATGGACTTCGACGAGATCGCTGCCGACCTGATCGAGGATGTCGAGGAGGTAGCGGTAGTTGAAACCGACCTCGAATTCGGGGCTGGCATAGTCGGCGGGGATTTCCTCCGACGCGGTCCCGTTTTCGGGGCTGGTTACCGACAATGTCACCTTATCATGGCCCAGCGCGATCTTGACCGCGCGGGTTTTCTCGGTCGTGGCGATGGCCGCTACGCGGTCGACGCCCTGCGCGAGGCTCTTGCGGTCGATTTTGAGGAGACGGTCGTTGGCGGTGGGGATGACGCGGCTGTAATCTGGGAAGGTGCCGTCAATCAGCTTGGACGTCAGGACGGCCCCGCCCGAACCCTCCCCGCCCAGCTTGAAGCGGATCTTCGACGCCGACAGCTGGACTTCGACCGTGCCGTCGACCTCGTCGAGCAGCTTGCGGATTTCAGCGATGCATTTGCGCGGCACGATGACGTCGGGCATCCCGGCGGCACCCTCGGGCAGGTCGAGTTCGATCCGCGCCAGGCGGTGGCCGTCGGTCGCGACGGCCCGGAACTTGGGCGGATCGCCCGCGATGACGTGGAAGAAGATGCCGTTCAGGTAATAGCGCGTCTCCTCGGTCGAGATCGCGAACTTCGTCCCGTCGATAATGTCGCGCAGCGTCTTTGCCGCCATGCTGAACTTGGTCGGCAGGTCGGTTTCGGCGATCACCGGAAAGTCGTCACGCGGCAGGGTCGCGAGGTTCGAGCGATAACGATCGGCGGTAACCGTCATCTTCTCGCCGACGACGGTCAGCTCCACCTGCGCACCTTCCGGCAGCTTGCGGGCGATGTCGAACAACGTGTGGGCCGACACCGTCGTCGCCCCAGGAACGCTAACGTGCGCGGCGATCGTCTCGACAACCTGCAGGTCGAGGTCGGTCGCCATCAGCCGCAGGCCGCCCCCCCCATTGGCTTCAGAACGCGCCTCGATGAGGACGTTCGACAGGATTGGGATCGTATTGCGCCGCTCGACCACCGACTGGACGTGAGCCAGGCACTTGAGCAGCGTCGCGCGTTCGACCGTGACTTTCATTCTTGGCCCTTAAAGCTCGGGGCCCCGCCCCCGTAGCCGTGACTATAGCGGGTGGGCGGGACGGGGGTAGCGGTAAGTTTACGGAGTGTGGGCCGCGCGAACATAAACGACTTAACGAAGTTGCCCCCACGCACGTAGTTTTGAGACCAGTGTATTAGTTAATCAATACGGAGGTTGGCTATACCAGCTCGTCGAGGATTTCGCCGATCCGCCCGAACATCTCGTCGATCTGCGCTTCGCTGACGATGAGCGGTGGCGACAGCGCAATGATTTCGCCGGTCACGCGGACGAGCAGCCCGGTATCGAAGGCGCGGCGGAATAATTCGGTCGCGCGCTCGCCGGGCGCTCCGTCGCGCGAGGCGAGTTCGATCCCGGTGACCATCCCGAGCGCGCGAATATCGACGACGTGCGGTCGGCCCCGGAGCGCGTGCGCGGCGGCGGCGAACGCTGGAGCCAGCGCGGCCGCGCGCGCAAACAGCCCATCGGCGACGTACAGATCGAGCGTCGCGATCGCCGCCGCGCACGCGAGCGGGTGGGCGGAATAGGTATAGCCATGGAACAGCTCGATCCCCGCCGGGCCATCGTCGACGATGGCACGGTGGACGTGCGTCGCCGCGACGACCGCGCCCATCGGTACGGCGGCGTTGGTCAGCCCCTTGGCGCAGGCGATCAGATCGGGGGTAACGCCGAAATAGTCAGCGGCGGTCGCGGCGCCCAATCGCCCGAAAGCAGTAATGACCTCATCGAAAATGAGGAGGATACCGTGTTTGGTCGCGACCGCGCGCAGGCGCTCGAGGTAGCCGACCGGCGGCACAAGGACCCCGGTGGATCCGGCGAGGGGTTCGACGATGACGGCGGCGATTGTCTCCGCCCCGTGCAGCGCGACCATCCGGTCGAGGTCGTCGGCGAGGTCGGCGCCGTGCGGCGGCTGGCCGACGCTGAACGCATTTTCGGGCAAATGGGTGTGGCGGAGATGATCGACGTGCGGCAGCAACCCGAAGGCGCGGCGGTTATTGACGATGCCGCCGACCGAAATCCCGCCGAAGCCGACGCCGTGATAGCCGCGCTCGCGCCCGATCAGCCGGGTCCGTGTCCCCTGCCCGATCGCCTTTTGGTAGGCGAGTGCGATCTTGAGGGCGGTATCGACCGCCTCCGATCCCGAATTGGTGAAGAAGACATGGTCCATGCCCGCCGGGAACATCAGTGCGAGCTTCGACGCGGCAGCGAAGGCAAGCGGGTGCGATACGCCGAACGTCGGCGCGAAATCCATCGCCGCCGCCTGCGCCTGGATCGCTGCCGTAATCTCCGCCCGGCCATGGCCGGCGTTGACGCACCATAGCCCGGCGGTACCGTCGAGGACCGGGCTGCCGCCGGGGGTGAAGTAAAACATCCCCTCGGCGCGCTCGAGCAGGCGCGGATGCGCCTTGAACGCCTTATTCGCGGTGAACGGCATCCAGAAGGCATCGAGGGCGTTCGGGGCGGGGGCGTTCGGGGCGGAAGTGTCGCGCGTGGAGAGGTTGTTGCGCGGGTTATTGCTCACGGTGCTTTCCCGTGGCGAGTCGTGTTGACGCATGCCAGCATGACAATATTGAACCTATTCAACGAACGCCGCCCCCGTCCGCGCGCGGAGGTCATCGATCGTCACTCCGTCGGCCATCGCGATCAGCCGAAACGGCGCGCCCTTACGATCGGCGCGGTCGAACACCGCGAGGTCGGTGATCAGCACATCAACGACGTTCGACCCCGTCAGCGGCAGGGTGCAGGCATCGCGGAACTTGTGGCCGCCGGTCTTGTCGTTGTGCTCCATCAACACGACGATGCGCTTGCACCCGGCGACAAGGTCCATCGCGCCGCCCATGCCCTTGATCATCTTGCCCGGCACCATCCAGTTGGCGAGATCGCCGTTCGCCGCGACTTCCATCGCGCCGAGGATTGACAAGTCCATGTGCCCGCCACGGATCATCGCGAACGAGTCGGCGGAACTGAAATAGCTTGTACGGCGAAGTTCGGTGATCGTCTGCTTGCCGGCGTTGATCAGGTCGGGGTCCTCGTCACCCGCGAACGGGAACGGCCCCATGCCGAGCATTCCGTTTTCGCTCTGCAGGGTGATGTCGACTCCGGGCGCGATATGGTTGGCGACCAGCGTCGGCATGCCGATGCCGAGGTTGACGTAGAAGCCGTCCTTGAGCTCGGCGGCAGCGCGCGCCGCCATCTCGTCGCGGGTCCAGCCCTTAACAGGTGTGGACATCAGACGGCCTCCCTCTGCCGCACGGTGCGTTGCTCGATCCGCTTTTCAAAATCGTGGCCGAGGACGACGCGCTGGACATAGACCGACGGGGTGTGGATGCCGTCGGGATCGAGGCTTCCGGCGTCGACCAGATGCTCGACCTCGGCGACCGTCACCCGGCCCGCCGTCGCGGCGTTGGGGTTAAAATTACGCGCGGTCTTACGGTAAACAAGGTTGCCATAAGGGTCGCTCTGCCATGCATGGACGATGGCAAGGTCGGCGACAATGCCACGTTCGAGAATATAAGTTTCGCCATCGAAGTCCTTGTGTTCCTTGCCCTCGGCGATCTTGGTACCGACCCCGGTCCGCGTGTAGAAGCCGGCGATGCCCGCTCCGCCGGCACGGATGCGTTCGGCAAGCGTGCCCTGGGGCGCGAATTCGAGATCCAGCTCGCCAGCAAGATATTGCCGCTCGAACTCCTTGTTCTCGCCGACGTACGACGCTAGGACCTTTTTTACTTGGCGGCTTTCGAGCAGGACGCCAAGGCCGAAGCCGTCGACCCCTGCGTTGTTGGATACGAGCGTGAGGTCCTTGACCCCGCTGTCGTGGATCGCCGCGATCAGCTTCTCAGGGATACCGCATAGGCCAAAGCCTCCGGCGACGATCGTCATGCCGTCGAACAATAGCCCGTCGAGCGCGGCGACGGCGGAATCGAAAATCTTGCCCATGGCGCTGCACTAGCGGGTTCGGCTAGGGCACGGCAATGATCCTGTACCTCGCCCGCCATGCCGAAACCGTTTATAACGCGGGGGCGCGAATGCAGGGAAATATGGCGCACACGCCACTGACGCGCACCGGGATCGCGCAGGCAGAGGCGATGGGCGTCGCGATCGCCGCGCATTTCGCACCGGGGGACGATATCGACATCTGGGCATCGCCCGCCGGGCGGACGCTCCAGACGGTGGCGATCGTTGCCGAGCATCTTGGCCGCGACTTCTTCGACGTCCGCACCGACCCGCGCCTGCTCGAGATCGACGTGGGGCGCTGGGAGGGCCGCCGCTACGCCGATATCGTCGCCGAACGCGGCCCAATCATCTGCCCCGACGCTCGCGCATTCAACGTCCAGCCGCCAGAGGGCGAATATTATCCGGCGATTGCCGCGCGGCTGCAGGCGTGGCTCGCCGACCTCGACCCGGCGCGCGTGGCGCTGGTTATCAGCCACGGCATCACTTTGCGGGTCCTGCGCGGTTTGCTGGCAGGCGGGCGCGCGTTCGAAGGCGTAAAGCTCGCCGACGACGCACCGCAGGGAACGGTGTTCCGCGTAGAAGACGGCGTGACGACGGCGCTGCACATCGGCGCGGGTCACAGCGGCGCGCGCGGGGTGTAGCGACACGCTCGCCCGTGCCGACGAAAAGAAATATGGCAGTTGCGGGTCAAGGGCCTGCTCAAGCGAGGTCGGCGGCGGCCCCTTCGCACAGTACGGTAACGAGGTCGTCGCCGGTCGTGACTGCGCTCCAGCCAAGGAGCGCACGCGCGGGAGCGGGGTCGCCGGGCCGCGAGGCAACGGCTGCGGGCAGCGGTGGAACAGCCCGACCGAAATAGGCGAAGGCGATCCGCGCCGCGTCGCTACCGGAAACAGAATGCCCGGTAGCGATCGCCACGTCCATCGGCTCCGAAGCCTGCAGAAGCCGCCGCATCGCGTCGATGTATTCGGCGGTCCACCCGCAATCGGTCGAAGTCGCAAGGTCGGCAGGGTCGGGATCTATCCCCTTGGCTGCGGCGGCGACAATCCGTGCGAGCGGTGTCGTTCCCGGGCCGAGGCGCGATTCGTGGGGATAGATACGCGCGGTCGCGACGAAACGCCCTGCGCCGCGCACCGTCGCAAGGTCCGCAATCAGCGCCGTATCATTAGGGTCGGTCGCGACCAGCAAGCGACGTGGAATCGAACTCGCCAGCAGATCGCGGGTCGCAGCGGCGTCGCCGCGCAAGTCATAGACCTCATCCGCCGACTCCAGTGCGCCGATTACGACGTCGTCGGCGACACCCAGACGGGCAAGCAATATGGCGTCACCCGTACCCGACACGCGGCAGCCGCGCGCACCGAGAAGTCGCGCCAGATAAGCACCGGCCGCAGTATCCAGGCCGAGGATCGTCGCCGTTGCCATCGTCAATTCCAATGTTTCAGACGATGCCCTGAGCAGCGCTTGAGCATATATGATTTCGCCGCGATTATGAACGCACCGGCGACGATCGGGCAAACGTCATGCCAGCCTTCGTAACAAGGGGATCAGGACCAGAGCGCTCGCCCCGCTCACGGCCAGCACAACGGCAATCGGCACGCCTGCCGCGACCGCCGCTCCGGCAAGCAACGTGCCGCCGACCTGAAACGCGCCGTTGACGATGTTGTTGGCCGCGATCCGGCTCGACCGCGTTGCCGCGCCGCCCTCCGTCTGGAGAATGGCGTAGAGCGGAACCGAGAAGATACCCCCGGCGGCGGCAAGAATGAACAGGGCGACGACGACACTCGCCCCGCGTGCGTCGACCGCGATGCCGTGTGGGAAGCCGTCCCGCACCGCGAGGTAAAGCCCCGCGCTCGCCGCCGCCAACGTCACCGCCGCCCATGGCGCCGCGCGGGCCGATACCTTGCCGCCGAGCAACCGCGCGACGCCGCCCGCCCCGGTCGCAATGCCGACAGTGAACACCACGAGGAACAGCGTCGCGACACTTTCCGAGGCGTGCCACGCCGCGACGAGCGGAACGAACTGGCTCGTGTAGATCGTGCCGAGCGCCCAGAACCATGAGATCGCGATGGTGGCGCGGGCGATCGCCGGAATGGCAAACGACCCGCGCCACACGCTCGCCGACGCGGTTAGCGGGTTCCAGTCAACCGGCGCGGCATCGGCGGCGGGGGGTGCCGCCGGGATACGCCGCGACGCGACGACGCCGGCGACCGCCGCGACTAGCATTGCCCCGGCGGCGACCGGTGTCGGCAGCAGCCCGCCTGCGATCTGACCAAGCAGAATGGCAACGAACGTCGCGCCCTCGACCAGACCGGTTCCACCCAGCAGCGCGTCGGTCGCGAGGTGCTGCGGCAGAATCGCGTATTTCACGGGACCAAAGACCGTCGAATGGACGCCCATCGCGAACAGGACGGCGAACAGCAACGGCATAGTGGCCAGCAGCAGCCCAATCCCGCCGAGAGCAAGGATGACGACTTCGGCGAGCTTGACCGCGCGCGCGATACGGGCCTTGTCGACCGCGTCGGCAAGCCGCCCGGCGACCCCCGAGAACAAAAAAAACGGCAGGATGAAAATCCCGGCTGCTGCCGTCACCAGCGTCGCTGCTCGATGTGGATCGTTACCCGCCACACGAAAGGCAATCAGAAACAGCATCGCCGTCTTGAACAAATTGTCGTTGAACGCCCCTAGGAATTGGGTGACGAACAGCGGCGCAAACGATCGCGAGGTGTAAACTCCAGGCATCGTTCGACCCTAGCCGTCGCCGCGCGGGCACGCTACCGTCTACCACCTGTCGATCTGTCACGCTGACGTGGCATGAGCAATGGTCCACATTGTCTGCGAAAGGTCGATCATGTCCCAAGAGCTCCTCGACCTCGTCAGCCGGTTCGGCGGCAGCGATGCCATCGCGGCGATGGCCGCGCGCGTCGGCCTGACACCCGAACAGACTCAGTCGGCGATGGCGGCGCTTATGCCCGCCGTGGCTGGCGGCCTCGCCAGCCACGTTAAGGCCAATGGTGCTGCTGCCCTCGACGCCTCCGTCGCTCCGGCAACGGCGGTAGTGGCGAGCGAAGGTGCGGCCAGCGATGCCGCAGTCAACCACGGCGGCGGCCTGCTGGGCGCGCTATTCGGCGGCAGCGAAGCGACATCGGCGGTGGCCGACCATGCCGCCGCCGCGACCGGGATCGACGCTTCGAAACTGGCCGCGTTGCTCCCGATGTGGCGACGCTCGCCGCCGGGGCGCTGGGCCACGCGGGCGGTGCGGCGGCCCCGAGTGGCGGCATCGGCGGAATGCTGGGCGACCTACTTGGCGGCGGGACGGGCGGCGGCGCGGCGAGTGTTCTCGGCTCGCTGCTCGGCGGCAGCGGCGGTACCAATGCCCTCGACGGCATTCTGGGCATGATGCGCGGGCGGTAGGGCGATGACCAAGCGCGCACGCACACTTGACTGGGGATTTCCGCGCTGGCGCGACTACGGAACCGGCGCGGCGGCGGTGACCGTGCGGACGTGCGACCGCGACGGGTGCGACCTCGTCGGCGACCGACCCGCGCCAAAAGCCCCGAATCGCCCCGAACGCTGGTATTTCTGCGAAGCGCACGCGGCAGAATATAATCGCGGCTGGAATTATTTCGAAGGCCTGACCGCCGAGGAAGCGCGCGACCGCGAGGCCGCCGCCTCGGGCGACACCGCATTCACCCAGGCGCGGCACTGGGGTTGGGGCGGGGCGGGCGACGGCAGCCGTAGCCGTTCCGAACTCGACGCGCTGGCTGCACTCGAACTCGACACCGACGCCGATGCCGCTGCCGTAAAGGCCGCCTACCGGCGACTGGCCAAGATCAATCATCCCGACGCCGCTCCCGGCGACGCGGCCGCAGCGTCGCGCTTCCAGATCGTGCTGGCGGCGTATGAGGTCCTCGTTGCCGCTGAAGAGGCACGTGAAAGACGATCTGCAGTTAACTAATTATTAGCTAGTACTAAGAAAAGTTACGATTACAGCTCTCCACAATGGTCGTTTGGTCCAGCGCATGGAGGGCAAGATGCGGAATATTTTGGTTGGTATGGTTGTCGCGATCGCAGCGGCAGCACCGGCAGCAGCCGTGCAAACGGTGACGATCACGTCGGCCGGCATTTACAATCCCGGTAGCGTCGATGCGACGTTGGGCGGTACCACGAAGTCGGAACTGGCGGCGGTTCTGCACTTCAGAGGTGGCTCGGTTTATCTGAACAGCCCCGCGCGATTGCTAAGTGGAGCGGCTGCCGTTTTCATGCCGCTGCGAGAAGCAGTTGGTTGAAGTAGACTTGATCGGGCGTCTTGCGGTCAAGCGATGAGTGCGGGCGCCGGCCGTTGTAGAAAGTCAGATACCGGCCGAGCGAGGCGCGGGCGTCGCTGACAGAGCCGTAAGCCCGTAGGTAAACCTCCTCATATTTGACCGAGCGCCACAGGCGCTCGACGAACACATTGTCCCGCCAGGCACCGCGGCCATCCATGCTGATCGCGACCTTCTCGCGGAGCAGGATACTGGTGA
>JANYFA010000027.1 GCA_025362895.1 Sphingomonadaceae bacterium | reverse complement strand
TCGATCTCCTCGCGCTGGCTCACGACCGGGGCTGCGAAGCCGAACTCGCCACGGAGCTTGACGGTGACCTTGCCGCCGCCCGACTGCCCGACATGACAGCCTTGCGGGCGCGGTTCGCGCCCGATCCGACGAGGCTTCCCGACGTCACCGTCACCCTTCTGCCGCTCAGCGCCTATCAGGCGCTTCTGGGCAGCCAGAGCGGGGTAACGGCATGACCGGCACCATCGACGCCGCGCGGCTGATCTTGCTGCTCAACGACCTGCGCCTGCCCGCCATCAAGCAGGGCTGGGAAGCCTTCGCTCTACGCTCCGACAAGGAAGCCTGGCCAGCTGCGCGCTTCCTCGCCGCATTGGCTGAGCATGAGGTCGCCGAACGCGATCGTCGCCGGATCGAGCGTCATCTCGGCGAAGCCCGGTTGCTGCCGGGTAAGACCCTCGACGGCTTCGACTTCGACGCTGTCCCGATGGTCTCCAAGGCCCATGTCATGGCGATCTGCGCCGGCGACGCCTGGATCGCCAGCGGGGCCAACATCATCCTGGTCGGCGGGCCTGGCGGCGGCAAATCGCACCTGGCCTCAGCGATCGGCCTCGCCCTTGTCGAGAATGGCTGGCGCGTGCTGTTCGCCCGAACCTCCGATCTCGTCCAGAAGCTCCAGGTCGCCCGGCGCGAATTGGCGCTCGAAGCGGCGATCGCCCGCCTCGACCGCTTCCACCTGTTGATCCTCGACGACCTTGCCTACGTCAGCAAGGATCAGGCCGAGACCTCGGTGCTGTTCGAGCTGATAAGCGCCCGCTACGAACGCCGCTCAACGCTCATCACCGCCAACCAGCCGTTCGGCGAATGGGGCAAAGTCTTCCCCGATCCCGCCATGACCCTCGCCGCCGTCGACCGCCTCGTCCATCACGCCACGATCTTCGAGATGAACGTCGACAGCTTCCGACGCCGCGCCGCTGCCGCCCGAAAACAACACGGGGCCGGCAGGCCAGCAAGCTACGCGACAATCAAGAACATCGAAGCCGTGTCGCGCAGCGACAATCAAATCGAAACTTGAGGCTTGCCACCGACAGCAACAGCGAACATCCTGACCTCGTCGCAGTCAGCCGTTCTCATCCTGATTGTCGCGCACTCGCACCCAGATCGTCGCGCAACAAATTCGAACATAACGACCTCGCCCATTGTGTGCACAGACCGAAGCGTTTCGTAAATCATCCTGTCCCCCCTCGTGCTACGCCAGCGCATATACGCCGCCGCTTGCTGTTGCAGCGTCTTAGGCTGCGTTAGCCCGCCGATAGGTCAAACGCTTGCCAGCGGCCCCGAGAAGGGCAGCGTCGGCGCGCTCGGCATCGTTCACCTTGCGGTGGTTGTAACGAAAGTCGAACTCGGCAGTGTAGCGGGCAAGGTGCGCTTCGCTCATGTGGTGATAGGTGCCGATCACGCCACGCTTGAAGATCGAGAAGAAGTTTTCGACCGTGTTGCTGTGCTTGAAACCGCCGGTCGTGACGTACTCACTGGCGCTGTGATTGACCGTGCCGTGGCCGTGGAACTCGCGACCGACGCGGGTGTAGACGCCGCTTTCGTCGGTCATCAGGTACGACGTTGGCAGGACGTGCGTAAGGATCAGCGGGCGCAATTGCTTTGCGGTGACGTTGGCGACGTGGAACGAACGGACGTGGCCTTCGCGCTCGACCAACGCCACGACGGGCTGCTTGGCGCGAGGCGAGCGGAACGCGCGATTCTTGGCTTTGCCGCCGACATAGGTTTCGTCGGCCTCGACGACCTTGTCCGGGCCACCGAGCGACGCGGGGTTAGCGGGCGTCATCGATAGACGTATGCGATGGCAAAGGAACCACGCCGACTTGTAGGTGATGCCGAGCGAGCGGCCCATTTGATGCGCGCTGATACCCTTCTTGCTCGACGACATGAGACGGAACGCGAGAAGCCACTTGTTCAGCGGAATCTTGCTGTCCTCGAAGATCGTCCCGACCGTGACGGTAAAGAATTTGGTGCAGGCGTTGCACTTGTGAACGCCGGGGCGCGTGCTCTTGCCCTTCATCCTCGTGATGCGGTCAACCGAACCGCAATGCGGGCAGAAAGCCCCGTCCGGCCAATGCAGCGCCTCTAGGTGCTCGCGGGCGGCGTTGGCGTCGGAGAAGATGGGGTCGGTGAGGTTCATGACGGCGCGTCCCTTCGATAGACCATATATGCGCAGGAACGACGAGTGCGTCAAGTATATAATTGCCGATGCTCGCGATCGACGCCGAGCAGTCCGACAATGGGATTTTCCAATACCCTGTCGCGCTGTTCAACTATGTATCCGCCGACTTTTTCGTCACCTCCGGGGTTGCTCAGTTGATTGCAACAAACAGTTCCGGCTATACTCAGAACTTCGTCCACACGACCAAGATCGGCGAGTGGGAGCACCTCGGCTTCGCCTATGCCAGTGGCAACGAGATTGCGATCTACTCCTCGGGCGGCGGCGCGCGCTTCGCGGTCGACAACGTTGTCACCAGTGACACCGTCCCCACCGTCCCCGAACCCGCCGCGTGGAGCCTGCTCATCGCCGGGTTCGCGATGACGGGCGCGGCGCTGCGGCGGCGGGCTGCGGCGACCGCGTGAGAGCCTCCGGCGAACGGCGGAAATTTCCTCGTAGGGGGGTGCCTTCGTTAAGTGGTTCCTCTTCGCGGGAGGAGCATGGGCAGGTCCCTCCAAGCGCGCTAGAGGCGGGGGATGAACGCCAGTCGCCGCCATATTCCCACCGGAACCATCGCCACGATCGAGGCTTTCGCCGCCGGCCCCGACGCGCCGCTCGTTCATTTCGCCCATGCGACGGGGATGTGCGCGGCGCTCTATGGCGGGTTGTTCGATCGCCTCGCGCCCCACGTCAACATCATCGCGAGTGACGCGCGCGGACACGGCGCGACGACGCTGCCCGCCGATCCGTCGGCGCTGCACGACTGGCATGGGTACGCCGATGACCTGGTCGCGCTTCTTGCGGCATTGCCGCCGTCGCGACGGCTGATCCTCGCCGGGCATTCGATGGGGGCGACCGTCAGCCTAAGTGTCGCCAGCAGGGTGGGGGGCGTGGCCGGTGTCGTGCTGATCGAACCGGCGTTCATCCCGTTCGCGGTCGCCGGTTCATGGACGCGGTCGCCGCTCGTCAACCCGATGGCGGCGCAAGCGGCGCGGCGGCGCGCGGTGTGGCCGTCGCGCGCCGCGATGGCGGACGCCTATCGCGGGCGTGGTGTCTTCGCCTCGTGGCACGCCGACGATCTCGCCGTCTACCTCGCGGGCGGCGTCCGCGACCGCGCCGGTGGGGAGGTCGAACTCGCCTGTGCGCCGGCGTGGGAAGCCGCGACCTTTGCCGCGGTCAGCCACGATATGGCGGCGGCCGTCGCCGCGTGGACCGGGCCGTTGATCCTGCTCCATGGGACTGAGCGCAGCACGGTCATGCCCGCCGACGCCGCGACGATCGCCGAGCGCCCTAACGCGCGCGTTGAGTGCTTCCCCGGGCGCGACCACTTCCTCCCGCTCGCCGAACCCGACGCGATGGCGGCAGCCATTCTCGCATTATGCTAAACGGAACACCGAGCGCTATGGACGGTTCGGTTACCGGGTCACAAGGAATTGCCATGCGCCGTCTCGCTCCCCTGTTCGTGCTTGCGCTCGCTTCGTGTGGCGAGCAGGCGACGCTCCCGTCGTCGTCGGGGTTCGGCGCCAACCCGGCCCTGCCCGCGCCGCATCCGACCATGCTGCCGACAATGAAGATTGCCCCGGCGCACCCGTGGGCGGCGGGGGCAACGCCCGTCGCGGGCGCGGGGCTGCGCGTTGCGGCGTTCGCCACCGGACTCGCTCATCCGCGCTGGCTCTACGTCCTGCCGAATGGCGATGTCCTCGTCGCCGAGACCAATGCACCGCCCAAGCCGGACGACAGCACCGGCCTTCGCGGCTTCGTCGAGGGTAAAGTCATGGGTCGCGCCGGAGCCACGGTGCCGAGCGCTAACCGCATCACTCTCCTTCGCGACAGCCACGCCACCGGTGTCGCCGACGTTAAAACGGTCTTTATTAAGGGGCTGAACTCGCCGTTCGGCATGGCGCTGATCGGCGACGATTTGTACGTCGCCGACACCGATGCGATCGTCAAATTCAAGTACACACCGGGTGCGACGGCGATCACGACGCCCGGCACCAAGGTCGTCGATCTGCCGGCCGGAACGATCAACCACCATTGGACGAAGAATATCATCGCCAGCCCGGATGGATCGACGCTGTACGCCACCGTTGGGTCGAACTCGAACGTCGGCGAGCGCGGGCTCGCTGCCGAGGCTGGCCGCGCGGCGATCTGGCGGATCGATCCGAAGACCGGCGCGCACGCGATTTTCGCCAGCGGGCTGAGAAATCCGAACGGGATGGGGTTCGAGCCGATGAGCGGCAAATTATGGACCAGCGTAAACGAGCGCGATGAAATCGGGTCCGACCTCGTTCCCGACTATATGACCAGCGTAGCGCCGGGCGGCTTCTATGGCTGGCCGTTCAGCTATTACGGCCAACACGTCGATACGCGCGTCAAGGACCAGCGCCCCGACCTCGTCGCCAAGGCGATCAAGCCCGATTATGCACTGGGCAGCCACACCGCATCGCTCGGTCTGACCTTTGCCGCCGGGGCCACAGCGTTGCCGGCGGCCTTTACCCAAGGCGCGTTCGTCGGTCAGCACGGGTCGTGGAACCGCAAGCCCTTGTCCGGTTACAAGGTCATCTTCGTACCGTTCACCGCCGGCGTCCCGGCGGGTCCGCCGGTCGATGTCCTGACCGGGTTCCTGACCGCATCGGGTGATGCCCAGGGGCGGCCGGTAGGGGTCACGATCGACCATTTGGGCGGCCTGCTCGTTGCGGACGATGTCGGCAATACGGTCTGGCGCGTGACCGGCGCGACGCGGGTCGCCAGCCGATAGGTTAGTCATGCCGTGGTCGCGGCGGCCGTTCAGGCCGCGGCTACGCCGCCGCGTGCGACGCAGTATCGTGGCGCTCGGCGATCAATCTCGCAACCAGCGCCTTCGTCCGATCGTCGTGGCGGGCGAACACGGTGTAGTCCGCCGCTGTCCCGATATGGCTTCTCAGCGTGCCATCGGCCCATTGGTGGAGCGCGAACGACGGCGGCTCGTCGACGATCATTGCCCGATTGTCGGGGTGCTCTGCGTCCATCGGGCGGAGGTCGAGCGCGACACGCGGCGCGACCGACGGGCAGACGAATATCGTCGCGTGCGGCCATGCCGTCATCATCGGGCGGTGATAATGCCCGGCAAGGATGCCGACGATCGTGGCACGATGCCGGTCGACAACGGTGCGAAGGCGGACGACCCACGGCTCGTCGGTGCCGGTGGTCAGCCAGTCGATCCCCGACGGGGTCGGCGGGTGGTGCATCGCGAGGACGGTCGGTCGCGGCGACGCGGTGAGTTCGGCGTCGAGCCATGCGGCCAGCCCATCGTCGAAGTCGCCGCCGTGGCGTTCCTCGCTCATCGTGTCGAGGATTAGAATGCGAAGCGCCGGGTCGTCGATCGCATATTGAACCGCGCCGTCGAAGGTGGGCGTTTCGGGGAAGATCGTGGCAAACGGGCCGCGCTTGTCGTGGTTGCCGAGGCAGCAATAGACTGGAAACGGCAGCGGATCGAAGCTGCGGCGCAGGCGCTGATAATCTTCGACCGACCCGCCTTCGACAAGGTCGCCGGTCGCCAGCACGAACGCCGGGCGCGGGTCCATCGCCACGAGTAGAGCCAGCACGTCGTCGAGCCGCCGCTGATTGGCCTCGAACGGATTGCTCGGTTCGAAGCCGATATGCAGATCGGTGATCTGCGCGAAAAACAATTTGTCTGCGGGGCCCGAAGGCTCCACCCGATGCTCCGTCGCCAAACTCGCCCCCTACCCCGCAGTCGCGGCGCTCGCGATTTCGTGGCTATCAGGCTTCGCCGTTGATAACTTGTCAATCGTTGATGCCACCGTCTTGGTGGTTAACCGGCCCGGCTCCGCCGATTCGGTGCGAACGAACGCCGGGGCACCCGCCCCGTTATGATAGCTGTGGCAGCTGGAGCACGGCGACGCGACCTGATTGGCGGCGGGGCGGGCGGCGTGGCACGTCTGGCACGACTTGACCCCCGGCAGGAGGAGCGCGGTCGATGAATTGGTGGTCGCTACGGCGTGGCAGCTCGCACACGGTGACGCGACGGTCGCGTGATCGGCGTGGCTGAACCAGCCCCGCGCGAGGTACCGCGCGGTGAACGTCACCGGCTTGACGGCATAGGCGAGCGGGCCCGTTGCCGTGATGACATGGCAATCGAAGCACGCGCCGCCCTTCTCAAAGACCGCGCGAATCCGGCTGTCGCCAGCGAATAGGGGTGCGGCCCGGCCCGTGGCGGCGAACCCGACCTGCATCCGCTGGACCGGAGCCGCTGCCCCGCCGTGGAGTTTGAGATAGTCGCTCAGCTCGGCGATGACCTGCTTCGGGTCGCCGTGGCGAAGCGTTCGCACCGTTCCGTCCTGCGACGCGAAGGCAAGCGTGTGGCAGGCGGCGCAATCGCGCTCCATGGTCGATTCGACGAACCGCACACCCGTCGGATCGGCGTGGTGACAATCGGCGCAGCCAAGCTGCTTCTCACCGGCGTAGCGGACGCCAAGCCGCCGCGTCATCTGGGCGACTGAATTGGTCCCGCTCAAATGCAGCGCATGGGGAAATTTGAGGCCGCTATCTTCCTGTTGGTGGCCGTCGAGGATGACCCGGACCAGCTTTGGCGACGCCCCGCTGTTGTCGGTGATGGCGGGGCGAAATTGCGGATGACTGTCCCACGTTGCGACGTTGGCGAGCCTCGTGTCGGGCAGCCGCGCCTTCATGCTCGCGTGGCATCCGGCGCAGAAGGCGTCGCTCGACACCGGCGTCGTATCGGCGCCAACGTGCTCCTTGTGGCACCCGGTGCAGCTCCACTCCTTGAGCCCGAACGACGGGCCGACGGCGGCGCGCAGGCGCGCGGCGAAGCCGGGAATATCGCCGTGCGACGCGACAAGGCGCGTCGGATCGGCATGATCGCGCAGCACGGCGAAGGGGCTTTTGCCCGGCTGCTTGCCCGCATGGCACGACAGGCACGTCCGGTCGGTCACCGACACGAACGCCTTGTCGTGACAGGCGGCGCAATTCTTCGACAGGAACGCGTGCGGCGGCGACAGCGGCCCGGCATCCCACATCTGGTCGGGGTGAAAGGCAGCGGGTTGAGCCGTCCCGACAGCCGCGACGGTCGCCGGATGGGGCGTTAGAATCGGCCATGCGAGAAAAAGGGCGAGAACGGCGGCGATCATGCCCCACGCGAGGATCCGGCGTGTCGGCAGCGCGCGGCTGAGGGTGAAGATCGCGCGCTCGTCGCGTAATTCGCCGGGGACATCGAAGCGTTCGACCTTAACCGCAATGTCGCCGACAGTCTCCCCCAAACCGAGTTCGAGCTTTTCGCCACCGACGATGATGACGGGCGCGCGGGCGAGTGACAACTGGACGGTGGCGACCAGCTTGCGATCGATCTGGACCGCCGCGCCATCGATCGCTGCGACCTCGACGCGCCCGCCGCCGAGGTCGCGGATGCGCGCGTGGCGCAGCTGGACGGCAAGGTCGCCGAGCTGGATGTCGGCGTCGACCGCGCGCCCGACGATCAGGATATTTTGCTCGAGCCGTTTGGTCCGCGCGATCGTCCCTCCGGCGGCCCGCTGGGTAATCTGTTTGATGACGAAGCTCACGCCATCACCAGTAGAAAAAGACGCTGACGACGTGCGCGATGAGCGCGGCGATTAGTGCGAAGGTGGCGGGGACGTGGACGAACAACCAGACTTCGAGCCGGGCGCGGATGCTGATGTGCCGCCGCGCGAGGCCCAGCGTCGCCTCCTTGCGTTCGAACAGCAGGACGATCTTGTGGAGTCGGTCGGCGCGATCGCCGGTGGCGGCGGGCAGCAGCGCGGCGAAAGCATCGAGCGCACGACGGTTGCCGCAGCCCCGCGCGCGGCCCGACAGGCGCTCGACCACCCCGCCGCCGAGCCGTGTTCCGTCGATCGATCCCTGGACGATCGCCGCCTCGTCGCCGGCTAGCGGGAGGGCGGCACCGTGGAGCTGACGGTCGATCGCGGCGATATTGGCGAGCATCTGCCGCTGGGTGACCTCGCCACGGTTGCTGCTGAGCGCGGCGGGCAACCGGTCATACGCGGCGATGCCGTACAGGCCCGACCCGATGACGATCATCATCAGCGCGTAGGCAAGGGTATGGACGTTCCAGCCGAACAGGAAGCCGGTGTGGAGGGTGCCGATGACGACGAGGCTGAGGCCGAGATAGACGTGGGCGCTGGTCCACGCCTTCAACGACCACCGCCCCGGCGTGATCGCGCGCTTGCGAAGCCCCAATAGCGTCAGCCACAGGATCAGCCCGACACCGACCGTGCCGAGAACATAGCCGAGCCACGTCCCGCCGTTCGGGCGCGGCGTCTGGTCGACAAGGGCATAGGCCAGGATCGCGATGGCGGAGATCGTCAGCGCGATCTTCGCCCAGCGGAAATTGCGGTGGCGCAGAAAGCCTTCGTGAAGCTGGCCGCTGTCGGTCGTGACGTGACCGCGCTGAGCGCGCCGCCAGTCGATCTTGTCGAAACTCGCCATCGCCGTCAGCTCTCGGTGTGGCGGTTGGCGACCCGCCCGAAGAACTCGGTCGAAACGCGGATGGCCGCCCCTGTCGGGCACGCTCGGACGCAACTCGCGCCGCCCTTGATCCCAGCGCACATGTCGCATTTGACCGCGCGCTTCGGCGGGACGACGCCGCCCTTGCGGTGCTTGTCGGCCCAGTCGTGGCTGGGCTCACCCGGCCCCGGCCCGGCCCCGAACAGCAGCCAGCTGAGCAGCGGCGGTTTCTTCGGCGGGACTTTGTCGAGGCGGATGACGCCATAGGGGCAGAAGCGGACGCAATTGCCGCAGCCGATGCAACTGTCGTCGATCCGGACTTCACCGTCGGGGCCGCGCGAGATGGCGTTCGGCGGACACTCGCTCATGCAATGCGGGTGTTCGCAGTGGCGGCACGATGTCGGTACGTGGAGGTGAGCAAAAGTCTTGCCCGACTCGCGATCGAGGCGGCTCAATCCGTCATGGGTATCGGCGCACGCCTTTTCGCAATTATCGCAGCCAATACACAGGGTTTCGTCGATCAGCAGCACATCGGTCGCCTCGCCGAGGCCGTTCGCGACCATGAACCGCGCCGTTTCGGTGTGCAGGTCGACGATCGATCCGAAACTTTCCTTCTGTGCCGCGACGAAATCGTTGATCTTTTGTCGCGATGCCATCGCTGCCTTCAACCGCGCCATGACATCGGGTTTTTTGGCGAGCAGCGCGTGAAAGGCCGGGCCGTCGATCTGGACGACTTCGGTCTTGACCGTCGCGCGCACCGTCGCCGAACGGACACCGCCGTTGACCACTGCCATTTCGCCGACGAACGACCCCGCCGTGACATAGGACAGGAAGACCGATTTACCGCCGATCGTTTTATCGACTGTGCAGCTGCCCGACCGGATCACGAACAGGTCGGTCCCCGCTTCGCCTTCGGTGATCAGCGCCTCACCCGCCTTGAGCTGGCGCGTCGACAGGTTGGCGATAATGCCGGCCAGATCGGGCGGAATAAGGCCGGGGCCGAACACCTGAAGCAACTGGCGCTCGGTCATCACGCGGTCGATTACCGCCTTGGCGCGGGTGACCTGCGTCATCAGCTTGAGCGCCGTGGTGCGCTCCAATTCGACGAAGACGCTATCCTCGACCGTTCGCACCGCCGCGCCGCGCCGCTGGCCCGAGATCAGCCCGACCTCGCCGAAGAACTGGCCCGAGGGGATGAGGACGTTGCGCGCCGGATTGCCGGGGTCGACCTCGACCGCCACCGCGCCCTGCACGATGAAGTAAAGCGATGCCCCCGCCGCCGCGCGCGCAAATACCGTGTCGCCTTTGCGAGCCACGCGGACCTCGGCGTCGATCATATATTCGCGCATCTGGAGCGGCGACAGTTCGGCGAGGACGGGAACGCGGCTCTGGACGAACGCCAGCCATTCGCCGACGTCGCGTTTCGTGCCCAGCGGCGCAAACTTCGCCGCGAGGATCGGCTCGTCGGCAGGCTTGAGCGCGGCGTTGCCGTTGATGAACTCGACGACGTCATAGCCCTGGTTCATGCAGTGCTTGATCAGCGGGTAACCGGCGAGCGC
>JANYFA010000070.1 GCA_025362895.1 Sphingomonadaceae bacterium | reverse complement strand
CGCCTTGACCCACGGATAAGCGTCGCCGAGCCAGCCGGTCATCCGGGGCTACTCATTGCGAACCGCGCACCAGCGCCATCAGTTCGTCGACGTGCGCGACTGGCGTGTCCTGCAGGATACCGTGGCCGAGGTTGAGGATGTGCGGGCGCTCGTCGAACGCGGCGCGGACGCGGGCGACGCTGGCGCGTAACGCCTCGCCCCCGGCCCATAGCGCGAGCGGGTCGATATTGCCCTGCACAGGCATCCCCGGCGGCAGCATCGCGTCCGCCCACGCCGGATCGACGGTCTCGTCGAGGCCGACCGCGTCGATCCCGGTTTCGGCGGCGTAAGCGGCGAGTTTGGCCCCGGCGCCCTTGGGGAAGCCAATGATCGGCACGTCGGGATGGCGGACCATCAACCGCCCGACAATCGCCGCCGTCGGCGCGACGACCCAGCGTTCGAACTCGCTCGGCGCCAGGCTCCCGGCCCAACTATCGAACAGCTGGACCGTCTGCGCCCCGGCCTCGATCTGCCCCGACAGATAATCGACGGTGACACCGACAATGCGGTCGATCAGCGCCTGGAAGGCAGCTGGGTCGCGATAGGCCAGCCGACGTGCCTCGCCCTGATCCTTGCTGCCGCTGCCCGCGACCATGTACGTCGCGACGGTCCATGGCGACCCGGCGAACCCGATCAGAGTAACATCGGGGCTGAGCGCCGCCTTGACCCGGCGCACCGTCTCGTAAATCGGCGCGAAACGGTCGAGGTCCGGCGTCAGCCCCTCCCACTTACCGTCGACGAGCGGCGGAACGAGTCGCGGACCTTCACCGACTCCGAAGCTGAGATCCATCCCCATCGCGTGCGGTACGATCAGAATGTCGGAGAACAGAATCGCCGCGTCGAGACCGAAACGCCGCAGCGGCTGGAGCGTGACCTCGGTGGCCGCTTCGCTGTCGTAGACGAGATCGAGAAACCCGCCCTTGTCCGCCCGCAGCGCGCGATATTCGGGCAGATAGCGCCCCGCCTGGCGCATCAGCCACATCGGCGGCGGATCGATTCGTTTACCGCCAAGAACGGCCAGAAGACGGGGAAGAGTCATCGTGGCAACCGGATGCAGGGATCGAACATATGGAACCGAAACCCCGTCATCGGGGCGGCGTCAACCCCTGCCGATGGCCGTCGAGCGAACAGGGGAGTGTTTCTACCTTTCAGAATCTAATTAGAATCTGAAGTAGCAGTAATGCGGTGAATCACGCGAACGCATTGGTTGTCCCGAGGCCGCGACGTGCTGCTCCGCGCATAAACCGCCCACCCAGCGCGAGTCGTCCGACTTATCCCCGAAGTTCACAGCCCCTACCGGCCTTCATTTCACCTGTTGACAGCGCGGGGACATAAGTCACGGTTGCACCGTCTTGCAGCGTGCCGGACCAACGGCTAGGCACCGGTGCACGGGTTATCCCCAGACTTGGTATGAGTTGAAAAATTTTCGTCATGGCGCGGCTGCACCTCCATCTCGTGTCCGACTCGACCGGCGAGACGCTCGAATCGATCGTCAAGGCGGGACTCGGGCGGTTCGAAGGAGCCGATACGATCAAGCACTTCTGGCCGATGGTCCGGTCGGAAGGTCATCTCGACCGCGTCATCGAGGAAATCGTCAAACGTCCGGGGCTGATTCTTTACACGCTGGTTACCGGCGCCGTTCGCGCGCGGCTCGAACACCGCTGCGTTGCGCTTGGCCTGCCGTCGGTATCGGTTCTCGACCCGATCATCGAAGCCTTGGCGGGTTTTCTCGGTACGACGGCGGTGACCCGCCCGGGGCGGCAGCATGTCATGGACGCGGCGTATTTTCAGCGTGTCGACGCGATCAATTTTACGATGGTCCACGACGATGGTGCCGGGGCCGAGAATTGGGAGGAGGCCGACATCGTCCTCGCCGGGGTCTCGCGCAGCTCGAAGACGCCGACGTCGATCTATCTCGCCAATCGCGGGTATAAGACGGCGAACATTCCGCTGGTGCCGCAGTCGCCGCCGCCGCCATCGTTGTTCCGGTTGAAAAAACCGCTTGTCGTCGGGCTGACGAATTCGCCCGAGCGGCTGATCGCGATCCGTCGCAACCGCCTGCTGACGCTCGGTCAGGCCCCCGATACCGATTATGTCGACGCCGCCACCGTTACTGCCGAGGTCGCCTTCGCCCGCCGCCTGTTCGCCGACCACGACGTGCCGGTGATCGACGTCACCCGTCGCTCGATCGAGGAAACGGCGGCGGCAATCATCAATCTTGTCCAGGCCCGAACCGACGGTGCCGCCGATGCGGCTGGCAAGTGACGGGAGCAGTGCCGGCGATGATCACCCTCGCCAGCCACAGCGCGGCGCGGGCAGCGATGCTGACCGCAGCCGGCGTATCCTTCATCGCATCGGCGGCCAACGTCGACGAGGAGGCGATCACGGCGGGTCTCGCGGCCGAAGGCGCGAGCGCGGCGCGAGTCGCCGACGCGCTCGCCGAGGTCAAGGCGGTGAAGGTGTCGCGTCGCGTCCCCGGACTGGTGCTGGGGGCCGATTCGATCGTTGTCCCAGCCGATGGACGTTTTCTCGCGAAGCCGGGGTCGCGTGAGGGTGCGGCGGCGCAGCTGCGCGGTCTTTCGGGAACGACGCATCAGCTAATGTCGGCGGCGGTCATCGCCGAGGGCGGCGTCGCGGTGTGGCGGGCGACGGATTCCGCGCGACTGACGATGCGCGAGCTGTCCGACGCCTTCATCGCCGACTATCTCGACCACGCCGACCCCGGCATCATCCACTGTGTCGGCAGCTATCATATTGAGGGAATCGGCGCGCAATTGTTCACCCGTATCGACGGCGACCAGTTCACCATCCGCGGCCTGCCGCTGCTCGCGGTGCTCGATTATCTGCGGCTGCGCGGGGAGCTGGCGACATGATGTCCGCCGGAGTCATCGGCTGGCCGATCGCGCATTCGAAATCGCCGCTGATCCACCGTTTCTGGCTGGCAAAGCTGGGGCTGGACGGTGACTATGCACGCTTCGCGGTCGCGCCGGAGCGGCTGGGCGACGCGATCTGCGCGCTGCCGGCGCTGGGGTTGCGCGGGGTGAACGTGACGGTGCCGCACAAAGTGGCGGCACTTGCTTATATCGACCGTGCCGACGGCTGGGTGCAGGACACGGGAGCGCTGAACTGTCTACTTGTCGAGCGCAGCGGCGACATTTCCGGGTGCAACACTGACGTTCTCGCGCTCATCGATATCTTTCAGCCGTTTGCTCATGCCAATCTTTCAACGGTGCTGATCGGTGCGGGTGGCGCGGCACGGGCCGCGCTCGTCGGACTGATGCAACATGGCCAAGGACCGCTGACACTGATGAATCGAAGCCGACTCAACGCGGAACACGTTTTGGCGGCGACTGGCGCGGGAGGGATCGTTGTCCAACTTGATGCTCCGCTTCCCGACGACACCAAACTTATCATCAATGCAAGCCTGCTCGGGATGAGCGGACAGCCACCTCTTGTTGTCGATCTCGCACGCGTACCGGACGACGCGATCGTCTTCGACATGGTCTATGCCCCCCTCGAAACCCCCCTTCTCGCCGCCGCGCGCGCGCGGGGTCTGCGTACTATCGACGGCCTGTCGATGCTGATCGGGCAGGCGGCAGCAGCGTTCGCGCTGTTCTTCGGTGCCCCCGCCCCGCGCGAGCACGACGCCGAGCTGCGCGCGCTGCTGATCCGGGCGAGCCCGTGATCATCGTCGGCCTGACCGGATCGATCGGCATGGGCAAATCGGCCGTCGCGGCGATGGTCCGGCGATTGCGGGTTCCAGTATTCGACGCCGATGCCGCCGTTCATTTGCTCCAGGCCTCCGGCGGCGCGGCCTTGCCGGGGATCGCCGCTGTTTTCCCCGGGGTCGTCGTCGATGGCGTGCTTGACCGGGCAGCGCTGGGGGCGGCGGTGTTCGGCGATACGCCCGGGCTGCGGCGGCTGGAGGCCATCGTTCACCCGCTCGTTGCCGCCGCGCGCATGGCCTTCCTCCGCCGCCATCGGCGGGCAACGATCGTCGTCCTCGACATTCCCCTCCTGTTCGAAGGCGGCGGCGAGGGGCAGTGCGACGTCGTTGCCGTCGTCTCCGCTCCCGCCGCCGTCCAGCGGTCGCGGGTGCTTGCCCGACCCGGCATGACGGCGGACAAGTTCGCGGCGATCCTCGCCCGCCAGGTGCCCGACGCGGTCAAGCGCGCCCGCGCCGACATCGTCATCCCGACCGGCGGTACGAAAGCCGCCACAGCGCGCGCGGTCCGCGCCCTTGTCACAACCTTGCGATCAGCCGGCACCGACTTACGCGGGGACCGGTGCCGGCTTCACTTCAGCGGAAACCACGCTAGATAGGCGTCATGCGCGAAATCGTCTGGGACACCGAAACCACCGGCATCATGCCTGGCGATGGCCACCGCATCGTCGAGATCGGGGCGATCGAGGTCCATGGGCGCGTCCCGACCGGGCGCAGCTTCCACACCTATCTCGACCCGTGCCGGATGATGCCGAAGGACGCCGAGGGGGTCCACGGCCTGTCGACCGCATTCCTGACCGGTCAACCGGTGTTCGAGGCGGTGATCGACGACTTTCTCGCCTTCATCGGCGACGCGCCGCTCGTCGCGCACAATGCCGCCTTCGACATGGAGTTCCTCAACTTCGAGCTGCGCCGCGCGCGGCTTCCTGTTATCCCGGCGACCCGCGCGATCTGCACCCTCGAACTGTCGCGCAAGAAGCATCCGGGGGCGAAACACACGCTCGATGCGCTGTGCAACCGCTACGGCATCGATCTGTCGGCCCGGACGAAGCACGGCGCGCTGATCGACGCCGAACTGCTGGCGCGTGTCTATATCGAGCTTGTCGGCGGGCGGCAGATCGGCCTCGATCTCGCGACGATCTCGGTGGCGGCACCGGCAGCGGCGGCGCGCGACTTCCGTGCCGCCCGAAACCACGTGGCCTCGCCCGACGAACTCGCGCGCCACGCCGCCTTCATCGCCGGGCTGAGCAATCCAGTCTGGTTGGCGTAATTCCCATCGCTCGAGCGTTCATTGACGCAACCTTGGGCCGAGCCTAGAGCGACCGCCCGCACAGAAGGAGACAAGGCGATGGACATCCGCGTTTCGGGCCACCAGGTCGACGCTGGGGCCGCCTTTCGTGAACACGTCCGGACCCGGCTGACCGCCATCGCCGAGAAATATTTCAGCCGCGCGATCGGTGCCAACGTCACTCTCAGCCCCGGCCCGCACGGCGATTTCATCGTCGATATCGTCATGCACGTCATGTCCGACCTGATCCTCAAGGGATCGGGCAGCGCGAGCGAGGCGAACATCGCCCTCGATGTCGCCGCCGACCGGATCGATAAGCAGCTGCGCCGCTATATGCGGCGTCTGAAGGACCGTCACGGGCCCGGCAATGCGCGCGCGATCGACTCGGCGACCGATCTCGATAATGCCGCGTACACGATCTTCGCCGCCGCTCCCGACGCCGCTGATGACGAGTCTGCCGACAACCCGCCGATCATTGCCGAAACGCGCGTCGACATTCCCGACGCGAGCGTCAGCGACGCCGTGATGATGCTCGATCTGCGGAACACGACCGCTTTGCTATTCAAGAACAGCAAATCGGGGGTCCACAACATGGTTTATCGGCGCGAAGACGGCAGCATCGGCTGGGTCGAGCCGCAGGCGTGATTCAGCTTGGTGATCTGATCGCGCCCGACGGTATCGTCTTCGACCTCAGCGCGACGAGCAAGGCGGACGTCCTCGACGTGTTGGCCGTGCGCGCGGCGGCGCTCGTCGGGCGCGATGCCAACGAGGTGACGCACGTCATCCGCGACCGCGAGGCGCTCGGCTCGACCGGGTTCGGGGCAGGGACGGCGATACCGCACGGGCGGCTGCCCGGTCTCAACGGCATCGTCGCCGTTGCCGCGCGGCTTGTTACGCCGGTCGCTTATGCCGCGCTCGACGGGCTGCCGGTCGATCTCGTTATCCTGATGCTCGCCCCGAGCGCCGCCGGGGCGGATCATCTGAAGGCGCTGGCCCGTATCAGCCGGGCACTGCGCGACGCCGCTTTCTGTGCGATGCTGCGTGGGGCGGGGTCAGAGGACGTCTTTTACAATGTGCTCGCCGGGGCGCGCCGGAGCGAGGCCGCCTGAGCGAACCGCGCCTCGCAACGGGCCTTTGGGTCAGCGCGCTGCTCCGTCGGGTGAACGCCGCCGGTGACTTCGCGACCGTCCTTTATCGCGGAGACGATGTTGCCGGCAGTGTGATTCTCGTCCATCGCGACCGCGCCGGAAACCAGTCCGCGCGGAGCCGTGCAATCGGCCCCGATGGCACCAACTGGCGGGTCGGCGCGAGCGGAGACTCGGTCGACGCGTGGGTCGCGCGGCAACGCGGCTACGACCCCGATGTGTGGGTTATCGAACTGGACACCCCTGATCTGGCACGGTTCGTCGACGAAACCACAAGCTGACCTTGCGGCGCAGCATCGGATCCGGCACGTGGCGGTTTCTTCATTGCCGGAACCGTGGGCGGGTCCGGCGATCATCAGCCCAAGCGGTCTGCACCGGGTTCAGCCCAGCGACGCACGGCCATACGGGCCGTTGCCGAGCGGATCCGGGAACGCCGTGGGTGATAAGCGATTGAATGACCTCAAAGTTCCCAATTATGTGCTCCGCCGCGATCGTCGCGCTGGCCAGTACCGTTGTTTCGGCCGCCGGCGAACTGCCGCAGGCCCCTGCCGCCGCCGCCCGGTTGATTGCCGCCATCGCGCACCCGGCTGACACAGTAGCGCCCGATATACTCGCGTCCATAACCGCCGTTCCGAACATTGCGGCGCCCGACTACATCATTGCCGACGACGATGTCGTCGCCCCCCGCCCGGCGCAGCTGACGACGCTCGTCGCGCAGACGATGACCGCCGCCCCGACGGCCTATGGTGACCGCGAATGCCTTGCCCGCGCCGTCTATTTCGAAGCGCGCGGCGAGCCGCTTGAAGGCCAGCTTGCCGTCGCGCAGGTCATCCTCAACCGGGTTGCATCGGGTCGCTTCGCCAGCACCGTCTGCGGCGTCGTCAATCAGCACGGCCAGTTCAGCTTCGATCGCTCGCGCACCCCGGCCGACGGACGCGACTGGCGCACCGCCAAGGCGATCGCCGCGATCGCCGCGACGGCGGCATGGGACGCCGTCGCCCCCCGCGCAACCGCTTTCCACGCCACCCGCGTCGCCGTCGGCTGGGCGTCGATGCACAAGGTCGGCACGATCGGTAACCACGTCTTTTATCGGTAAGGTAGACGCTGGGGTTGCGGCGTCGCTGGCGGGTTACCCGCCGTCGCGCGACGGTAACCTCGCGGCCCAATAAACCGCTATCCTACTCGCCCTGTCGGGCATAGAATATCAACTGCTGCTTTTCGTCCTGCAGGGCGTAGAGCATGGGTGTTTTGCGGGCGGAAACCCGACACGCGAAACCTACGTCGTCAGTGTGAACTTCGCGTGAACTTCGTGTCGGAAACGATGCGGCTCAGGCCGTCCAGCCGCCTCCCAACGCCTTGTAAAGTCTGGACAAATTGGTCAGTAGCAGCGCATTGGACTGGACGAGGACGTTGCGGCTGTTCAGCCATGTCCCCTCGGCGTCGAGCACGGGCTGGAAGTCGCTCAGGCCGGCATTGAAGGTCGCGCGAGCGAGGTGAGCCGCGCGCTCGGCGTCGGCGACCCCACGCCGCAGCTCGGCATTGCGCTCGCCCTCCGCAGTATAGTCGGCCAGCGCGTCCTCGACATCCTGGACCGCGACGACGACCGCCTTGGTATAGGCGATCCGCGCCTCGTCGGCGGCGGCGCGACGTTCGGCGACGACCCCCTTGCGCCGCCCGCCGTCGAAGATCGGCAGCTTCACGGCGGCATTGGCATTGGTCTGGATCGACGCCCGCGCCACCAGCGTCGCGAGGTTGGTCGAGATCAGCTCGGCCATGCCCATCAGGTTGAACTTGGGGTAGAGATCTGCTTGCGCGACGCCGATGTCGGCGGTCGCGGCGGCCAGCTGGCGCTCGGCGGCGCGGATGTCGGGGCGACGGCGAAGCAGGTCCGATGGCAGTCCGGCCGGCACGGCCAGCGACACCGTGGGGAGGGCGGCGGGCGTCGTCAGCGTCGCGTCGATCCCGTCCGCACCAACGCCGGTCAAAACGCCAAGCGCATGGATCTCGTCACGGGCACGCGCCATGAGCTGCGGCAGCGAGGCGGCGACGTCCGACAGCTGGAGCGCCTGCTGGCGCTGCGGCAGCTCGGTGATGAGCCCGGCCTTCCGGCGCGCATCGACCAGCCGCAGCGTCGCCTTCTGCCGCTCGACTTCGGCCTGCGCGATAGCGATCTGGCTCTGGAGCGAGCGGAGCATCAAATAGTCGGCCGCGACTTCGGCGGCGACGCTAACCTGAACGTCGCGGACGCTCCATTCGGCCGCCGCCGTCCGCGCCCGCGCGCCCTCGACGCCGCGCCGGACCCCGCCGAACAGGTCGACCTCCCACGAAGCATCGACGCCGATCGACCACGTCGTGATGCCCTTGCCCGGCCCGGCGATGCCCTGACCGGGAAGGGTGTTGCCGCCGCCGCCGAACGCGCTTGCGATCGAGTTGATCCCGGCGTTCTTGCTGAAGTCGATCCGGTTGGTCCCCGCTCGTCCGCCAAGTGTGGGGAGGCGGGCGGCGCGGGCTTCGCGCTCCTGCGCCCGTACGCTCTCGATCCGGCTGCGGGCGGTGGCGAGGTCGAGGTTGCCCGCGATCGCGCGCTCGATCAGCGATGTCAGGACCGTGTCGTTGAACCGGGTCCACCACCGGCCCGGCTCGTCGTCCGGAGCGGCAGGCGGCGCAGTCGCCGGGGCTTCGGCAAAGCGCGGCGGAACGGGAACGTCGGGGCGGACGTAGTTGGGGCCGACGGTGCAGGCGGTGAGCGCCAGCGCGGCAAGGGGGATGATATGTCTCATTCGGCTGCGGCCGCCCGGCCCCTGGCGGGGGCCTTCAGCAGGAAGATCACCGGGATCGCGCACAGGGTGTAGACCATCAGCGCGCGATAGACGTCGAGATAGGCGAGCATCGCCGCTTGCCGCCCGGCAATGGCATAAAGCTGGGCCTGTGCCGCCATCGTCGCCTGTTCGGCCGCCATGCCCGCGCTGCGCAACGCGCCCTCGAGCTGGGTAAGTGCGCCGGGATAGTTCGGAGCCAGCGGATGGAGGTGTTCGACTAGCCGCGACTGGCGCGTCTGGCTCTCGATGCTGAGCCACGCCTGGCTGAGCGCGATGCCGACTGACCCGCCAAGGTTGCGCGCGACGTTGAGCAGCGCCGACGCGTCGCCGGTCTCGGTCGGCTTGAGGCCGGCATAAGCGGCGGTCGACAACGGCACGAACAGGAACGGCAGCGCGACCGCCTGATAGGCGCGGGCCCATGCCCAGTCGTTGAACCCGGCGGTGGCGTCGAGCGTCGTCAGGTGGCCAAGGGCGATCGCCGAGACGATCAGCGCTCCGCCGATCAGGATGCGCGAATCGACCTTGCCGGCGAGGCGCCCGGCGAACGGCACGGCGAGTACCGTCGAGACACCGCCGGCGGTCATCGCCAGCCCGGCATCGGTCGCGCTGTAGCGAAAGACCTGCTGGAGCATCTGCGGGATCAGCTGGATCGACCCGAACAGGATGACGCCGGTGGTAAACATCACGCCGAGCACGGCGGCGAAGTTGCGCTTGGCCATCAGGCGGACGTTGACGATCGGGTCGGGGCGCGTCGCCTCCCACACGATCAGGAAGACGATCGCAATGCCCGCCGCGATCGCCGTCGTGGTGATGAAGGCCGAGCTGAACCAGTCGTCGCGCTCGCCGCGGTCGAGGAACATCTCGAGGCTGCCGAGGCCGATCGCGACCAGCAGGAAGCCGACCCAGTCGACGCGCAGGCCGCCCTTCAGCATCGCCGCGCGCTCCTCGACCAGCTTCTTAGGTTCATCGACGAAGGTCGCGACAAGGAACAGCGACAGAAAGCCGACCGGAATGTTGACGAGGAAGATCCAGTGCCACGAGAAATTGTCGGTGACCCAGCCGCCGATCGTCGGCCCGATCACCGGCGCGACGATGATGACGAAGGCGTAAGCGGCAAATGCCTGCCCGCGCTTGGCCGGCGGGAAGGTATCGGCGAGCATCGACTGTTCCGACGGTGCGAGCCCGCCGCCGCCGATCCCCTGCAGGATGCGGGCGATGACGAGGAACTGGATGTTCGGCGCGATGCCGCACATGAACGACGCGGCGGTGAACAGCGCGACCGACAGCATGTAATAGCGCTTGCGCCCGATCACGCGCGACAGCCACCCCGAGATCGGAATGACGACCGCGTTGGCGACGAGGTAGCTCGTCAACACCCACGTCGCCTCGTCGGGCGATACCGACAGGCTGCCGGCGATGTGCCGCAGGCTGACATTGGCGATCGAGGTGTCGAGCACCTCCATGAACGTCGCGATCGAGATGATGCCGACGATCAGCCACGGCGAGCGAATGCCCGCCGCCGATCGCGACGGATCCCATTCGCCGCCGGCGGGGCCGGCCACCTAACGAACCTTGACGCGGGGCACGACCGACATGCCGGGGCCCACCGGATACGCTTCGATTCCAGGCGAATCGATCGCGATACGGACCGGTACCCGCTGCACGACCTTGACGAAGTTGCCGGTCGCGTTCTCCGCGGGCAGGAGGGCGAACGCCTGCCCGGCACCGCGCTGGAACGATTCGACGTGGCCGTGAAAATCGACATCGGGAATGGTGTCGATCCGCAGCGTGACCGGCTGGCCCACCCGCATCAGGCGTAGCTGGGTCTCCTTGAAGTTCGCCGTCACCCATAGCTTGAGCGGAACGATCGCGAGCAACTGCTGCCCCGGCGTGATATAGCTGCCCGGCGTTACCGTGCGGTTTGCGATGCGCCCGACAATCGGCGCGATTACTTCGCTGTTGGCGAGGTCGGCGGCGGTCACGCGCGACTGGGCATCGGCCCCGGCCACGGCGGCGCGGTCGGCGGCGACTTGCGCGGCGCTGGCGCTGCGCTGGGCCTCGGCTTGGCGAACCGCGCGGACAGCGGCATCGCGTCGCCCGCGCGCACCATCTACCGCCTGGACGGCGGCATCGATCTGTTGCGCTGCGACAGCGCCCGGCTCCGTCGCCTGCAGCGTGCGGTAGCGGGCAAGGTCGGCGCGGGCGCGGACCAGGTCGGCCTCTGGTTGGATGACCTGTGCCTTGGCGGCGGCGACCTGCTGCGTGGTGACTTCGACCTGCGCTTGCGCCGTGGTTACGGCGGCCCGCGTCTGCCGGGCCTGCGCGAGCAGCCCCTCGTAGCGCGCCTGCGTCTGGACCGTTCCGATGACGGCGATGACCTGTCCCGGCGCGACGACCTGGTTATCGTCGACCAGCACCTTGGCGACGATGCCCGAAACTTGCGGCGCGATCCGGACGATGTGGCCGTCGATATAGGCGTCATCGGTCGTTTCATACTGGCGCGCGTCGAGCCAGTAGAGCAGCCCAGCGGCGATTGCGGAGATCAGGATAACGGCGATGACCAGCAGGAGGATAGGACGCTGCCTGAGCGTCTTCGGGGGCGGTTCAGCATCGGGATCCGCGGCTTCCGCTTGGTCCGCCGCCGCCCTGCGGTCGCGGCTCGCGGTGGGTTCGGCCGCCTCTGTGGCGGCTGGGCCTTGATCGTTGACAGCACTCATGCGAGGCGAACTAAACGCATTTATATTACGCCGCAACCGTCGATCGGTAGCGGTTCGGTGAGAGGCGGCTATGACACGCGATCTGAACTCTATTTTTGCGGCGTCGGGGGTGCAAAAACCCGAGGACACCATCGGTTTTCTGCTATGGCGGGTCGCGCATCGCCATCAGCGGGAGGTGGATCGCGTCCTCGCCCCGTTGGGGCTGACCCATCTGCAATTCGTTCTGATCGTCCAGACGGCGTGGCTCGGTCGCGACGGCGCCGTGGTGACTCAAGCCGGGCTGGCCGATTACGGCAAGGTCAGTCCGATGCAATTATCGAATGTCCTTAAGACATTATCTGAAAAGGGGCTGGTCGTCCGCAACGCCCACCCCGGGAACGCGCGGGCGAAGCTCGTCGTGTTGACCGACGCGGCGGTCGCGCTGTTGGCGCAAGCGCTACCGGCGGTCACCGCACTTCAGGCGACATTTTTCGGGGCCAACGCCGAATTCGGCGCAGACCTTCACGCCCGGCTGCGGCAGGTCGTCGCGGGATGGGGCGAAGACGGTTGAGACCGGGCCGCGTACCCGAAGGTCACGCCCGCGCCCATCATTCGACTTCCCGTCGATTACGTCGCTTTAGCCCGGATTATTCACTGGACGGGTCATTCTGGGTTGGCGAGCGTAGCTTAACTTGCTGATTTGGTGTAGAGAAAGGTTGTTTAGACGACCCTCTGACCCCGGACAGAAAGTGCCACGCCCGCCATGGTCGACGATA
>JANYFA010000112.1 GCA_025362895.1 Sphingomonadaceae bacterium | reverse complement strand
GAAGGCGGCGACGTTCGACACGACGCAGGGCTTCGGCCTGCGTGGGGTCAAGGGCGAGACGACCGGCTTCGCCCATGCCAACGAACTGTCCGACAGCGCGATCCGCCGCGCCGCCGACACGGTGAAGGTAGTTGCGGGCGGCCACGGTGGGACAGCGAGCCTCGACCTGCCACGGACCAACCGCCAATTATACACCGACGCCGATCCGCTATCGGCCATCCCGTTCAAGGCGAAGGTCGAGCTGCTGCAGGCGATCGACGCCGCCGCCCGCGCCCGCGACCCACGTGTCGTCCAGGTGTCGGCGAGCCTGCTTGGCAGCTGGTCGGTCGTCGAAATCGTCCGCGCCGACGGCCAGCGCGCGCGCGATATCCGGCCACTGGTGCGCCTCAACGTCTCGGTCGTCGTCGCCAACGGCGATCGCCGCGAGACGGGCTTCCACGGCCTCGGCGGCCGCTATCTTTACGACGACCTGATGAAGCCCGAGACGTGGAACGCGGCGATCGACACCGCGCTCGCTCAGGCGCTGGTCAACCTCGACGGCATCGACGCCCCGGCGGGTGAGATGACCGTGGTTCTCGGCCCGGGCTGGCCGGGCATTTTGCTGCACGAAGCGATTGGCCACGGATTGGAGGGCGACTTCAACCGCAAGGGGACGAGTGCGTTTGCCGGGCTGATCGGCCAGCGCGTCGCCGCCCCCGGCGTGACGGTGGTCGACGATGGCGCGATGGCGGCGCGGCGTGGGTCGCTGACGATCGACGACGAAGGGACGCCGACCGAGCGGACGATCCTGATCGAGGACGGCATCCTCAAGGGTTATATGCAGGACCGGCTCAACGCGCGGCTGATGGGTGTGCGGGCCACCGGCAACGGTCGGCGTGAAAGCTATGCCCATGCGCCGATGCCGCGAATGACGAACACGTTCATGCTCGCCGGGCGTGACGATCCGGGCGAAATCCTCAGCCGCGCGAAATCGGGCATCTATGCCAAGAGCTTCGGCGGCGGGCAGGTCGACATCACCAGCGGCAAGTTCGTCTTCACCTGCACCGAGGCGTATCGCATCGAAAATGGACGGCTGGGTGCGCCGATCAAGGGTGCGACGCTGATCGGTAATGGCCCCGACGTGCTGACACGGGTCAAGGCGATCGGTAACGACCTTGCGCTCGACGAGGGAGTCGGCATCTGCGGCAAGGCGGGGCAAAGCGTCCCCGCCGGCGTCGGTCAGCCGACATTGCTGATCGAAGGCCTGACGGTCGGCGGGACGGCGGCGTAGATGGATTTCTTCACCGAAATCGATGCCAAGCACCAGGCGTTCGTCGAGGCGCAGCCAGTGTTTTTCGTCGCGACGACGGCCCCCGATGCACGCCTCAACCTCAGCCCCAAGGGCATGGATGTCTTCCGGGTGCTGTCACCGACGCGCGTGGCCTATGTCGACTATGGCGGGTCGGGGAACGAAACCAACGCGCATTTGCTCGCCGATGGGCGCATCACGATCATGTTCTGCGCCTTCGACCGGTCGGCGTTGATCTATCGCATTTACGGGCGCGGCGTTCCCGTCCTGCCGCAGGACCCGGGCTTCGCCGCTTTGGCCGCGCATTTCATCGTCGAGCGTGGGGTGCGGCAGATTTTCGATGTGGCGGTTGAATCGGCCCAGTCGTCGTGTGGCTGGGGCGTGCCGGTGATGGCGTTCGACCGCGAGCGCCAGACGCTACGCAAGTTTCACGCGCAGGAAGACTCCGCCGATCGGCTCGCCAAATACGCGACGCGCGATCGCAGCATCGATGGCTTGCCGATGCGCTCGCCGACCGAATTACCCTACGTATGACGGCGCGCGACGCCTGATGGCGGACGCCGTGGTTGCCTTCCACGCGGCATTCATCCTGTTCGGCCTGTTCGGGGCGGTCCTGCTGGTGCGCCGGCCGCGGCTCGTGTGGCTCCACGTACCGGTGCTCGCCTGGGGCATCTGGATCGAATTCAGCGGCAATTACTGCCCACTGACCCCGCTCGAAAACCGCCTGCGCGAGGAGTCGGGGGGCGTCGGTTATCAGGGCGGCTTCATCGACCATTATCTGACGCCGATTATTTATCCGGAGGGGCTGACACGCGGGACGCAGGCGGTGTTCGGCGCGATCCTGATCGGGATCAACGTGTTGTTCTACTGGCGCTTCGTTCGCAGTCGCCGATGAGCCTCGTCGTTGTCGAAACCCTGTTCGATCGTATCGCGGGCGAGATCGCGCGCGGGCGGTTGCAGTCCGCCGGGATCGACGCCGTCCTGTTCGATAGCGGCATCGCCTCGGTTATCGGCAGCGGCCTGTCGGGCGTCCGCCTGATGGTCGACGCCAACGACGAGGGGGCGGCACGGGCGCTGCTGGACGATATTGCGGGCGACCCGCCGGAGGATTGAGCTCGCACCGTTCATATGCGCGATAACATCGTGAGGGTGGGGATGGTCCAGTCACAGTCACGCCGCCTGAATAACAGGCACTCGCGCGACAAGCGCTGTATTTTTAATCATTCTGCCACCGTCCGTGTTGCACCGCACAAGGACGATCGGCACTGGCATGACCTTTGCAAAGCAATAACCATCTGTGAGGGGTCCCCGCTTATGAAACTCGTGATCGCCATCATCAAACCGTTCAAGCTCGACGAGGTTCGCGAGGCGCTGACGGCCGCCGGGGTCCAGGGCATGACGGTCAGCGAGGTCAAGGGTTTCGGGCGCCAGAAAGGCCAGACCGAAATCTATCGCGGGGCCGAATACACGACGAACATGGTGCCCAAGATCAAGATCGAAGTCGTCGTCGGCGACGATATCGTCGGCCAGGTGGTCGAGACGATCCAGCAGACCGCGCACACCGGCAGCATCGGCGACGGCAAGATATTCGTCACCGACGTCGCCAGCGCGGTTCGCATCCGCACCGGTGAAACCAACGAAACCGCGCTGTAAGGGGGCCGACGACATGAAATTTCTCAAATACCTTCTCGCCGCGGGAGCGAAGCCGCTTCTTGCCGCGGTTGCGGCGGCAACGCTGACCGCCCCGGCATGGGCGGCGGCGGCATTGATCAAGGCTCCGACTGCGCTCCAGCAGGCCGATATGTCGAACAAGGGCGACACGGCGTGGATGCTGGTGTCGACGCTGCTTGTCCTGATGATGTCGATCCCCGGCCTCGCGCTGTTCTACGGCGGGCTGGTGCGGACGAAGAACATGCTCAGCGTTCTGATGCAGGTGTTCATGATCGTTTCGATCGTTGCGGTGATCTGGTGCTGCTGGGGCTATTCGGAAGCGTTCACCGGCACTGGCAGTCCGTTCCCGCAACTGTTCGGCGGCCTGAGCAAGGCGATGCTGATGGGCGTGTCGGCGTCGACTTACGCCGCGACTTTCTCGAACAACGTCTACATTCCGGAATACGCCTATGTCGTCTTCCAGATGACGTTTGCCTGCATCACCCCGGCGCTGATCGTCGGGGCGTTCGCCGAGCGGGTAAAGTTCAGTTCGCTGATGGTTTTCGTCGTCCTGTGGATGACGGTGGTCTACTTCCCCATCGCCCACATGGTCTGGTACTTCGCCGGGCCGGACTTCCTGCCGGACGCCAAGACCGACGCGGGATTCCTGTTCAACATGGGTGCGCTCGATTTCGCCGGCGGCACCGTCGTACACATCAACGCGGGTATCGCCGGGCTGGTCGGCTGCCTGATGATCGGCAAGCGGCTGGGCTACGGCAAGGAAGCCACCCCGCCGCACTCGCTTACTATGACGATGATCGGCGCAAGCCTGTTGTGGGTCGGCTGGTTCGGCTTCAACGCGGGGTCGAACCTTGAGGCGAACGGCGTCACCGCGACGGCGTTCATCAACACCTTCGTCGCCACCGCCGCCGCCGCCGTCAGCTGGGCGCTCATTGACCAGATCGTCCACGGCAAGCCGTCGATGCTCGGGGCCGCGTCGGGGGCGGTCGCCGGGCTGGTCGCGATCACCCCGGCAAGCGGGTTCGCCGCGCCGATGACGTCGATCCTCCTCGGCTTCATCGTCTCGCCGGTGTGCTTCCTGTTCGTCACCAAGGTGAAGGCGGCGTTCAAGTACGACGACACGCTCGATGTCTTCGGCGTCCATTGCATCGGCGGGATCATCGGCGCGCTCGGCACCGCCATCGTCGCCGCGCCGTCGCTCGGCGGACAGGGCACGATCGACTACACCGTGTTCCCTTATGCCGCGATCAAGCCCGAGGCGTATGACATGGTCGCGCAGTTGATCACCCAGGCAAAGGCGGTCGGCCTGACGCTGGCATGGTCGGGCATCGGCTCGGCGATCCTGTACTTCATCGTCGACAAGACGATGGGCCTGCGTCCCGCCGAGGAGGCCGAGCGCGAAGGGCTCGACATCACCGCTCACGGTGAGCGCGCCTACAACTACTGACCTGTTCCTCCCCAAGGAAAAACCAACTGGGCCGGATGGGGAACCATCCGGCCCTTTTTTGTGCGCGGTCACGCGCGTAGGAAGCCTGTGCCGTCCCAATCCCCGCGCGACCACCCATCAGCTTATCGTAGCGGGTGGCCGGGCGGGGATCGGGACGGCACAGGCTTTCCAGCGCAGCCGACAGGGACTCCCATGAAGGAAACCGAACAGGCCCGTACCCGCCGCCGGTGGATCACCCTTGGTGAGGTCGTCGGTATCGCCGCGCTGACTGTGTCGGGGCTCAGTTACTGGGATTCGCACCAGGAGCGCGTCGTTGCCGCGAAGGCAAAACCGGCGGTGGCGCGCGCCGGGCCGTTGCTGCTGACCGGAAGCCTCGCCGACGATGGGGCGCGGATCGATCTCAAGCCTGCGACGGGTGGGGTCATCCAGACGCAGACGATTCGCTTCCCGACGATGGTTCGCGCCGACGCGGTCGAGACGACGGGCAACGCACGAATCGAGGCGACGTGGTTCGATAGCGGCCTGCGCGCGGCGTTGAAAGGTCATAAGCTCCACACCGGGCGGCGCCGCCTCGCCGTCGGGATTGAGACGACCTATGTCGGCAACGGCGTGGCCGCGACCGACCGCGCGGTCTACGACCTCGGCTATTCGCTCCATTCCCGCCTCCTCCGCCCCGACGCGGTCGCGATCGAGGGGGTCAGCCTCGTCCGCCGGGCTGGCGGCGACCTCGCGGCGCAGGTCGACACGCGCTTCGTCCGCTCGCTGCCGCCGGTCGAATAGAGCTTCGCGGTACCGGCGCGATCGGTTATCGGAGTCGCGCTCAAAGGGGAGAGAACCGATGCACCGTTCGTCCGTCAGCCTTTTTGCCGCCCTCCTTCTGGCCGGAAGCGCCGCTGCCGCTCATCCCGAAGTGGCGATCAAGGACAGCCACCGCCCCGCCGCCGACGTCGCGCGCGATGCCGACCGCAAGCCTGCGGCGATGCTGGAATTCGCGCATATCGAGCACGGTAAGAAGGTCGCCGACTTCATTCCCGGTGGTGGGTACTGGACCCGCCTGTTCGCCGTCGCCGTCAAGCCCGGCGGCAGTGTCGTCGCCATCGTGCCCGCCGCCGCCGCGACGATCGACCCGACATCCGCCGCCGCCGTGACGGCGCTCGGAACCGACGCGGATTACGGCGATGTCACGGTCGTCGCATTACCCATCGACCCCGCCGCGCAAGGCCTCGATGTGTTCTGGACGGCGCAGAACTATCACGACCTCCACAATGCACCCCCGGGAACCGTCGACGGCGTAAACCACGCGGTTTTCGCGATCCTGAAGTCGGGCGATTATTACATCGTCGTCGATCACGCCGCCGCCGCCGGTGCCCCCGCCGTCGTCACCAAGACGATGCACCGGATCGACCCCGCCGTGGTCAAGGCCGAGGTGATGGCCGCCGGCTTCGTGTTCGACGGCGAAAGCAAGGTCCTTGCCAACCCCGCCGACGATCACAGCAAGCTCGTGTTTGACCCCGCCATACGTGGGCACACCGACCAGTTCGCCTATCGCTTCAAAAAGCCGTGACCGGGACGCCGGACTGAGTGCCCGGCGATTTTTCACGGTGACGGGGCGAGTTGCCGGACTATTCCGCTGCGGCCGTTCGCGCGAGCCAATCGGCGCGAAGGGCGTCGGCGGTGTTGCCCGCACCGTCCGCGCGCCACCCCGGTGGCCCGGCGATCGCCATCCACCGCGCGCGCCATGTCGTCGCCGCGCGCAGGTCGCGGAAGATCGCCACCCATTCGTGCGTCGCCGTCACCAGCGGGTTGAAGCTGGAGATATTATGGACCAGTCCGTAGCGGACCGGCTCGGCATCATCCTCGGCTTCGAACGTTCCGAACAGCCGGTCCCAGACGATGAACACCCCGCCGTAGTTGCGGTCGAGGTAGCGCGGGTTGCTGCCGTGGTGGACGCGGTGATGCGACGGCGTGTTGAGCAACCATTCGAGCGGCGCGGGCAGCCGTCGCACCGCCTCGGTATGGACCCAGAACTGGTAGATCAGGTTGATCCCCGCGACGAACAGCACGAGGCGAACGTCGAAGCCGATGAGCAGTAGCGGCAGGCGGAAGGCGAAGCTGAGCGAGAAGAACCCCGTCCACGTCTGCCGCAGCGCCGTCGTCAGGTTATAATGCTGGCTCGAATGGTGGATGACGTGGCTCGCCCAAAACCAGCGAACGCGGTGCGCGCTGCGGTGGAAGGCGTAATATAGCAGATCGTCGAGGACGAAGCACAACGCCCCCGCCCACCACGTCATCGGAATCGCGAACAGGTGCCAGCGCGCCGCCGCGCTGTACGCGGCGACGATCGTCGCGCCGAAGACCACCGCCGCCATCGTCGAGCCGAAGCCCATCGTCAACGACGTGAACGTGTCGCGCCAATCGTAATCGCCGCGCGCGCCGAGGCGGACAGCGACCATCTCGATCAGGACCAGCGCGATGAATGCGGGAGTCGCGAGGGCGACGGGATCGGCCAGGGCTGTCACACTCGTCATCCGCGCACGACCCAGCGGTCGCCGTGCGGCATGACCTGCGCGACCCGCCCGTCGCTCGCGGTGACGCTCGCGGTGCGGGTGCGCGGATCGACGGCGGCTGCCGTTGCGACAAAGCCTGGAAGCGCGGCCTCGACGACGCTGCGCGCGGTATCGGTATCGAGCGCCGGGTTCTTCGCGAAGCCCAAGACGCGCGCCAAGCCGACGAGGGCGATAATGCCAAGGATCGAGGTCCAGATCATGGCTGGCAGATCATGGCTGGGCCAGCGCGATCAGCGTTGGGCGCAGGCTCGTAACGTCGTATCCGCCGCTCGCCGCCGCTGCGATGATCGCATCGGCATCGCCGCCCCGGCTCGCTTCGGCCAGCGCCCACAGGTTGGTCGAGCGGGTGCCCGAACGACAAAAGGCAAGGACCGGTCCCGTCGCAGCGTCGAGAACGGCGGCCATGTCGGTTACCTGCGCGCGCGTGAAGCCGTGGCCGACGGGAATCGCGGTATAGGCGACCCCGGCGGCGACCGCGGCGGCGCGCATCTCGGCGCACGGCGGCTGGCCGAAGTCTTCGCCGTCGGGGCGATTGTTGACGATCGCAGTGAAGCCCTGCGCCGCGGCGGTGGCGATGTCGACGGGTGCGATCTGGCCGGCGACGGCGACGCTTTCGGTCAGGCGAATGAACATGCGCTATGGCTTACCGCGCGACGACCCGTGGGGAAAGAGGGGGCAGTTGCCTTGCCCGTCGCCACGCCGCGCGCGTAAGAAGTTTGGGGGAGAACGGCATGACGCGCAGATTTTTTGGCACCGACGGCATTCGCGGGCTGACCAACAGCGCGCCGATGACGCCTGAAATCGCCATGCGTGTCGGCCAGGCGGCGGGGGCGAAGTTCCTGCGCGGTGAGCATAAGCACCGCGTCCTCATCGGTAAGGACACGCGCCTGTCGGGCTATATGATCGAAAGCGCGCTGACCGCCGGGTTCACGTCGGTCGGCATGGACGTCGTTCAGGTCGGGCCGATGCCGACGCCCGCCGTCGCGATGTTGACCCGGTCGATGCGCGCCGACCTGGGCGTGATGGTATCGGCCAGCCACAACCCGTTCTACGACAATGGTATCAAGCTGTTCGGCCCCGACGGCTATAAATTGTCCGACGCCGACGAGCTGGAGATTGAGGGGCTGCTCGATATCGCTCCCGTCCTCGCCCCGCCGCCGGGTATCGGCCGCGCGCGGCGCATCGACGACGCCCAGGGGCGATATATCAATTCGACCAAGGCGACCTTTCCCGACCGGATGCGCCTCGACGGGTTGAAGGTCGTTGTCGATTGCGCACACGGCGCAGCGTATAAAGTCGCCCCGATGGCATTGTGGGAATTGGGCGCCGACGTCATCGCGATCGGGGTCGACCCCGACGGCTTCAACATCAATGCCAATGTCGGTTCGACCCATCCGCAGGCGTTGCAGGAGCGCGTCGTCGCGAGCGGAGCCGATATCGGCATCGCGCTGGACGGCGACGCCGACCGGCTGATTGTCGCCGACGAACACGGGTCGATCGTCGACGGCGACCAGTTGATGGCGCTGATCGTCACCGATTGGGCGCGGCGCGGCAAGCTGAAAGGCGGCGGGCTGGTCGCGACGGTGATGTCAAACCTCGGCCTCGAACGCTATCTTACAGGCCACGGGCTGACGCTCCATCGCACTGCCGTCGGTGACCGCTATGTCCTTGAGGCGATGCGCGCGAAGGGGTTCAACGTCGGCGGTGAGCAGTCGGGCCATCTGATCCTGTCCGACCACGCGACGACGGGCGACGGGCTGATCGCCGCGCTGCAGATTCTCGCCGTCATGGTCGCGAGCGG
>JANYFA010000109.1 GCA_025362895.1 Sphingomonadaceae bacterium | reverse complement strand
CCACTCGCTCGTCGACCTTCAGGCCGCCATCAACCGTTTCCTTGCCGACCACAACGAAAGCCCAAAACCCTTCGTCTGGACCGCTGATCCTGATAAAATCATCGCCGCGGTCAGACGCGGGCACCAAGTGTTAGATTCGATCCACTAGATCAAACGCCAGTCTTGGCGGTGTCATCTTCATTCTCGCTTGACGAGGTTGTCACTAACGATGGCCCGCTTATGGCAACGTTAAACATCTTCCCGCTTGACCAGAAAACAACTATAGCTATCTTCGCTTACGAAAAAAGGTATGCTCAACTTGCGCGCGCTAAGTTTGATCGAGTTCTTTCAACTACCGGAAATGTACAGAAGTTTGAGTTGTTAAAACTAATCTTAGAGAAAATGGAAAATTTCGCTTTATCTCCGGTACATGTCGCTAAATGGGGTGATAAAAAGAATGATATCATTATGACAGCGTTTCGGAACACGTTGTTTGTAGATGGTATCTCTAATGACTTGTATTTAATGCTTTTTTGAATACGGCGCAAGATGGTATCCTACTTCTTACTTCGTCACTGTGAACCCGCAACCTATTTATCCAAGGCAAGCGTCCCGAACAAGATGTTCGACATTCCCGGCGGGATAGATCGAGGTCTTTGAGTTGTTCTCAGTCAATAATGATACCGGCACGCCAGCACCTCGAGCGCCTGCCCCTCTCCCGCCCCGCGCACGCGGTACACCAGTCGGTGTTCGGTCGTGATGCGGCGGGACCACCAGCCGGTCAGGTTGCGTTTGAGCGGTTCAGGCTTGCCGGTGCCGCGGAAGGGGTCGCGCATCGCCTCTACGATCAGCGTGTTGATCCGGTCGAGCATCTTCGCGTCCTCGCGTTGCCACGCGAGATAGTCGCGCCAGGCATCGGCACGGAAGGTGACGATCACGGATAGATCAGTTCGTGCTCCTCGCCGCGACCGGCGTCGAGTTCGGCGATGCCGTCCATCAAGTGTTTCGCGTTCGCCGGGGACGACAGCAGGTAGAGGGTTTCTTCCATTGCCTCCCAGTCGCTCTGCGCGATCATCACGACGCTCTCGCCGCGCTGCCGCGTGATCGCCACCGGCGCCCGGTCGGCAACGACGCGGTCCATCACCGCCTTGAGGTTGGCGCGGGTCTCGGAGAAACTTAGAGCGTACATGCGTTCATATGTACCATGTTCGGTACAAGCGTCAATGCTCCGCTCCCCCCCCCCCCCGTGACATTCGCGCATCCTACACCCCGCAACCCGTCCTACACCGGCGAAAAGGCCTGTCCTACACCCCCTTGTCCGCGCCATGCCGGCTACCGTCCTCAGCCGATGGAACGTGTCATGCCTTATCCTGCCACCCCCTGCCCCTACGACGGCGATCCCGCGCCGGTGCCACGGCGACCGTTCCAGTATGAGCGCGTGTTCCACCCGGTCGTCGTCCGCAACCGTCACGACGGGTGGACGGCGGACAAGCAGACGGACTTCGTCGCGGCGCTCGGCGCGAGCGGGTGCGTCACCGATGCGTGCCGCAGCGTCGGCATGTCGACCGAAAGCGCGTACAAGCTGCGCGCGCGCCCCGACGCGACCGATTTCCGGCTGGCGTGGGCGGCGGCGCTCGACTTTGCCGTCGACCGGCTCGAGCATGCCGTCCTCGACCGCGCGATCAACGGCGTCGCGGTGCCGCATTACTTCAAGGGCGAAGTCGTCGGCGAACACCGGCGCTATGACGAACGGCTGGCGCTGTTCCTGCTGCGCTACCGCCGCCCGCTGACCTACGCCCGCCACTGGGACCGGCAGGAACACACCGACGGCCATCCCGAGGACATCGCCGAGCGTTTCGGCGCCGGGCTCCACGTCGTCCGCGCCGACCTGACGCGCGAAGAGCTCGACCGCGTCCGCGCGCAGCGCCGCCGCGAGACGGCGGACACCGCCGCGATTTACGCCGCCGACTATGCCGCGACGCCGGGCCACGACGCCGACGAGGCCGAGCTGCGCTTTGCCGAGGCAGCGCTGGTGGCGAGCGAGGCGAAGGCGCTCCGCGACGCGATCGACGCGCGGCGCCGCCCTAAAATCGAGGACCTCGCCCGGCGGCTCGCGGCGGCAGCGCGCGCGGGTGCTGTGGTCGGGGATGCTGCGGACGGAAGCAAAGATACGGCGACGACGGACGCGGCGGTTGCGGCCAGCGGCGAGGTCGCGGGCGAAGACCTTGGCGGCTCGGGGGACGAAGCCCCTGGTGACGTAGCGCTGCTTTCGTCAACTTCCGCGCCGGACGACCATGACGGCGGCGGCAGCGGCGGCGGCGGCGGCGGGGGCGATATCATCACCGGCAGCGACAGCGCTTATGCCCCGAACCACGCCACGACTCCCGCCGGCGCCGCCGCGACGCGCGCCGTCTGGCAAACATTGCTAACGGCTTCGGACGAGCCGGGTTGGCGGGCGACGATCCGTGCCTCCACCCCGCCGGGAATGTTCGACGCACCGGATGACGCAGGGGACGGCGCACGGGACGGTGGGGGGTAGCTCAGGGGCGGCGCGCCCGGCACCCCCGCCGGCTCACCCTGGCCAGCCGCTGAACAGCCTCTGGAGCGCGGCGACGAACGCCAGCGGCTGATCGACCATGACGTGGTGTTCGGCGTCGGGAATGGGAATCGCGGGCGACCCCGGGGGCAGCAGATCGCGCATTGCCGCGACGCGGGCGGCAGGCATCAGCATCGACTGGTCGCCCCACATCACGGCGACGGGGCAGCCGGGGTCGGCCAGCAACTGGAGGGCGTCACCGACGTCGAAGCGGTGCCACAGATACGGGTCGAAGCGCCACGTCCAGCCGCCGACGCCTTCACTTTCGCCGCCAGTGCCGGGGACCTCGACCAGCGAGCCGCGCGCGATGGCGTCGGCGATGAACGGGTTGGCGCACCCCTGGACGGGGGCGAAGCGGAAGCGGGCGAGCGCGCTGGGCAGGTCGGGATAGACGCGGTGCGGGCGGTTGGTCGCGTTCGGGGGGCGGCCGCCGGGCTCGTCGGCCCCGCGGAACGGGGTATCGACGATGACGGCAGCGGCGAACTCCGCCCCGCGCGCCTTGACCGCCGCCATCATCGGGAAGCCGCCGAAGCTGTGGCCGACGACCAGTGGCGGCCCGGCATCGGCCAGCCCGGTGGCGGCGATGACGGCGAAGATTTCGTCGACGAAGGTCCGGACCGAATAGCTCGCACGGTGGTCCGACCCGCCCATCCCGCTCCACGAAAAGGCGGCCACGCGGTACTGCCCGGCGAAGAAGGGGGCGATGAAGCGCCACCACCCGGCATGGGCACCGTTGCCGTGGAGGAACAGGAGCCCGGGCCTGCCGCGCTCGCCCCATGTCAGAACCTCGATCGCCGCGCCGTCGACGGTAATGGCCGACACCTCGGGCACATCGGCCATCGCGGCGGTGAACCACGGCGGCGCGGGCGGAACCGCCCCGGCAAAGGCGGCGAGCGGGGCATCGGCAGGGGCGGCGGAGGGTGCGGAGGTCATGGCACACCCGTCGCCGCAGTTGACGCGGGCGTCAACTGGTTTGGCGGCGACGAACCCCGACGGGGGCACGCTCAGCGATACTCTGTCTCCTCCCACCATGGGTAAAAGTCGGGCATCCCGTCGGCGACAGTGTCGGGGAAGGCGGGCGGGCGCTTGGCGATGAACGACGTCACCCCCTCCCTGGCGTCACCCGATCGTCCCCGGCTCCAGATCGCGCGGCTGTCGAGGCGGTGGGCATCCATCGGGCTGGCCGCGCCGAGCATCCGCCACAACATCTGCCGGGTCAGCGCGACCGACACCGGCGCGGCGTTGTCGGCGATCTCGCGGGCGATCCTCGTCGCTTCGGCCAGCAGGTCGGCGGCGGGGACGACACGGCTGACGAGGCCGCCGCTGAGCGCCTCGGCGGCGTCGAACACCCGGCCGGAGAAGCACCATTCGAGCGCTTGGGCGATGCCGACGACGCGCGGCAGGAACCAGCTCGACGCGGCTTCGGGGACGATCCCTCGCCGGGCAAAGACGAAGCCGAAGCGCGCGGTGTCCGCAGCGATGCGGATGTCCATCGGCAGCAACATCGTTGCGCCGATGCCGACGGCGGGGCCGTTGATCGCGGCGATGACCGGCTTGAGGCTGGCGAAGATACGCAGCGTAACCCGCCCGCCACCGTCGCGAACCGCGTCATGGCCATAGTCGGTCGTGCCGTCGGCGCGCATGGGCGACGCGCTGCCGAGCGCCTCATAATCGAAGGTCGCCGCCCCGGCGCTGAGGTCGGCTCCGGCGCAGAACGCCCGCCCGTCGCCGGTCACGATGACCACCCGCACGGCGTCGTCGGCATCGGTCGCGTCGAAGGCGGCGATCAGCTCAGTCATCATAGTGCCGGTAAAGGCGTTGAGCTTGTCGGGACGCGACAGGGTGATCGTCGCGATGCCGTCGGCGACAGCAAGGCGGATCTGGGTGAAGTCCACCTACAGCGCCTCGACGATCGTCACGTTGGCTAGTCCGCCACCCTCGCACATCGTCTGCAGCCCCCACCGCTTGCGGCGCGCCCGCAGCGCGTGAACCAGCGTCGTCATCAGCTTGGTGCCGCTCGCGCCGAGCGGGTGGCCGAGGGCGATCGCGCCGCCGTTGACGTTGAGCCGCGCGGGGTCGCCGCCGATCTCCTTGAGCCACGCCAGCGGGACGGAAGCGAACGCTTCATTGACTTCGAACAGGTCGATGTCGGCGATGCTCATTCCCGCCCGCGCCAGCGCCCGGCGGGTCGCGCCGATCGGAGCCTCGAGCATGATGACGGGGTCTTCGCCGACGACGGTCATGTGGTGGATACGCGCGAGCGGAGCGACGCCCAGCGCCTTCAAGCCGCGATCGTTGACAACCATCACGCCCGACGCGCCGTCGGCGATCTGGGACGACGTCGCCGCCGTCAACCGTCCGCCTTCGCTGATGAGCTTGACCCCGCGCACAGCGCTGAGACTCGCGTCGAAACGGATGCCCTCGTCGACGTGGTGTGCCTCGGTCGACCCGTCAGGCAGCACGATATCGACGGCAACAATCTCGGCATCGAACGCCCCGGCGCGCTGGGCGACGACCGCCTTCTGCTGGCTGGCGAAGCCGAAGGTGTCGAGGTCGTCGCGGCTAAGGTCGTACCGGGTCGCGAGCATCTCGGCGCCAGTGAACTGGCTGAACGCGACACCGGGATAGCGTGCCTTCATCCCCGGCCCTGCGAAGGGCGAACCGAGGTTCGCCTCGTGGGCGAGCTTGCCGGCCATCCCCATCGGGACGCGGCTCATCGATTCGACCCCGGCGGCGATGACGATGTCCATCTGCCCGCTCATCACCGTCGCGGCGGCGAAGTGGAGCGCCTGTTGGCTGCTGCCGCACTGGCGATCGACGCTCGTGCCGGGAACGCTTTCGGGCAGCCGCGACGACAGGACCGCGTTGCGCGCGACGTTGCCCGACTGCTGGGCGAACTGGCTGACGCACCCCATAATGACGTCCTCGATCAGCGCCGGGTCCGCCCCGCTACGGTCGACGAGCGCGTTGAGCACCTGCCCCGCGAGGTCGGCGGGGTGCCAGCCGGTCAGGCGGCCCCCGCGGCGGCCTCCGGCGGTACGCGCGGCGGCAACGATGTAGGCGGCTTCCATGGCGGTCTCTCCCCAAATGATCGCCGACCATGCCCCGGACTGGACGTGCTGGCCACCCCCCGGCATAGCGGTGAGAAAGAACGAGGGGAGCCATCGATGTCCGCCAAGCCGCTACCAGTCACCGCCGCGCTCGCCGTGCTGGCCTGCGCCACGTCGCTGAGCACGACGGCCCTCGCCGAGCCGCACACGCCGTTGTTCGGGCGGCACAAGGTGGCGGCACCGATCGTCCCCGCCCCGCGTGCCGTGCCGGTGCCCATGGCCGCCCCCACACCGCCGCCGCCCGCGCCGCGCCCGGTCGACGTGGCGGTCGCCCCCGTCGACGCTCCGACGGTCGCCCCCGCCGCCCCGCTGACCGGTATCGCCCAGCTGCGCGCCGCTTATGCCTTTGCGCTGCCGGTGTATGAAATGATGCGCGCGCGCTACCTTCAGGTCAGCAAGGCCGAGGGCATGGGCGCGCCCGGGGTCAATCGGTTGTACTCCCGCACCGTCCTCGCCGATGCTTCGACGCGCGATGTGACGACGCCGAATAACGACACGCTTTATTCGAGCGCATGGCTCGACCTCACCGCCGGGCCGGTCATCCTCGATGCGCCCGCAATGCCCAACCGCTACCATTCGGCGGCGTTGATGGACGCCTTTACCAATAACGTCGCGATCGTCGGAACGCGGTCGGGGGGCACCGGCGGGCGCTACGTCATCATGGGTCCCGGCACCGAGCTGCGGTCGATCCCACCGGGCACGACCGAAATCCATTCACCGACCAACGACGCATGGTTGCTCGTGCGGGTGCTGGTCAACGGCCCCGACGATCTTCCCGCGGCGACCGGGCTGATCCGTGGTTTCACCCTCGAGGGACGCGACGCCGCCCTGCCCAAGCCCATTGCGGTGAACACCGTGCCGACGGCCACCCCCGACGCGGCGACCTTCATCGCCGTCGTCGACGAGGCGCTGCGCCGCAACCCGGTCTCACTGACGACGCTCGCTCGGCCCGAACTTGCGGCACTCGGCGTCACGGCGGCGGGGATCAAGCCGGCGAGCGTGTCGCCCGCGACGATGGCGGAATGGGCGGCGGCGCTCCCCAAATTGCGCGCCGAGTTCAAGGGCGGCTTCGGCGTGACCGGAACCGTCGTCGATGGTTGGAGCTACCCCGGCCCCGGTATCGGCCACTACGGCGACAGCGACGACATTGCCCGCGCGCGTGTTGCCCTCGGCGGCCTGGGCGCTTTGCCCCAGACCGAGGCGATCTATCTGACGGCGTCCGCCGATAGTAGCGGTGCGGCGTTGACGGGGGTCAAGGCCTACACGGTCCACCTGCCGCCAAAGTTGCCGGTGGGGGCGTTCTGGTCGCTGACGATGTACGAGCAGGACGGTGGCGGACGGCTATTCTTCGTCGACACCCGGTCGAAGCGCTTCGCCGTCGGCGACCGCACCCCCGATCTTCGCGCCGAACGCGACGGCGGCTATGATATCTTTGTCCAGCCCAAAGCCCCGTCCGGCGAACGCATCGTCAACTGGCTGCCGTCGCCAAAGGGTCCGTTTGTCGTCGTCTTCCGCGCCTATCTGCCCAAGTCGAGTTTCCTCGACGGGTCGTTCCGTCTACCACCGGTGGCAGCGACCGAAGTCGTCCCGTGACAGCCCGCCTCTGAAGCAGTCCAAGCTGAAATGAGTAAGCTCGGCTATTCGGGCCAGCCCTCGGGTAGCGGTGCGGTCGCAACGATCGCCTCTCGATCCTCGCCATACGGCACCACGATCCGCTGGGCGTGAAGGCGCATCGGTCCCTGCCCCGCTCCATAGATTGGATCACCGCTGATCGGCGTGCCCAACGTTGCGGCGTGGACCCGTATTTGATGCGTCCGCCCGGTCGCGGGAGTGAACTCGATCAGGCTCTGTGTGCCGCGCCTGAGCACCCGCCACCGTGTCGTCGCTGACTTCCCCGAAGGATCGACCACTATCCGCCAGCCGTCGGCGGCGGTCGAGACCTTAAGCAGCGGCAGGTCGACCTCACCTTCGTCGCCGTCTGGCGCGCCATCGACCAGCGCCAGATAGGTCTTCGCCACCCTGCCCGCCGCAAATAACGCCGTGAGGCGCTTGAGCGCCTTCGGATGTCGCGCGAGGACAAGACACCCGGACGTATCGCGGTCGAGCCGGTGGGCGGGTTGCGGCGACCGGATGAACCCCTGGCGAAGCCCGATCAAGTGCGCCTCGAGACTGTGCAGTGTCGCGGGCCCGGGATGGACCGGCATCCCGGCGGGCTTGTCGAGGATGAGGACGTGCGCATCGACCATCAAGATACGGCGGACGAGGTCGTCGATAACAGGTGATGTGCGACCAATCATGATGCCTTGTCGTCGCTCCGCGCGCGCCGGGCAACCCGATCGCGTCGGTAACCTTGTCGATCAGGCAAACCCCATGCTAGGCGGACCGATACGGATCGGTGGCCGAGTGGTCGAAGGCGCACGCCTGGAAAGTGTGTAGGGGTCTAAAGCTCCTCCAGGGTTCGAATCCCTGCCGATCCGCCAGTGACCCTACTCTTTGGTCTCCGAACGCTCCCGCTGGCGCTAACAGGGCCAATTCCCCCACCAATCCGCCCGCCTTCCCATTCTGCCTCCGCCCGTTCCCGCGACCTTCAGCCACTTTGGCGGGCGGTTCGCGGCCGCGTCTCTGGCGGTCGCCGATCTGGGTAGGTTTCCCTGTTAACAGGGAATTTTCCAGAGACTCGCGCCACAATCAGGGCGATCGAGCCCAGAACTGCTTCGACCGCGCCGGAGTCCCGCGCTATAACAATCACTTACCCCGCCTCTAACCCACTTTCCTGTTACTCGCGATAACAGGTGCTTTATGGGGCCGTAACAGGCGACATCAGGTGCCGTAACAGGCGAATTGACGCCGATAACAGGTGCGCAAAAATGCGGTCGATCAGGCGCTGAACAGCTCCGCCTGCTCGGCCCACGAACACGGTAGCGGCGCACGGATCAGCCGGTCGAGCGTCAGCCCCGCCGGCTGGCGGCCGTCGAGGAGGGCCGCCTGGAGGTCGGGGGCGAGGAACGCGATGCGGATGAGGCGCCGGGCGTAGGCGGTGGTCGGCACCGTCGCGATGGTCGGGAGTCCATCGGGGGATGGCGCGAGGAGAGCGTGCGCTTTACGCAGCGCGCCGATCAGGACCGGATCGCACCGCGAGGCGGTCGGGGCGGTGCCGTCGGGGCGGGCGATGATGGTCCGGCCACCGCGCAGGCGCAGCCGGACCGGCAGCTCGAGCCGGAGTCGCGCGGGGTCGGCAGCATCGGGCGCGACGATCTCGCCCGCGCCGAGCCGCGACCGGATGCCGGGTAGCAGCGCGATCGGCAGCGACAGCTGGACGCTGGCCGGATAGATCTCGACGCGGACGATATCGCCAAGCGGATCGGCGACGCGCGGAAGCAGCCGCCGCATCGTCTCGGCGAGCCGCGCCTCGAGCACCACCGCGGGCACTCGGCGGACCGCGTCGGTCGGATCGTCTGCTCGGTTAGGACGCACTCCCTGTTGAAGCGGTGCCGACACGTAGTAGCGGTACACCTGCCCGCGCGCGCCGTGACTGAACGTCGGGCTCATCGGCGCGCCATCGGCGTCGAACACCCGCCCGATCAACGCCGCGGTCGCGACCCGGTTCGGCCGCGCCGCATGGCGCCGGGCATTGCCGTCCAGCCTGGCCTGGACGGCGTCGAACATCCCAGGCTCGACGATCGCCGGGTGAATGCCCGGAAGCACCTTATCCTTGTGCACGATCATCCCGAGGTAGGTCCGGTTGCGCAGCAGGTGGAACAGCGCGCCACGGCTGAACGGCAGGCCACCGGTCGTGCGGCCAGCGCGAGTGGTCCGCGCCTTGGAGACGATGCCGCTGTCGGCGAGCCAGCGCTGCAGTGCGTGAACCGAACCAAGCTCGAGATACGTCGTGAACATCAGCCGGACCGTGGCAGCCTCGGCCTCGTTGACGACGAGCGCGCGGGTGGCAGCGTCGGTCGGCGGGTCGTAACCCAGCGGCAGCGTACCGCCCATCCACATGCCCTTCGCCCTTGAAGCGGCGATCTTGTCGCGGATGCGCTCGCCGGTGACCTCGCGCTCGAACTGGGCGAACGACAGCAGGACGTTGAGGGTCAGCCGCCCCATGCTGGTCGTCGTGTTGAACGCCTGGGTGACCGAGACGAAGCTGACCTTGTGGGTGTCGAACAGCTCGACGATCCGGGCGAAGTCGGCGAGGCTGCGGGTCAGCCGGTCGATCTTGTAGACGACCACGACATCGACCTTGCCCGCGGCGATGTCGGCGAGCAGCTGGCGCAGCGCCGGTCGCTCCATCGACCCGCCCGAGAACCCGCCATCGTCGTACGCCATCGGCAGCGCGCGCCACCCCTCGCCGGCCTGGCTCGCGACGTAGGCTTCGCACGCCTCGCGCTGGGCGTGGAGGCTGTTGAACGCCTGGTCGAGCCCCTCCTCCGAGCTCTTGCGGGTATAAAGCGCGCAGCGCAGTCGAACTGGCTTTGCCGGCTCCGCTGATGGTCGGGTCACGAGGAGGTGCTCCGCAACCCGAAGAACCGCGGACCATTCCACCGCGTGCCCGCAATGGCAGTGGCTGCGGCCGACAGGCTGGCGTGGAGCTGGCCTTCGCAGAGAAACCCGGCCTCGGTCACCTCGACCTCGACCATCCGGCCCTGCCACTCGCGGCACAGGCGGGCTCCGATGCCGAGGTCGAGCCCCTCGGCTGCCAGCCGCCCGCGCCGCCTGAGCTGGCGGCGCACGGCGGGGTCGAGCCCGCCGTGCACCGCCGCCTGCAGCCGCCACGCCAGCATCAGCCGCAGCAGCTCGACCGAGCGGAGCGTCGGCGGTGGCCCGTAGCGCTGCCGCCACGCGGCGCGCAGCCCTTCGAGGTCGAGGCCCGCAAGCGCCGCAACTTCAGCGTCGAGTGCCGCGGTCATGCCGCCGGACCTGCGCGGTAGGTGCGGACCCCGTCGACCTTGGTCGAGGTGACGACAAGCCCGCGCTTCCGGAGTGCACCGGCCATCGCACCGCGGACCGAGTGCGCCTGCCAGCCGGTCGCCGCGGTCATCGCGGCGATCGTCGTGCCGGCAGGGTCGGCGAGCAGCGCCGCCAGCCGGTCGAGCTTGCCGGGTGCCGGCGGATCGATGCGGTCCGCCGCTGGCGAAGTCCCGCTAGGCGCAGGGGCATCTTCGGCGGTCGCGTTGCTCGCGGGCGTCGAATGAGCCGCTGTAACGGCCCGTGGCTTCCCGGCCTTCGACGCGGTCTTGGTCGCGCGCTTCGGTGCAGTCACGGCGCCGGTAGCCACACTTGCATCGGTCGTCATCGGTCGTCTCCTCGTGTGGGAAGCGGCATCATTGCCGCCCCCACCGAGACGAGCCCGGGACGGCCGGGCACGACGACCAATGCTCGTTGCCACGCCCAAGTCCAGTCGCATCGTTGCCTTGACGCAATGACCGTGTTCCGCTAACGTTCCTGTCCATGGATGACCCCACGGTTATGCTCGCCGACCGTAATGGCGAGCCCCTGGTCCTCACCTACCGGCCGACGGCGAGCCTTGTCCCCGATCCGCGCAACGCGCGCACTCATCCCAGGAAGCAGGTCGAGCAAATCGCCGCGTCGATCCGCGCGTTCGGGTTCACCAACCCGATCCTGATCGACGCCGAGGGCAGGATCATCGCCGGACACGGCCGCCTGCTCGGCGCGAAGCAGATCGGGCTGGCGACGGTGCCGACGATTACCCTGCCCCACCTCAGCGAGGCGCAGCAGCGCGCGCTGCGGCTCGCCGACAACAAGATCGCGCTCGGCGCCGGCTGGGATCTCGACATCCTCAAGCTCGAGCTTGCCGACCTCGCCGTGCTCGACGTCGACCTCGACCTGACCGGGTTCGCGGGCGGCGAGATCGACGTCGTCCTCGCCGGCCAGCCCGACCCCGACGACGAACTGATCCCGTCGGTCCCCGCCAACCCGCGGACGCGGCCCGGCGATATCTGGATCCTGGGCGACCACCGGGTCGGCTGCGGCGACGGTCGTGACCCGGCGTTCCTGCGCGCGGTGGTCGGCGAGGGTGCGGCGATCGACGCCGCATTCCTCGATCCGCCGTACAACGTGAAGATCAACGGTCACGCCAACGCCAGGGGCCGTCACCGCGAGTTCGCGATGGCGTCGGGCGAGATGACCGATGCGGCGTTCGTCGCGTTCCTCGAGGAGAGCCTCGGCGCCTGCGCCGGCGTCTCGCGGCCTGGTGCGGTTCACTTCGTCTGCATGGACTGGCGCCACATGAACGCGGTCGAGACCGCCGGCGACACGGTCTACGGCGCGCTGCTCAACCTGTGTGTGTGGAACAAGTCCAACGCCGGGATGGGCTCGCTTTACCGCTCGAAGCACGAACTGGTGTTCGTCTACCGGGTCGGCGACGCACCCCACGTCAACGCGGTCGAGCTCGGCAGGCATGGGCGCAACCGGACCAACGTCTGGGACTATGCCTCGGTCAACTCATTGAAGGGCAGCCGGCGGGCGGATCTCGACCTCCATCCGACGGTCAAGCCAACCGCGATGGTCGCCGACGCGCTCCAGGACGTCACCCGCCGCGGCGACCTCGTCCTCGACACGTTCCTCGGTTCGGGGACGACGCTGATCGCCGCCGAGCGCACCGGGCGCCGGTGCCGCGGGGTCGACATCGATCCGGCGTATGTCGATGTGGCGATCGCGCGCTGGTCGGCGCTGACTGGTCGCGAGGCGCGGCTGGCGGGCGAGGACGAGCGTTGAGCGGCCGGTTCGCCAAGGGCACCAGCGGCAACCCTGCCGGGCGGCCGCGCAAGGCGCCGGTGGCGCCGCAACCGTCGGCGTTCGACATCATCATCGACCGCACGCTGACGGTGACGCAGGGCGGCCATACCCGCGAGATCACGGTCGACGAGGCGCTTCAGCAGAAGACCTATCACGACGCGATCGCCGGCAGCCGCATGGCGCAGCGCGAGGTCATGAAGATGATCGAGAAGCGCGAGAAGGCGCGCGCCGCCAAGGCACCGCCGCGCACATCGGTGCGGCGGGGGATGGCACCCCCCGATCCGGGCAACGCCGACGCCGCGCTGCTGCTGCTCGACGTCACCCGGATCACCGAGGACGGGCTGCAGCGGACCCGGCTGACCAGCTGGATCGTCGAGGCGGCGCTCGACCGTCGCCGGGGCGGATGGACCAGCAAGCAGCTCGACGACGCGCGGCGCGACACGCTCGCGCCGCACGAGGTGCGCTGGCCGCCGGCGATCACCGAATGAGCAGATTCGAGGACGCCATGGGTGACGACGGGCGGGCGGGCTACGCCCGGCCGCCGGCGGCAACGCGGTTCCAGCCGGGGCGCAGCGGCAACCCCCGTGGCCGGCCGCGCGGGCGGCACACCGGGCTCCCCTACGAGGCGGTGCTCGGCCAGCTCGTCACCATCCGCGAGGACGGCATCGAGCGCCGCGTGACCGCAGCCGAAGCCTTCCTGCTGCACATGACGAAGAGCGGGCTCGCCGGCGACGGGCCCGCCGGGCGCGCCGCCATGGCCGCGCTGGAAGCCGCCCGCGCCGCGCGCGGACCCGCCGCGGGCGAAGAAATTACCGTGATCATACGAAGCATCGTGTCGCCCGACGGCGCCATCCGCGGCCTGCTGGCGCTGGGCATCGCCCGCAAGCTCGACGCCCGGCGACCGACGGTACGGCTGAAGATCGAGCCGTGGGCGGTCGAGGCCGCCCTCGCCCGGTTCGGCGACCGGCGGCTCACCATCAGCGAGCAGGCCGAGGTGTGGCGGGCGACCCGGACGCCGACGAAGGTCAAATGGCCGGTGTGGTGGGAGCTGACGCCGGACATGTTGCTGACGATACCGCCGTCCACACCCGCTACGCGGACGGTGACGGTGACTTAGGTCTTCTTTGACTGCGAACAAGGTTGGTGCCGCATTTTGCAGGCGCGCCAAAGCGATGAGGTATCGATCGGCCAAGCCGAAGTGCTGCGTACGGTGTGCCTATCAAACACACCGATCTGGCACTTTTCGAAGGTCTTCTTCATAGCCGAGTCCTCCAGATCTTTATGCTGTTAAAGCAGCGACCTAGTGCCGCCTACCGGCGGAATTTCGTGATCATAACGCGGCGATTGCCGACAAAGCAAGGGTGGAATGTTCCTTGAATGTTCCGTGCGGGGAGCGTCACAGCCATCAAGAGGGGCAAAACTCCATCGAGAAATTAAAGCTGTTGGGTACAAACTGCGGATCAAAATTGGTCTATGTGTGATGGCCAATCCAAGGAGTGCTCAATGCACTTCACGGCAAGAGTCCATGCTGACACGGCGTCGTCTATTGTGGAGGGGGTGCGCCAGCCTTGGCGGTAGGCTTTTGCACTCGGCCTCGCTAAACCGCTGTTCATGGTGGGGCCGAATTCAATCGAGGATTTCATCGTGCATTGGCGCGAGACCGGGGGGTCGGAACTCGCCAATACCCAAAGCTTCATCAACGGCCTTTGCGCGCTGATCGGCGTGCCGGCACCGCATGGCAGCCGCACCGATGACGCCTTCAACGACTATGTTTTCGAGCGCCGGGTGTTTCAGGACAATGGCGATGGCACAACGAGTTTCGGGCGTATCGATGCGTACCGTAAAGGCAGCTTCATCCTCGAAGCCAAGCAGGGTTCGGAGGCCGACAAGGCCGCAGCTGATGTTGGCATAAGCGATATCGATTTCTTCGGTCAGACCGCCGCCGTTCGTATGAAGCGTGGCACCGCGCGACGCGGCACGCCGGGCTGGGCGAAGGCGATGGTGCAGGCCAAGGGCCAGGCCGAACGCTATGCCAAGGCGCTGCCGATCGACCATGGCTGGCCGCCGTTCTTATTGGTCGCAGACATTGGATTTTGCATCGAGGTCTATGCCGATTTCACCGGCACCGGGAAGGCCTATGCACAGTTCCCGGACCGGGCCTCATTTCGCATCATGCTCGATGATCTGCGCGACGCGGATGTGCGCGACCGGCTGGCGGCCATCTGGAGCAACCCGAAGTCGCTGGACCCCGCCGCCATCGCGGCGAAGGCCACGCGCGACATTGCCGATCTGCTGGCGAAGCTGGCGCGGCGGCTGGAAGGACGCGGGCATGGCGCGGAGCAAGTCTCCGCCTTCCTGATGCGGCTGCTGTTCACCATGTTCGCCGAGGATACGCGGCTGATTCCGGCCGGCAGCTTTTCCGAACTGCTCGTCCGCACCCGCCCTGCGCCGGAAACGCTGCACCACCAGCTTTCGGCGCTATGGGAGGCGATGGACGGCGGCGGTTTTGCCCCGGCACTCGGTGCTACTCTGCGGCGGTTCAACGGCTATCTGTTCAAGGATCGCAGCGCCATTCCGCTCCAGGCCGATGAACTCGACGTGCTGATCGAGGCGGCGAAGGCTGATTGGACACAGGTGGAGCCGGCGATCTTCGGCACGCTGCTCGAACGCGCGCTCGATACGAAGGAACGCGCCAAGCTGGGGGCGCATTACACGCCGCGCGCCTATGTCGAGCGGCTGGTGATGCCGACAGTGATCGAGCCGCTGCGCGCCGATTGGGCCGGGGTGCGCGGGGCGGCAACGCAATTGCTGGAGGCTGGCAAGACCGACGAAGCCCGCAAGACGGTGGAGGCCTTCCACGGGCAACTGGCGGGCACGAAAGTGCTCGATCCGGCGTGCGGCACCGGCAACTTCCTCTATGTAGCGATGGCGCGGATGAAGGAGCTGGAAGGCGAAGTCATCGAGCTGCTGACCGAGCTGGGTGACACCCAATATGTCGCCGAACTGTCGGGCCACACCATCACGCCAGAAAACTTCCTCGGCATCGAGATCAACCCGCGCGCCGCCGCCATCGCGCAACTGGTGCTGTGGATCGGCTATCTGCAATGGCATTTCCGCGTGGCGGGGCAAGACCGGATGCCGGCGGAGCCGATCCTGAAGGACATCCGCACTATCGAGAACCGCGACGCACTGATTGCCTATGACGACAAGGTGCTGGAGCGCGACGAGAGCGGCTTGCCCGTTTCGATATGGGACGGCACAACCATGAAGCGTCACCCGGTGACCGACGCGCTGGTGCCTGACGAGACGGCACGGCGGGAGGTTTACCGCTACATCAGCCCATCCGCGGCGAAGTGGCCGAAGGCAGATTTCATTGTTGGAAACCCGCCATTTATAGGTAACAAACGCATTCGCGAGCGCCTTGGGGACGGGTATTTTGAGGCCCTTCGCCGGGTTTACCCAAAGGTTCCGGGTGACGTTGATCTAGTCATCTACTGGTGGGTAAGAGGGGCGCAAATGGCTGCCCTTGGTCGTGTTCGTCAGTGTGGGCTGATTACTACCAACTCACTCAGCCAAGTTTCCGGTCAATCCGCAATCAAGTCGGTGCTGCGAGCAATCCAAAGAGCTTCGGTAGTTTTCGCGATTCCCGATCATCCATGGCGTGATATTGAAACGGATGCAGCCGTCAGAGTTGCTATGACGGTCGTGTCAGCTGGCGATCTTGAGGGACGTATCGCGTCAGTAAGTTCAGATTCGACAGGTGATTACCTAACCGAGATGCGTGGTAAGATTAATCCCGATCTTACAATTGGCACGGCAATTACATCTGCAACGTCGCTCAAAGCGAATCGCGATATGGCATTTATGGGCGTCAAGCTCGCAGGCGATGGCTTCAGAATTGACACAAAACAAAGGGATGCGTTGATCGCAAATGGCGCTTCGGAAGCTTTGATGCCAATTTTAATAGCCGGCTCCGATATAACTCGCCGGCCGCAAGGCCGCTACGTAATTGATGCTTTTAGATTTGATGAAAAACAGTTACAGGACGAGCAACCTGCTCTTTATCAAACACTTCTGCACAGCGTGAAAGGTGCCCGACAGGAGTTAAAGCGAAAGAGCTATCGAGATTTTTGGTGGATATTTGCCGAGCCGCGACCAACAATGCGGAAGTCTTTAGTTGGCCTATCGCGTGCAATTTTGACCTCAGAGGTGTCGAAGCACCCAACGTTCGTTTTCGCGCCTTTAGAGGGAACCATCTTTGACGGTTCAGCAATTTGCATAAGTTCCGATGATGCATTGATCCTTGGGTTCCTCTCAAGCCGATTTCACAGCCTCTGGAAGGATCGAGCAGGAGGCACTTTGGAAGACCGGCCTCGCTATCAAAGCGCGGTATGCTTCGACCCCTTCCCCTTTCCCGCCGATGTCCCCGAGCCGCTCAAGGACCATATCCGCGCCAAGGCCGAGGCGCTCGACGCCCTGCGCAAGCGAGTGCTCGCCGCGCATGACGATCTGACGCTGACCGGGCTCTACAATGTCCTCGAAATGCTACGCGCCGGCACGTCGCTGAGCGACAAGGACCGCGACGTCCATGATCGTGGGCTGGTGACGATCATCCGCCAGCACCATGACGCTATCGATGCGGCTGTCGCCGAGGCCTATGGCTGGGGCGCCGACCACGGCGCAGGCACGTTGAACGATGCCGAAGTCCTCTCCCGCCTCGTCGCGCTCAACGCCGCCCGCGCCGCCGAGGAAACCCGCGGCGTCATCCGCTGGCTGCGCCCCGACTATCAGGCGCTGAACGAAGCGCCCAAGACCACCGGCAACCTCGACCTTGGCGAAACCTCGGCCCTGCCCGCCACCGCTACCATCATCCCCTGGCCGAAGACGCTGCCCGAACAGGTCAGCGCAGTTGCCGGGCTATTGCAAGGCGCAGCCGGCCCGCTGCATCCCCGCGACGTCGCGCGGGCGTTCAAGGCAAAGCAGGCGAGCAGCATGACCCCGGTGCTCGACACGCTTACCGCCATTGGCATGGCGCGAAAGCTGGCGGACGGACGTTACGCTGCGTAATTTCCAGCATTTCCTAGCCAATTGGAGTGCGGAAATTGATCATCTTCGGCTTGACCTTGTCCCGCGGATCGAAACCGAGCTGCGGACATTCATCTAGTTAGCTGTGTGCAGGGCGGTGACAAAGCAGGCCATTGGAGCGCCGGTGTTTTGCTGAGCGCGGCGGAGTAAAATCCGGCCAGTGGTAGGTTTGCCCTTTTGGGGGGCGGCCGGGGATGTTTGCCGTGGAAGTCTATGCCGCCGTCCG
>JANYFA010000096.1 GCA_025362895.1 Sphingomonadaceae bacterium | reverse complement strand
GATTCGAGCATCTGCGTCGCGACGACGACCGGCTTGCCCATCGCCCGCGCCAACGCGACGATCCGCTTCTGCGCCGGGGGGACCTGCTCCGGCGGCAGTTCGACGCCGAGATCGCCGCGCGCGACCATGACCGCGTCGGCGAGTTCGAGGATTTCGGCCAGCCGGTCGAGCGCGGCGGGCTTTTCGATCTTGGCGAGCAAGGCCGCGCGGCCCCGGATAAGCGCGCGTGCCTCGGCGACGTCCTCGGGGCGCTGGACGAACGACAGGCCGATCCAGTCGACATCATGGTCGAGCGCGAAGTCGAGGTCGGCGCGGTCCTTGGGCGTCAGCGCGGGCAGCGGAACGACGACATCGGGGACGTTGACCCCCTTGCGGTCGGACACGGTCCCCGGCGTGACGACGATGGTCGTGATCCGGCCGGGCGCGACATGGGTGCAGCGCAGAACGATCTTGCCGTCGTCGACCAGCAGGCGGGCATCGACGGCGAGCGCGGCGAACAATTCCTTGTGCGGCAGACATACCCGCGTCGCATCGCCCGGCGTCGGCTCGAGGTCGAGCGTGAACACCGTGCCGCGTGCCAGTTCGGCCTTGCCCCCGGCAAAGGTGCCGACGCGCAGCTTCGGCCCTTGCAGATCGGCGAGGATCGTCAGCGGGCGCCCGGTCTCGGCCTCGAGCGCGCGGATGTTGGCGATCAGGTCGCCCCGCGCTTCGGGCGTGCCGTGGCTCATGTTGATGCGGAAGGCGTCGGCACCGGCGGCGTTGAGGGCACGGATCATCGCGAGCGACGCCGATGCGGGGCCGAGCGTCGCAAGGACCTTGACCCGGCGGGCGCGGGGGGTGAACACGGGCGCGGCTCCTTCGGCTGTGCGGGGGGCCTAGCCGCATCCGCCGCGCCGCTCAACCGGAGACCCGGCCATGACGATGATTTCCGCGACTCCCGACGACGTCACCCGGGATGCGATTCAAGCCGCCGCCTTCCGCCGCCTGACCGCGCTGCTGCGCCACCGGACCGACGTCCAGAACATCGATCTCATGGGCACCGGCGGGTTCTGCCGCAACTGCTTGAGCGACTGGTTGGCGGACGCGGCGGCCGAACGCGGCGTACCGCTGGCGAAGGAAGCGGCACGCGAACAGGTCTACGGGATGCCCTACGCCGACTATAAGGCGCGCCATCAGACGCCCACGACCGACGCTCAAGTCGCCGCGATGGCAGCGAGCGTGGCGAAGAACCGGGTGCCCGATGCTTCGCGCGCGGACGGGCCGGAACAATAACCGGCTACCGCCGCGGCGTCATCATGCCGAAGCATAATTAGGGGATGTCAGTGTCGCCGCCGGCAGGCTTTCGGCCGAGCGAGCGCGGGGGATCATGGCGGCGCAGGCCGTAAGCAATCGGATTAGGTTCAGGTGATGCGCGTGCTTTCAAAAATTTGGCCGACGGCTTTGGTGATTTTCGCGGCCACGCCGGGCTTCGCGCAAGAGGCACCGCCCGAGGACGAGATCGTCGTCACCGCCGGGCGGCAGCCGGGGGCGGTTGCGGGTGACATCAAGCCTGAGCTTCAGCTGAGCCCTGCCGACATCCGCAGCTATGGCGTTTCGTCGGTCGCCGACCTGTTGACCGCGATTGCCCCGCAGACCAATTCGACGCGCGGCAGCGGCGGGATGCCGTTGGTTTTGGTCAATGGCCGGCGCATCTCCGGCTTTGGCGAGATTCGCGACCTGCCCCCCGAAGCGATCGCCCGGGTGGACATCCTGCCCGAGGAAGTCGCGCTCAAATACGGTGCTCCCGCCGACCAGAGGGTCGTCAACTTCGTCCTGCGTCCACGGTTTCGCGCGACGACCGCCGAGGGCAAGGGCGGAGCGGCGACGCGCGGTGGCGCGCCGAACGCCGAAGCCGAAGCCAACTACCTCCGCATCCAGAAGGACGGGCGCCTCAACGTCAACGCACAGGTCAACCACGTCGACGGGCTGCGCGAAGCCGATCGTGGCATCATTGCCGCCGCGCCGCGTCTGACGATCATCGGCGACACGCCCGACGTGACGCGCTTCCGCTCGCTGACGCGCGATGCCAACACGGCGCAATTCAACGCCGTGTACAACCATGTTCTGCCTGACAACCTGTCGGCGACGGCCAATTTCCGCGCGGAGGTCGATGCGTCGACGGGGCAGACCGGCCTCGCCATGCTTGTCCTGCCGTTGCCGGGGCCGCCGCCGCTTAACGTCGCGCGCTACGCCAGTTTGGCGCCACTGCTCGCCGAGACCAAGGTGTCGAGCCTGCATCTGGGGACGACGCTCAACCACGACGGGGCCGACTGGCGCTGGTCGCTTATCACCAACCTCGACCGGACCGACACACGGACGCGCAACGACACCGGGGTCGACGGCAGCGCATACGCCGCGCTCGCCGCCGCCGGGGGTAACCCGCTGGCGCCATTCGGGTCGACGGTGGTCACCCGGGCACCGAACACCGCGCGCAGCCTGTCGCAGAGCGCCAGCATCGACGGGCTGGTGTCGGGATCACCAGTTACACTGCCGGGGGGAGCCGTCAATGTCGCTGTCAAGCTGCTCGGCAGCGTCAGCGGCTTCGACGGCGAGTCACTGCGCGGCGGCGTCCCGCTCACGACGCACTTCACCCGCAACCTCGTCAGCGGCCAACTCAATCTCGATGTTCCCCTGACGAGCCGCAAGCTCGGGTTCGGTGGGGCGATCGGTGACCTGACGGCGAACGGCAATTTCGCGGCGCAGCAGCTGTCGGACTTTGGGACGCTGACGACGGTCGGCTATGGGCTCAACTGGACCCCGCGCAAGCCGGTCGAGATTATCGCCAGCCATACCACCGACCACGTCGCGCCGAGCGCGCAACAGCTGTCCGGGCCTGTGATCACCACGCCCAACGTGGCGATCTTCGATCCGGCGAAGGGGACGACGGCTTTCGTCACGCTGATCGAAGGCGGCAATCCTGCGCTGAAGGCAAGCGAGCGGCGAGTGACCAAGTTGGAGACGAATTGGAAGCCGCTCGCCAAGCCTGACCTGACGCTGACCGCGACCTACGTCCATACCGACACGTCCAACGCCGTCGCGGCTTTTCCGGCGACGAGCGCAGCGATTGCGGCGGCGTTCCCCGACCGCTTCGGACGCGATGTCAACGGTGACCTGATCAGCCTCGACACGCGCGGGGTCAACTTCGCCCGCGAAACGCAATCGACGCTGCGTTACGGGATGAACGTGTCGTTCGCGCTCAAGTCGGCGACGGTTAACCCTTTTGCCGGACAGCGCCGCCCGGAGGGCGGATCCGGCGGGGCGGATCGCGGACGCCCCGGCGGTGGAGGCTTTGGCGGTGGCTTTGGCGGCGCCAATAGCGGGCGGCTTCAATTTGCCGTTTACCACACGATTACATTCGAAGACACGATACTGATCCGCCCCGGGGTGCCCGTCCTCGATTTGTTGAACGGCGGGGCTCTGGGCACGAGCGGGGGCGCGCCGCGCCACACCGTCGATATTCAGGCAGGGTATGCGCGCAACGGTCTCGGCCTTCGCTTTTCGGCGACAGCGCGGTCGGGGACGCGGGTCGACGCGGCCGCGGGCAATCCCAATGGCGCGCTGACGTTCGCGCCGCTGGCGACTGCCAACCTTCGACTATTCGCCAGTCTGGGCCAGATTCCGTGGCTGGTGAAGGATCACCGCTGGCTGGCGGGGACGCGGCTGTCGCTGGGCGTGACCAATTTGACCGACGCCCGCGAGCGCGTCCGCGACGCGACCGGCGCGACGCCGCTGGCGTATCAACCGGGATATCTCGACCCCGTCGGGCGGGCGCTGACGATCAGCTTCCGCAAGCTGTTCTTCACCCCGCCGGTCCGCCGTCCCACCAGTTGACCACCATCGCCCGGCTGCGGAGCCGCCGCGCCGGGCGGCAAAGTCTTGCCGCCCGGCGGCACCGAATTGCCGCTTTGCCCCTTCTATGCCGCATGGCGCGATGTACCAGATCGGCGCACGGATTTTCGCGTGAACCGTGGTAAATTATTCGTTAGCACGGTCGTTAGAACGAGGCATGAGGCCGCTACCGGGCCATGGAGACGATAATGGTTGACCACTGCCGGCCCGCGTTGCCCATCGTCGCTACCCCGCGATCGGTTGTCGATGCGGTGCCGGTCGACGCGGCAAAGGTCGCGCGCCTCCGCCGCCTGATCGCGTTGGGAGACTATGTCATCGACCCCGAACGGATCGCGGCGGCGATGCTGGCCAGCGATCTGGCCGATGACGCCGAAACCTGAATGGTACATTATTCGTTTGGCACGGGTCTTGCGTTGCCCGTTCCATCGCCGGTGTTCCGGCGGTCGCTTGCGGCCCGATCGCCGCGCGGGAATGCGCGATGGACGCCCGGCTTACCTTTGATATCCACAACCTGCCGCCCTTGCGCGCGGTCAATCGCGACGCCGATGCGCTTATCGCCAGCCATCATGGCCTCGTCCGCAAGCTCGCGTGGCACGTCCATTCGCGGGTATCCTCGGCGATCGATGTTGAGGACTTGATTCAGATCGGCACGATCTCGCTGATCGAGGCGGCGCGCGGCTTCGAGGATCGCGGCGAGGCGAGCTTCGCCACTTATGCGACCCTGCGGGTACGCGGCGGCATGATCGATGCGCTCCGCCGCTCGGCGACGATGGCGCGGTCGGCGATCCGGCGGCGGCGCGAATTCGGGGCCGCGCGGTCCGCGCTCGAGGGCGGCCTGGGGCGCGCGGCGACCGATGCCGAGATGGCCGAGCGGCTCGAACTGACCGTCGAGGCGTACCGGGCGGCCGCCGAGACGACCCATGCCGCGCGTCATGAATCGATCGACGAGGTCTATTCGGACCATAGCGGATGGTTCGCCGATAGCGGCCCCGACGCCTTCGACACCCTCGCCCAGCTTGGCCTGCGAAGCGCCGTCAGCGCCGCGATCGCCGACCTGCCGCCGCGCGAGGCGCTGGCGCTGCAACTTTACTACGTCGAGGAGCTCAACCTCGAGGAGATCGGCGCGACGCTACGGGTCGGGGCGGCGCGGGTGTGTCAGATCAAGAAGGTCGCCCTCGCCAAGGTCCGCGCGCGCCTGACGGTGTGGGATCACTAGGCGGGTGGCGCGGTCAGCCCGATACCGTGGAGGACGATCGCCTCGACGACCATCACCACCAGCCACTGCCCCGCGTCGCGCACGGTCCCGCCCGCACCGACCCCGCGACCCCGCAGCGTCACGACAAGCGCGGGCAGGATGAAGCCCGCCCAGATGACGACCGCCGTGCCGATCGCCATGACCCACGGGTCGGCCTTGGCGGGTGCGAGGATCAGCGCCCCGGCAAGGATGGCGGCGAACCAGAATTCGGCGACGAAAACAGCAAGTGAGCCACGAACCGACCGCAGCGCGGGGTAGAAGCCAAGGCCCACGGCGAGCGCGGCCAGGGTAGCGAGTAGGATCGGCGTCGCATTATGGACGATGTAGATCACGCTAGCGCCTCGACCTTGGCGGCCAGCGCGAGCCAGCGTTCCTCGGCGACGGCCTGCTTGTTCCGCGCGGCGTCGGCCTCGGCGTTGACGCGGGCGAAACGGGCCGGATCCCGGGTGTAGAGCGCCGGGTCGGCGAGGGCCGCCTCGTGCGCCGCGATCACCTTGCCCAGCGCGTCGATTTCGGTCGGTAGCGTGTCAAGCTCGCGCTGCTCGATGTAGGTCAGCTTGACTGTCTTGCGCGGTTTGGCGGCCGCTGCCTTCGCCTGCGCCGCTGGGGAGCGGGCGGTCAGCGCCGTTTGATCCCGCTTGGCTTCCCAGTCGCTATAGCCGCCCGCGACGACATCGGCCTTGCCCGATCCGTCGAGCGCGACGACCGCCGTCACCGTCCGGTCGAGGAAATCGCGGTCGTGGCTAACGATCAGGACCGTCCCGGCATAGTCGGCGATGACCTCCTGCAGCAGATCGAGCGTTTCGAGGTCGAGGTCGTTGGTCGGCTCGTCGAGGATCAGAAGGTTCGACACGCGGGCGAACTCGCGGGCGAGGAGCAACCGCGACTGCTCGCCGCCGGAGAAGGTCTCGATCTTGGCGTCGAGGACATTGGGGTCGAACAGGAAGTCCTTGAGATAGCCCGCGACGTGTTTGCGGACGCCGCCGACATCGACCCAGTCGCCCCCGTCGGCGATGATTTCGCGCACCGTCTGCCCGGGAACGAGGCGTGCCCGCTTCTGGTCGATCAGGATCGCTTCGATCGTCTTGGCGCGCCGGATGCGCCCGCTGTCGGGAGCAATGTCGCCGGTCAGCAGGCGGAGGAGTGTCGTCTTGCCGGTGCCGTTCGGGCCGATCACGCCGATGCGGTCGCCGCGCTGGACGCGTAGGCTGAGGTCCTTGATCAGGGTGCGGTCGCCGAACGCCTTCGTAACGTGCTCGGCGTCGATGACGACCTTGGTCTTGGCGTCGTCGGTGACGGTGGCGAGCTTGGCGACGCCTACCGGGCCGGTCATCGACTTCCGCAGTTCGCGCATCTCGCCGAGCTTCGACAGGCGGCCCTGGTTGCGCTTGCGCCGCGCCGTCACCCCGCGCTGGAGCCAGTGGAGTTCGGCGCGGAGCTGGTTGTCGAGCTTGTCGGCGGTCTTCGCCTCCTCGGCGGCGACCGCCTCGGTCCATGCCTCGAACCCGCCGAAGCCGATTTCGGCGCGGCGGACGGTGCCGCGGTCGAGCCACAGCGACGATTTGGTCAGCCGCGACAGGAACATCCGGTCGTGGCTGATCGCGACGAACGCCCCGCGAAATCGCTGCAGCCACGTCTCGAGCCATTCGATCGCGGCGATGTCGAGGTGGTTGGTCGGCTCGTCGAGGAGAAGCACCTCGGGTTCCTGCGCCAAGGCCCGGGCGATCGCGGCGCGGCGCTTCTCGCCGCCGCTCGCCGTCGCCCCGGCGCGGTCGAGGTCGACGCCGAGCTGGTCGGCGATGCCTTCGACGACATAGTCCTCGGGCGCGTCGTCACCGGCGAGCGCGAAATCGCGGAGTGTGGCGAACCCCGCGACGGGCGGGTCCTGATCGAGCAGGACGACGCGCGCGCCGGGGCGGATGGTGCGCCGCCCCTCGTCGATCTCGGTCCGCCCGGCGAGGATCTTGAGCAAAGTCGTCTTGCCGGCGCCGTTGCGCCCGACCAGCGCGAGGCGGTCGCGCTCCCCGACCGCAAGGTCGAGCCCCCGGAGCAGCCAACCACTCCCCTGGACGAGACCGATGTTTTCGAGACCGAGGACGGGAGCTGCCATCGGCGCGATGTAGGCGAGGGCGCCGCCGTCGTCACCCCTTGGCGGCGCAACCCGGCGAAGTTCACTAAGTTCGGGCTCGATCTATGTGAATCTTTCGCCAGGCTCCGACCCAAGGTAATTAAATAATGCGCGCTGCTCGCGTTCGTACAGTCCGGCGGCGGCCGCATCGGCAGGTCGTGGCGCCGTTCGCCGCAGGATGGTCATAAGGAAGGGGTCGTCGTGGACGATGCGTTCGCCGATGATGCGCCCGCGATAGAGGATCGGCACGACGGTCCCGTCGGCGCACCGGTCGACCGCGCACAAGGTCGCGAACACGCCGCTGTCGGCGACAGCGGCATCCCACGCAGCGGCGAAGCCGACGGCATCGTCGCGCTGCCGGAGCAGATGGGCCGACCGCGCCGACCGGCCCACCGAACGCGCGGCGGTGGTGACGCTGTTGCCGTCCGCAAGCGCGGCGATGAAGCCTTTCTGCGCCGCCGCCGTCCACCCGTCGCGGCGGGCCCGCGGAGCGGCGGGGGTGAATGCGAAACGATCGTGAGATGAGGGAATATGGACCATGCCCCGGCTTACGCCATATGTGGTTACAAATGTCAATATTTAGTGCCAATACCACACCGTTTCCTGCAGCCAGGCAGGAGGATGGCGCGCGCCCTCCCAACCTGCCGGCGCGGCGCGGCGACCCGGCGCCTAAATTCACAACCTGTTCAGTGCCGCGCGGCTATGCGACACCGGGTCATGGTTCAAAGGCGTCCGATGTTCCGTTCAGTTCTGCTTGTGGCGGCGTTGATCGCCGCCGTCCCGCCCGCCGCCGCCCAGCGCGAGCAGGATAATGCCTATCGCCTCGCCAAGGAGGGGCACATCATGCAGCTTGGCGACATCCTTGCCGCCGTGTCGCCGCACGTCGCGGGCAAGTTCATCGGCAGCGAGTTCGACGCGGCGCAGATGATGTACCGGCTGCGCTACATGGACGGCACGACCGTCCGCAACGTCGATGTCGACGCCCGTACCGGGCGCGTTATGGGGAGGAGTTTCTGACATGCGGGTCCTGATCGTCGAAGACGAGCCGACACTGGCGAAGCAGCTCAAGGCCGCGCTCGAAGACGCTGGCTATGCCGTCGATCACGCCGCCGACGGCGAGGACGGGCATTATCTGGGCAGCACCGAGTCCTATGATGCGGTCATCCTCGACCTCGGCCTGCCCGAGATCGACGGGCTGACGGTGCTCGATCGCTGGCGCAAGGAGGGGCGGACGACGCCCGTCCTGCTGCTGACCGCGCGCGACAGCTGGTCGGACAAGGTCGCCGGCCTCGACGCGGGGGCGGACGACTATCTCGCTAAGCCGTTCCAGACCGAGGAGCTGATCGCCCGGCTGCGTGCCCTAATCCGCCGTGCCAGCGGCAACGCCAGTTCGGAACTGACCGCGGGCGACGTTCGCCTCGACACGCGGTCGGGCCGCGTCACGCTGGCCGGTGACCCGGTCAAAATGACGGCTCAAGAGTTCAAACTGCTCAGCTACCTCATGCACAACAAGGGCAAGATGGTCAGCCGCACCGAACTGATCGAACATATCTACGACCAGGATTTCGACCGCGATTCGAACACGATCGAGGTGTTCATCACCCGCATCCGCAAAAAGCTGGGGGCCGACATCATCTCCACGACGCGCGGGCTGGGGTATAGTTTGGAAGACAGTGCGGGGTAATCCCGCGATTCTCGGCATGGGGAGCGGGGGCGCTCGATGACGTCCACTCCCCGCACTCGCGGGACGATCTTCGCGCCTGGGTCGCTGACGTTGCGGATGATTGCGCTCGCGGCGGCGTGGATCGTGCCGCTGCTGGTGCTCGGCGGTTTTACCCTCGACGACGTGCTGGCGAGTGCGATCCGGCGCAACTTCGACGATCAGCTCAATTATGCGGCGACGGCGTTGATCGCCACCGCCGAGATCGGGCCGAACGGGGAGGCGCGGTCGAGCCGCCCGCTGTCCGACCAGCGCTTCCTCGAGCCGTATTCGGGGCTGTACTGGCAGGTGTCGGTGGCGGGGGCCGAGCCGTTCCGGTCGCGGTCGCTGTGGGATCGGGCGCTGCCGTGGAAGGCCGAGCAGAATTGCAGCGCGGGGTGTTTCTACGACACGACGACGTTCCACGACGAACCGCTGCGCGTCGTCGAGCGCGATGCGGTGCTGCCGGGCGCGAAGACATTGTTCCACTTCCAGGTCGCGCAGGTCAGCCGCGACCTCGACCGCCAGGTGGCCGTGCTGCGCGCGACCTTATGGTGGTCGCTCGGGCTTCTTGGGCTGGGGCTGCTCGTCCTTGCGGCGTTGCAGTCGACCTATGGCCTGTGGCCGCTCCGCCGGGTCAGCCGCGCGATCGCGACGATCCGGTCGGGGGCGGCGACGCGGGTGACGGGGGCGTTTCCGCCCGAAATCGGGCCGATGGTCGTCGAGCTGAACGAGCTGCTCGACGATAATGCGGCACAGGCGGAGTCCGCGCGTCTCCATGCCGGCAACCTCGCCCATGCGCTGAAGACGCCGATGAGCGTCCTCGTCGGCGCGGCCCACGCCGGAGCCGCCGACCTCGCCGCCCTCGTCGTCAGCCAGACCGCGATCATGCAGCGCCACGTCGATCATCAACTAGCGCGCGCCCGCGCCGCCGGGCGGCGGACTGCGTCGACCGCGCGCGCCGAGTTATGGCCCGCGCTCGAGGGGCTGGCGCGCACCCTGACCCGGCTCCATGCGGCGCGCGACGTCGTCATCGACATCGACGGCGTTCGCGACGCGGTGTTTCGCGGCGAGCGGCAGGACCTGGAGGAGATGCTCGGCAATCTGCTCGACAACGCCGCTGTCCACGGCGGCGGGCGGGTGTTCGCCACCGTCGCCCGCGCGCCGGGCGTCATCGTCGTGACGATCGAGGACGACGGCCCCGGCATTCCGGCGGCCCACCGCGACACGCTGTTTGAACGCGGCGCGCGTCTCGACACGGGCAAGCCGGGCACCGGGCTCGGGCTCGCGATCGTTCGCGACGTGGCCGAAATTTATGGCGGGTCGGTCACCTTGGGCGAGAGCGACGATCTGGGCGGCCTCATGGCGACACTGACCCTTCCCGCCGCGGGTTGAACGCCCGCAACGCCGGCAACCCTTTCGCGCCGGTCAAACCGCTTGACTAAGTCGCCGCCGCGACGTGGTGGCGGATCACTTCGTCGATGATGAAGCGGAGGAATTTCTCGCTGAATTCGGGGTCGAGGTTGGCCTGGGTGGCGAGCGACCGCAGTCGCGCGATCTGCGCGGCTTCGCGGGTCGGGTCGGCCGGGGCGAGGCCCGTCGTCGCCTTGTACGCACCGACCTTTTGAGTCGTCTTGAACCGTTCGGCAAGGAGGAAGACGAGCGCCGCATCGATATTATCGATGCTCTCGCGATATTCCTTCAGCGTGGCGTCGATCATGCGCTTCCCCTTTTGATTCCCATTGTCGCGACCGATGGTCGCCAGCGCAAGCACCGGGCTTGTCACGCTGCGGCAGCGCCGTATAGCGAGCGCATGTCGGCAACAATCCTGCCCCTGCGCTCTCGCGCTACGCCCGGTGCGTCGCTCGCTCCCTTGCTTGATCTGTGCGGAACCGACCTCGGATCGGTCAACCATGTCATCCTCGACCGGATGCAGTCGCCGGTCGCGCTGATCCCCGAGCTCGCCGGTCACCTGATCGCCGGGGGCGGCAAGCGCCTGCGCCCGATGTTGACGCTCGCGTGTGCGCGGCTGCTCGATTACGGTGGGCAACGGCACTACCGGCTGGCGGCGGCGGTCGAATTCATCCACACCGCGACGTTGCTCCACGACGATGTCGTCGACGGGTCCGACCTGCGCCGCGGCAAGTCGACCGCGAACAACATCTGGGGCAACCCGGCGAGCGTCCTCGTCGGCGATTTCCTGTTCAGCCGCGCCTTCGAACTGATGGTCGAGGACGGGTCGCTCCGGGTGCTGCGGATCCTGTCGGGCGCGTCGGCAGTGATCGCCGAGGGCGAGGTCGCGCAGCTGACCGCCCAGCGCAACGTCGATACGACCGAGGACCGCTACCTCGAAATCATCACCGCCAAGACCGCCGTATTGTTCGCCGCCGCGTGCCAGATCGCCGCCGTCGTCGCGGAACGAACCTCGCCGGTCGAGGCGAGCCTCCAAGCCTATGGCCGCAACCTCGGCATCGCCTTTCAGCTGGTCGACGACGCGATCGATTATGTCGGCGACGCCGCGACGATGGGCAAGGACGCCGGTGACGACTTTCGCGACGGCAAGGTCACCCTGCCTGTCATCCTCGCCTTCGCGCGCGGCGACGACGCCGACCGGCGGTTCTGGCGCGATGCCATGCTCGGCCATGCCGCCGGGGACGGCGAATTGGCCCACGCCAGGCGGCTGCTCGACGCGACCGGCGCGGTGACCGATACGCTCGCGCGGGCCCGGCATTATGGAGCGCGGGCCGCCGACGCGCTGGCTGGCTTCCCGGCGAATCGCGCGCGCGCCGCCCTGCTCGAGGCGGTCGAATTCGCCATTTCGCGGACGTTCTGACGTGAAGGCTCGCATCCACCAGCAGCCGAAAAGTTCGATGCAGTCGGGCCGCGCGCGCGTCGGGCGCTGGCTGCTCGACTTCGAGCCGGCGGAGGCGAAGCATCTCGACCCGCTGACCGGCTGGTCCGGGTCGGGTGACACGGCGGGGCAGGTACGGCTGACGTTCGACGATCTCGACGCGGCGGTTGCCTATGCCGACGCGGCGGGGATCGATTACGATGTCATCCGGCTGGGGCCGAGCCCGCTCAAGCTGCAGGCCTACGCCGACAACTTCCGCTAGGCGGCGGTTGTCACGTCCCCCGACGGCAGCGTTTGCGCCCGGGAAGGTCGGGGAAATCCTTTGCCCGGTTGTCGCAGTTGGTGACATCCTCGCCGCCCTGCACTTTGACCCATGCGCGGACCTCCGGATGGACGAGGTTCGGCATCGATTCGACGCGGTTGTGGCGGACCAGGCAATGACGGCAGTCGAAGACCGCGATGCCGTGATAGTTCGTCACGCGCGCGAAATTATGATCGACCGTGACCCGGTCATACGGGCCGTCGAAGGCGGTAAAGCCCTGCATGTCGCCGATCGCGACATTGTTGGTGATGGCGATATCGGCCACCGGCGCGAACGCCGCTTTCGACCATAATTGAATACAGTCGGGGTGGGCGCCGGGGACAGGGTGGAAATCGGTGCAGCGGTTATGGTCGGCGACCACCCGCTGCGACATGGCAATGTCGATCCCGTCGGAACCCGAATCGGAAAAGACATTATTCGTCAGCCGCGCGTCGGTGACACGCCCCAGGATGATGCCGACGCTGGTATAATGGTGGAACGCCGCGCCATCGACGACGATATGGTCGCCCTGTTCGACCTTGATGCCGTCGGACACCGTGTCGCCGCCTTCAAAGATGCCGCCGTTCCAGGTGATGCCGGACACGTTGTCGAGGCGGACGCTGCTCAGCCGGGCGGCGGCGGCGGCGATCGTGACCGGCGGCGACCAGTGACGATCGCGCACCGACACGCGGTCGTAGCTGCCCGGCGCAAGATGGAGCGTGTCGCCCGCCTTCGCCGTCATCAGCGCGTCGGCAAAGGTCGCCGGCGTTACGACGGTCTCGGCGGCTCCCGGCATCGCCACCACCGCGAGGATCATCGCCGCCAGCCGCATCGACATCGTACCTCTCCCGAAGGGGTAACCGTAGCCGATCGCGCGCGGCCCGCCAACCGGGGTCACTTCGTGCTTTCGCGCGTGCGCCGTCCCCGGTTATAGGAGGTCATGGCCCAAACGCCCGCGCTCCCGTTCGTGATGCCCCAATATAGCCGCGCGCCGGTGGCCCCCTCGGCGACGCGACGCGGCATGGTGATCGCGCTGCAACTGGCGGCGGCGGCGTTATATGGCTTCGCCGCCGTCGCGCTCCCGCTCGATCTGTTGATCGTCATGCTCGTGCCCGTCGGCGTGTGCCTGCTGATCGTTTTGTGGATGATGCCCGACCGCCGGGTGTTCCCGTTCGCTGCGATCACGACGAGTTTCGGCGTGACGCTGACGCTGATGATTGCGTGGCCCAACTATATTGCCGTCGTCCTGCCCGGATTGCCGTGGGTGACCCCGACGCGCCTCGCGCTCTTCGTCCTAACGTTCCTGTTTCAGTATAGCGTCGCCACGTCGTCGCCGTTGCGGCACCACCTCGTGGCCGTCGCCCGGTCGTCGCCCGTGCTGTGGTCGCTGTTTCTGCTGTGGCAGCTGGCGATGTTCATCAGCCTGCCTTTTTCCGGCCACGTCGGCGACTCGATCAAGGGGCTGGTCGATAACGAACTGCGCCTCGCGCAGCTGTTCTTCATCGGCACGCTGATGTTCGCCCCGCGCCGGGGGCCAACGCGAGCGGTACGCCTGATGCTGATTCTCGCGCTTATCGCATCGCTCGACGGCTTCATCGAGCTGCGCCTCGGCTTTCCCCCATGGGCGCACAGCATTCCGAGTTTCATGCGGATCGACGCCGACGCGCTCGCCAATATTCTCGGCAGCCAGTCGCGCGCGGACGACGGTCTGTATCGGGTGCGCGGGCCGTATGTGAACAGCCTCGTATTCTCCGAATTCCTGACGATCTGCACCCCGTTCATAATCCATTGGCTGCTGACCGGGCGTTCGATCCTGCTTCGGGCGAGCATGGCGGGGCTGTGGCTGATTGTGCTGGCGGCGATCGTCATTACCCAGTCGCGGCTGGGGCTGATCGGGACGATCATCGCGATCGGCACCTACGTCCCCGTCTGGGCCTATCGCCAGTGGCGGGCGAACGCGACGTCGATCCTGGGCCCGACGTTGCTGTTCGGGGCGCCCATCCTCGCGCTCGCGCTGCTCGGGGTGATTTTCAGCAGCCACACACTAACGCTGCGCGTTCTCGGCGGGGGTGCCCAGGCCTCGAGCGACGAAGCCCGTACGATCCAGCGCGATATGGCGATCCCCAAGATTGCCACCCATCCCCTTGGTTATGGGATCAACATGGGGGCCGGGGTCCTGGGGTTCACGGCCCCCAACGGGCTGATCACGGTCGACAATTATTATCTGAACACGCTGCTCGACCTCGGCTACCCCGGCGCCATCGGATTTTACGGGATGTTCTCCGTGGCGGCGTGGCTGGGCGGGCGGATCTATCTGAAGACCAAGGACCGCGAGAGTGAACTCGCCGGCCCGCTCGGGATAGTCTGCCTGAACTTCGTCATCCTGAAATCGGTGCTCAGTCAGGAGAACAACCATTCGCTCGTCTTCCTGCTGTTGGGGATGATGGCCGCCTTCTGGGCGCGCGAGCGGGGGCTGTTCGATCCCGACAATCTGTTTCCGCGCCGACGCGAAGCGCGCTAAGCGCGCGAGGTGCGCCCGTAGCTCAGTTGGATAGAGCACGGGACTTCTAATCCTGAGGTCGCTGGTTCGAATCCAGCCGGGCGCACCACTGTCTTTCCAAGGACTTGGCCACGCCGGCGCCGGAATCGAACTCGCGGTCTTCGTGGGCAACTTCAGGGGCTTACGCCGCGGCGCGGCATCGGCTTCGGGAGTCAGAGACGCTTTCGGGGAGCCAGAACCGAGGCAACGCCGGCGTTTTCTCCCGCCGGCCATAACGCAGTCGGAGGATGCGATGCGGATGCGATGCCGATCTTGCCGCTTGGGCGTCTAAGCGGCGGCGGTAAATCCGAGCGCGGCGCGCTGGCCGGGCCAGTCGAGCGGCAGGCTGGTAACGTTCGCCAGCCGCTGGCGAGTCATCGACGCTGGCTGCCGTCCGGCGACGATCCCCTCGACGATGTCGGGGGCGAGCGTTGCGAGCCGCAGCAGCGTCGTGAAGTAGGCAGGGGTATAACCGTGGCCGGCGGCGACCTTGGCGAGGGGCCCTGCGCCGGAGGCGCGCATCGCACGATCGGCGGCGTGGGCGCTGGCGAGCAGCTTGAGCAGCGCCGGATCGGCGGGGGTGGCGATGCTGTGGTCGGTGATGACGTTGCGCGTATCGCGGCTCGAGCGCAGGCGCGACACCGGGACGGTCAGGTCGATCTGGCGCATTGGTGCATCGCCATTGGTGGCCGGCAGCAACGCGTCGAGGCCGACGCTGATCGCGACGCGGTCGTCGTGCAGGTCGATGCGGTGGACCAGTTCGAGAGCGGCGGCGGCGTGCTCGGTTGTCGCCGCGTGGATGTGCTCCGCCGCCACGAACAGCGCGGCGAGATCGGTGCTAGCGATTGCGTCGTTCCCGGCCGCATCGTGGAGAGCGGAGCGGTCGGCGAGGAACGCGCGCAGCCGCTGGACCACGAGCACCTCGACGTCGTGCGCCGGCACCCGCCAGACCGGGCCAGGAATGGCCCGCACGGCATCGGGACAGGTGACGTAATAGTGGTAGCGCTTCGACCCCTTGTTGGTGTGGGTCGGCTTCATCCGCCGCCCGAGCCCGTCGAACAACAGGCCGCCGAGGCGGTTGGCGTGACGCAGGTTGGTCGCGGCGTGACGCTCGTGGCGCTGGTTCGCGAACTGCGCCGCAACCGCCGCCCACAGCTCTATAGGGACGATCGGATCGTGTTCGCCCGGATAATGGGCGCCGTGATGGCAGACCTCGCCGATGTACACCCGGTTGGCGAGCAGGTGACCCAGCGCGCCGCGCGTCCACGCCTGGCCGCCGCGACCGCCGCCGTCGGGCCGGTGGGTGTCCTTGGTCCGGACACCGTCGCGGTCGAGCGCCGCAAGCGTCGCGCGGACCGAGCCGACCTCGAGGTAGCGGCGGTAGATCGCACGGACGGTCTCGGCCTCGGCGTCGTTGACCACCAGCTTGCGGTCGCGGACGTCGTAGCCGAGCGGCACCGGGCCGCCCATCCACATGCCCTTCTTCTTCGACGCCGCGATTTTGTCGCGGATCCGCTCGCCGGTGACTTCGCGCTCGAACTGGGCAAAGCTGAGCAGGACATTGAGCGTCAGCCGACCCATGCTGGTGGTGGTGTTGAACGACTGGGTGACCGAGACGAAGCTTGCCCCTCTCGCATCGAGCACTTCGACGATCTTGGCGAAGTCGGCGAGGCTGCGGGTCAGCCGATCGACCTTGTAGACGACGATGATCTGGATACGCCCCGCCGCGACCTCGGCGAGCAGCCGCTGCAGGGCAGGGCGCACCATCGTGCCGCCCGAGATGCCGCCGTCGTCG
>JANYFA010000040.1 GCA_025362895.1 Sphingomonadaceae bacterium | reverse complement strand
ATGATCCCTCTCGTGGTCCAGCACCATCCGGACCGCGCGATCGCGCACCTCAGGCGCGTACTTGTTCGTCGTCTTGCTCGTCATCGCTCCATCCTCTCAGGAGTTGGAGCCTCCGGCAAACCCGGCGCGGTTCAGACTGCTGTTCTGCTACGCCACCAGCTCCACCCGCACTGTATGCCCGCACGCCGCGAGCGCCGCTTCGATCTGTGTCACCGGCGAGCCGTGGCGCAGGTCGAGCAGGCGGTCGACCTGACGCGGATCGACGTGAAGCGCGCGGGCGAGGTCGGCCTTGCGCCAGCCCTTCGCGCGCATCGCCTGATAGAGGGTGATCTTCATCGACCCGAGCAGCGTCATCGCCACGATGGGCCGTCCCCCGCTTGCCCCGGGCCTCGGGATGTCGCGACGGTCGGCGATGTAGCCCATCAGCGCGGTTTCGAGCGCATCGACCGCTCGGGCGAGCGAGTCGTCGCGATCGGCTTCGAAAGTGATGGCCTCGGGCACGTCGGGAAAGGTGACGAGGATCGTATCGTCATCGCGCGTCCGATCGACCGGATAGTTCATGCCGGGTCCTTCATCGGTCGGTCGCGTTCACCGCCCGATTGCCCGGCGACGTACACTGTACTCACTTCGTTATCGAATTCGCGGCAGGGGTATCACCGCTCCGAGTCCTCACGCTGGCATGATGGATGTCACGCAGTACGATCCGCAGTGCTGCGATGTTTATCTGCACCGCGCGAACAGCGCCATCCGTCGTCGTGGATACCTGTACCCCATTGTAGAAAGCACTTTTCTACGGACCCGGGTACATGATATGTTCTCTCCCCATCAATGGGGGATAACATGCAATCGACCAATGGCGGCCACATGACAGACCGCACACAGCGCGCGATCACGTCTTTTTTTCACGCGCCGGTCCGTTCGGGAGCGTGGGGAAGGAATTTGTTTTTTGTGCGCGGGCGTGAACTTAGTGTGGACTTTACGTAGGATTTGGTGGGCGGCCTATGGGGCCTCGATCTCTACGAGCACCATTCCGTCTCCCACTTGATCGCCTTCCGCGACGTGCACCGAGCGGACCGTACCGGCGAGCTTCGCGGTGAGGCGGTGCTCCATCTTCATCGCTTCGAGGACGAGGAGGCGGTCGCCGGCGGCGACGGTCTGGCCCGTGCGGACGTCGAGGGCGAGGACGCGGCCGGGCATCGGGGCGACGACGCGTCCGTCGCCGCCGGGCTCTACCGCAGCGGTGCGGGGGGCGTAGAGCGACAGGCGCGCGGCGACTCCGGCGATGCGGACCTCGATGTGGTCGTCCTCGCGGACGACGACGGCATTGACGCGGCGGCCGGCGATGTCGGCGGCGAAGGTGACGTCGCCGGTGAAACGGCCGGTGGCGGTAAGGGGCGTGGGGGGCTCGCCCGCCGCCGGGGCCAGTCCTTCGATCGCGTCCCCCGTGATCGTCAGCGCGACCCGCTCGCCGCCCGATGTCCACAGATCGACGTACCGCCTCGCGGGAAGGTTGAGCCGCCAGTCGCCGTGGCGCGTGAAGGGGTTGGCGCCGGGCGCGAGCGGCGGCGCGGTGGCAAGCGCGGCGACGATCAGCGCGTCGGCGAGGGTCGCGGCCGGCGGCGCGAGCGCGGCTCCACCCAGCCCGAGCGCCACCTCGTGGCGGGCGATGAAGCCGGTGTCGATCTCGCCAGCACGGAACGCCGGGTGGTCGACCAGCCGGGCGAGGAAGGCGCGGTTGGTCTTGACCCCCGCGACGACGCACCCGTCGAGCGCAGCGACGAGGCCGTCGATCGCGCTGGCCCGGTCGGGACCGTAGGCGATGACCTTGGCGATCATCGGGTCGTAGAAGACGCTGATCTCGCTGCCGGTCTCAACACCGCTGTCGACCCGCGCCCAACCCGCTTGTCCGCCGCGCCCGGTCGGCTCGCCGACAGACACGTCGCGAGCCGACGACCCCGCGCCGCCATTGGTGAATGTCGCCCCCGACGGGAAACGCACCCGCGTCAGCGTGCCGGTCGAAGGAAGGAAGCCGCTTTCGGGGTCTTCGGCGTACAGCCGCGCCTCGACCGCGTGGCCGGTCGCGACGATCGCCGCCTGGCTCGCGGGGAGCATTTCGCCGCGCGCGACGCGGAGCTGCCATTCGACGAGGTCGAAGCCGGTGATCGCCTCGGTCACCGGGTGCTCGACCTGGAGCCGGGTGTTCATCTCCATGAAGTAGAAGGCGGGGTCGCCAGCCGCATCGACCGCGTCGAGGTCGAGGATGAACTCGACCGTTCCCGCGCCTTCATAGGCTATCGCGGTTGCCGCCGCACACGCCGCGACGCCGAGCGTGTGGCGCAGGCGGTCGGACAGGCCGGGGGCGGGGGCCTCCTCGATGACCTTCTGGTGGCGGCGCTGGAGCGAGCAGTCGCGCTCGAACAGGTGGACGACATTGCCGGCGGCGTCGGCGAAGACCTGGACTTCGACGTGACGGGGGCGGGCAATCAGCTTCTCGAGGAGGACGCCGTCGTTGCCGAAGGCGCGCCCCGCCTCGCGCTGGGCGGCGAGCAGCGCCTCGGCAAACTCGGCCTTGGCATGGACAGCACGCATCCCCTTGCCGCCGCCGCCGGCGACCGCCTTGATCAGCAGCGGGAAGCCGATCTGCGCGGCGGCGCGCTCGAGGCGGACAAGGCTCTGGTCGTCGCCCTGATAACCGGGCGTCGTCGGCACCCCGGTCTTTTTCATCACCGCCTTGGCCCCGTCCTTCAGCCCCATCGCGCGCATCGCCCCTGCGGGGGGCCCGACGAAGAGGAGTCCGGCCCCTCGCACTGCATCGGCGAAGTCGGCGTTCTCGGACAGGAAGCCGTAGCCGGGGTGGACGGCGTCGGCGCCTGACCTTGCGGCGGCGTCGAGCAGCCGGGCGCTGTCGAGGTACGACTCAGCGGCAGGAGCCGGGCCGATATGGACCGCCTGGCCCGCCTCGCGGACGTGGAGGGCATTACGGTCGGCATCGGAATAGACTGCGACCGTCGCAATCCCCATCCGGTGCGCCGTATGGATGATCCGCCGCGCGATCTCGCCGCGGTTGGCGATGATGAGCTTCTTCATGCGGTCACATCCGGAACGTGCCGAAGCGCGTTTCCTCTATCGGCTGGGTCAGGCTGGCGGCGAGGCTGAGCGCGACGACGCGGCGGGTGTCGGCGGGGTCGATGACACCGTCGTCCCATAGGCGGGCGCTGGCGTAATAGGGGTGGCCTTCGCGTTCGTAGCGCTCGCGAATCGGGGTCTTGAACGCGGCTTCGTCGGCGGCGGATTTGAAGCCGCCCGACTTGACCGTGGCAAGGACGCTCGCCGCCTGCTCGCCGCCCATGACGCTGATCCGCGCGTTCGGCCACATCCACAGAAAGCGGGGCGAAAAGGCGCGACCGCACATTCCGTAGTTGCCGGCGCCGAAGCTGCCGCCGGTGACGACGGTGATCTTCGGCACGGCGGCGCAGGCGACGGCGGTGACCATCTTCGCGCCGTGCTTCGCGATGCCCTCATTTTCGTATTTGCGCCCCACCATGAAGCCGCTGATGTTCTGGAGAAACAGGAGCGGCACCCGGCGCTGGCAGCATAGCTCGATGAAGTGCGCGCCCTTCTGCGCCGACTCGCTGAACAGGATACCGTCGTTGGCGACGATGCCGACCGGCATCCCCTCGATGTGGGCGAAGCCGGTGACGAGGGTGGTGCCGTACAGCGCCTTGAACTCGTCGAGGATGCTGTCATCGACGATTCGCGCGATGACCTCGCGCGCGTCCTGCGGCTGGCGGGTATCGGTCGGGATCAGTCCGTGCAAGTCCGCGCCGGGAAAGCGCGGCGGCATCGCTGGGGCGCGATGCAGCGCGGTGGCAGCGGGGAGCGTCCCGGCGATGCGCCGGGCGATGTCGAGGGCATGGGCGTCGTCATCGGCGAGGTGGTCGACGACGCCGGACAGCCGGGCGTGGACATCGCCACCGCCAAGGTCCTCGGCGGTGACAACCTCCCCCGTCGCCGCCTTGACTAGCGGTGGACCGGCGAGGAAGATCGTGCCTTGGTCGCGCACAATGATCGATTCGTCCGACATGGCGGGGACGTAGGCTCCCCCGGCGGTGCAGCTTCCCATCACGACAGCGACCTGGGCGATGCCCGCCGCGCTCATCGTCGCCTGATTGTAAAAGATGCGCCCGAAGTGGTCGCGATCGGGAAAGACCTCATCCTGACGCGGCAGGTTCGCGCCGCCACTGTCGACCAGGTAGATGCAGGGGAGCTTGTTCGCTGCCGCAATCTCCTGCGCCCTAAGGTGTTTCTTGACCGTCAGCGGATAATAGGAACCGCCTTTGACGGTTGGGTCGTTGGCGACGATAACGCAGAGCCTGCCAGCAACCTGGCCGACGCCCGCGATCATCCCGGCGGCGGGGACGTCGTCGTCATAGACGCCGTGCGCCGCCAGCTGACCGATCTCGAGAAACGCCGTTCCCGGATCGAGGAGCCGTTCGACCCGTTGACGCGGCAGAAGTTTTCCCCGTGCCTCATGCCGCTCGCGCGATGCTGCTGGTCCACCCTCGGCAATGCGCCCGACCAGCGTGGCAAGGTCGGCAACCAGTTCCCCCATCGCCACCGAATTGCGCCGGGTCTCCGCCGTCGCGGGGAGAGGAGAACCGATGCGCTGAACCATGAGCGGGCTATAGGCCGAGGGCAGGGGGCACTCAACCCCGGACGCTTTCCAGCGGGCGGCGACCGGGGTAAGGACGGTCAGCGGATGAGTGGCCGAGTGGTCTAAGGCAGCGGTCTTGAAAACCGCCGTGGGTGCAAGCTCACCGTGGGTTCGAATCCCACCTCATCCTCCGCTTAGCCATTTTCTGGAATGTCGCGAAACGAGCGAAAGCGCCTGAATTTCGCTAGTTAGCCGCTAAATCCGTTCCCCCGCGTCCCTTGCTATTCCGCAATGACCCGCTATCAGTGGCGGAAGAAATGGCGGGAAGGTGATGGGCAAGCTTACGGCAACTCAGATCAAGGCGCTACGCGAGCCGGGTAGCTACGGCGACGGCGAGGGGCTTTATCTGGCGGTTTCGTCCACCGGCTCCGCGTCATGGATCGTGCGCGTCCAAAAGGACGGGCGGCGGCGCGAGTTCGGGCTTGGCAGCCGCGCCAAGGTATCGCTCGCGCAAGCGCGTGACCGGGCGTCTCGCATCCGTGCTCAGGTCGAAGGCGGCCTAGACCCGGTTGCCGAGCGTCGCCGGGCGGCTGGCGTACCGACGTTCCGGGAGGCCTCCATCGCCTTTTATACCGAGCATGAGAAAGGGTGGCGTAGTGGTCCGCACCGCTCCCAATGGCTTTCCTCGCTCGAAGCTTACGCCTTCCCCGCACTAGGCACGACGCGCGTTGACGGCATTGAAGCACCAGCCGTGCGCGACGTGCTCGCAGCGATATGGCTTGAGAAACCGGAGACGGCGCGGCGGGTGAAGCAGCGCGTTGCCGCCGTCCTAGATTGGGCGCACGCAAAGGGGTACCGGGTCAGTGAGGCTCCGCTCCGCGCGTTGTCTAAGGGCCTACCACGGCACCGCGCGGCCAAGGGGCACCACGCGGCCCTTCACTACAGCGAGCTACCCGCGTTCGTCGGCAGGCTTCGCGAGCGCGAGACGTTCGGGCGGCTGGCACTCGAGGCGCTGATCCTCACGGCGGCCCGGCCCGGCGAGATACGCGGCGCGACTTGGGACGAGTTGGACCTCGAAGCCGGGCTCTGGACAATTCCGGGTTCGAAGATGAAGGGCGGGCGCGAGCACCGCGTCCCCTTGTCACCATCCGCCCGCCGCGTTTTCATCCGCGCGCGCGAACTTCGCAATCCGCGCTCAAACTACGTTTTCCAAGGCGCGCGCGCCGATCGGCCAATGAGCGATGCGACGCTTGGCAAGGTGGCGAGGGACATGGGCTTTCAAGTCACCGCTCACGGATTCCGGGCAACCTTCAAAAGTTGGGCAGCGGAGCAAACCCACTTTGTCGGCGAGATAGTTGAAATGGCCCTCGCACACACACAAGGGAAGCTTGAAGCAGCCTACCAGCGCGGCGACCTTCTGGAGCGCCGTAGGCCGCTCCTAGAGGCTTGGGCGGACTACGCGGCGGGCGGTAGCACCAACGTCGTGCGGCTGGTGGCTTAGGTGGCGAAGAACGGCGACTGGCGAACGCTCCGTGTCAACTTCGGCTTAGAGCGCGCTATGCGCATTTGGCGCGGCTTGGACAACGAGCCGATGCCATTTGACGCTCCTGCTATTGCGGATGTGCTCGTTCAACTAGCCCGTGAGAATGCGGACGCCGGAAGCCGCTTTTTAGAGGCTCTTGCCGACGCACTCGACAACTCTGCAAGCGAATGGAAACTGACGCTTACAAGAACCACACGCGGCGTATACGTTCCGCCCGATGTAGCGGAACGCCATTTTAGCGAGGCTTTTAGCCTCTGGGCGGCTGTTGAGAGAGCGAAGCGCGACGGTAAGCCGCTAAAGAATGCAGTGAGCGACATGGCGCATCACTGGGGCATATCGCGTGCCATGGCATTTCAACGCCTGAGGGAAGGGCGCGAGTTCGCGGCCAGTGCGGATAGCATTAACGTGCGCGCGGGTACGCGTCCTACTCTTAGAGATAGCACCCTTGCATCTTGGGACGAAGCGGAGCGCGTGTTTCGTCAGGCCAAAGCACAAAAGAGCTGACTAATTCCTCCTTTTGTCGCCGTTTGTTCCGAGATACTCCGTGGAACGCCCAATCCTGGGCTGACATGGAGACGTCAACATGGCTGACCACGACGGGTACCTTACCGTCCCCGACTTCCTCCAAACCTATGCAATCTCGCGCACTGGCTTCTATCGCACCGTCAACGCGGGCAAGTTGCGGCTGACAAAGATTGGCCGCTCTAGCCGGGTGGCGCTTTCGGAAGCGCGGCGCTGGGCAGCGGCATTGCCGACTGTCGGCGGGGGCGCAGTGTGAACGCTCCCCCCACAATCGAATGGCCGAGAGCCACCGCCACAGCGGCTCCCGGCCCCGTTTCGCCCGCTTTTTGGACCGAGCGCGGCGACAGTAAGCCCGAGGGCGCGACCGTCGCAAGCTCCAAACGGCTAGGTCAGGTGACACGCACGCTTGCCGCCCTGAAGGCGGCTGGACCACACGGAGTGACTTCCCTCGACGTGGCAAGCTGGGCATTCCGCTTGGCGGCATACACCTTCGCGCGCGAGACAGGCGACGCGAAGGGCAGTCACGTCCATATCCTGTTGCACCTTCCTCCCGCGCTCGCGCCGTCCTTTTTCGCGATGCAAAGGGGTTGGCTACGCCGCGTGACAGGCCGCCCGTATCGGGCCGGTGTCCTGCTTTCACGTGCGATTGCTGGCGCTCGCGACTGCCCTCTCCAAGGCTCGGAGCGTTACCGGGTCAACCTCGTGAAGCTGATTAATTATCAAAGAAAGGGTGCACCCCTCGGCGTCGCGGCGACGATAGGACAGACGACGTTCGAGCCGACCTATCAAGGGTGCATCATCGGCAAGCGGGCGGGCTGGTCGCAAAACCTTGGCGTAGCGGCGCGCCGGCGTTTTGCGGAAGCGGAAGCGGACCGGCGAGGGGCTGACACGCGACCGGACGCAGACGCCATCGGCACAACGACAGGCCACTTTGCTAATGATTGCGGATAATCTAGATACGGCGATATGGGCGGCTATGGCAGTGGGCGGCACGCGTCGCGACCTACGGCAGACGCCAGCCTGCGGATCGACCTCGCATGGATGATACGCACCGGTCGCGCCGTGCCCGGCCGCCTTTGCATTGGCACACTCAGCTGGACGCGAGGCGGCGAGTGCGCCGGGGCCATCGGCTACCGGTCCGATATGCGCGACCTCGAAGCCGCCCGGCTTGAGCTGACCTACTCCCGGCAGCGGGAAAGCGGACCGGAGACGATTCGCCAGTCGGTCATACTGACACACACCCGGCCCAACTATGGCGGCCGCCGGTGGTTCATGCGTTGCCCTTTCAGCGGCGCACGCGTCGGCAAGCTTTACCTTCCGCCCGGCGGCGACCGTTTCGCCGGGCGTGCGGCATGGCGGCTCCCGTATGATTCGCAGCGGCTATCCCGTGCTGACCGGCCGTTTGGGGCGCTGTTTCGCCTGCAACGGAAGCTGGGCAGCGAGCCGGGCTGGGAGGCGGGTATATGTCGGCCGCGCGGAATGTGGCAGCGCACCTTCAACCGGCACGAACAAGTATACTGGGCTTTAGACGAGCAATGCGCGCTCGCCATGGCCCGGCTCATGGCGGCTCGGCTCTGAGCGACCGCCCGGTGCCGCCGTCGCGTGCGCGTATCGTTCGGCGACCCCGGGTCCTCGAGCGAGGGGAGGCCGAAATCTATTTTGCGTCCGCGTACTTTACGACGGCGAAACGCGTCAGAGCCTCGGTCACTGCAAGCGAGGAGTGCGTCGCGAAGGCGTAGCTGCCCGAGCCAAAAACCTGTGTGCCGCCGACAAAGCCGGTCACGTTGTCATGCTGGTCCATTACGACCGCCGCATCGCCGCCGACCTCCCTAACTTTTGCCGCTATGGCCCGTGAGCCAATGGCGTCCTTGGTTATCAAGCCGGTCCTGCGGCGATCGTCGATGATGCCAATCACAATGTACGCGCGCGGAGGCGTTCCGGTCGTCCAATAGTCCACGCCATCGACGACGATCTTGGTGCCGCCTGCGCCCTGGATCGGCTGCACGGGGCCTTCATAAGCCTGGTACCTGATATGGAGTGCGGACGCCGGAACCGATGCCAGCAGTAGCGCGACGAGTAGACCCCGCTTCATGTAATCTTCCCCTCTAGATTGAAAGCGCTTCACTCCAAGGCACGACGTTATGAACGCACGCGACGCGGCACATTTCTATCTAGGCTACAACGGCCGGATTAAACTGGGAAACTTTAATGAAGGTCGCGCTGCGCCGATCAAGGCACTTCACCATTGAAGCCCCGGTCGCCTGTAGTCTATGCGCTACGCTCGTTACAGCACCACTAGCCTCCAGATTGCGCGCGCCCACAATTGGCAGTTCGGGAGCGCGTTTCCACCGGCCTAGTGAGCCGACCACGCGACGCACAAAAGCCCAAAAATGGGAGTGACGCGTCCACGGCGGCGGAAGAAATGGCGGGTAGCGCATTCCGTCATTGCCGGAACCCTATGTAGACCAGTGTCTTACCGTTCAGAGTTAGACGGACACCTCATCCTCCGGGTCCGGCTCAATTTCGGCAGGGCGGTGTTCCTTGGCGGGGAACCATCGCGACGGCGTTGCCACATTGCGCGACCGATCCGCCGATGACAACCAGCTGCGACACGTAAATGTAATCGGGCAGGGATCCGACCGTGTTGTTGCGGACGGTGCAAGCCCGGCAATTATAGGCCGCGATGCCGTTGCCCATGGTATTCATGACGCTGTTGCCGAAGATCGAGACGCGGTCGAAACCGCCCTGCGCCACGCCGTTGACGTCACCGTCGAAGAAGCTGATTCCCTGCATCGTCCCGATCGCGCTGTTGCCGCTAATGACGATATCAGCGACCGGCGGATCGGTCGGTTTCGAGCACGCCTGGATGCAGTCGGGGTGCTCACCAGGATCGACGCGAAAATTGTGACAGGCATTGTGCGTGATGGTGATCGAGCGCGAGACGGCGAGGTCGATCCCGTCGGCGCGCATCCCGACGAACGAGCTGTTACTCACCTCGCCGCCGACGATGTGGTCGAGCACGACCCCGACCCGCAGCGCCGAGAACGTGACCCCGGTGACCGTTATGTTTCTGCCGGCGTAGGCGGCGAAACCGAAATCGGTCGCGGACTTCACCGTCAGGATGCTGCCGTCGAATACCCCGCCGGTCCACCGGATGCCACTCGTGTCGCGCAGGACGATGCCGGTCATGGTGGCCGCGCTGGCGTCGACCGTGAGTGGCGGACTGAACGTGCGCGACCGGATGATCGTCAACGGATAACGTCCGGCGATCAGTCGCAGGGTGTCGCCGGGCTTGGCGGCGGCAAAGGCACTCTCGAAAGTGGCGGGGCTCGCCGCGAGGACGGCCAGAGCGATCAGAAACATGGACTTCTCCGATCATGCTGAGCAGCATTGCTCGCTAAGCTTATCGGCAGCAGGCGCCCTGGCTTTAGACGCCGTGTACCGTTGACGTCGCCGGTGCGATGACGGACTGGGGTGCATGGACACGCCCGTCATCGTCGCCGTCGTCGCCGCCCTCGTGCTCACGGCCGGCGGCGGGCTGCTCACGCCGATCGACGGGTGGTACGCCGCGTTGCGGAAGCCATCGTGGAACCCGCCCAACTGGGCGTTCGGTCCGGCGTGGACCATCATCCTCGGACTGTGGGCGTGGTCGGGGGTTCTGGCCTGGCGCGGCGCGTCGGGAGCCGATGCCCAGACGGCGGTGCTCATCCTCTACGGCGTGAATGCCGTGTGCCACTTTGCGTGGAGCCCGATATTTTTCAAGTTCCGGCGTCCCGATTATGCGCTGATCGAAGTCGTGTTCCTGTGGGGATCGTTGCTGGCCTTGCTGATCGGCGTGCGGCCGTTCTCGGTTCTCGCCAGCTGGCTCATCGTTCCCTATTTCGCCTGGGTGAGCTTCGCCGCCTGCCTTAACGCCGCCATCGTCGCGCGCAACCGCCCGTTTGGCTAGTCGGCTGGCGCTCGCCCGGTTGGCGTGGCAAGCTGCGTCAAACGATTGGGGATGGGCATGGCGATAAGTCTCGGGCGGGTTTTCGACGCCATCAGAACAGTGGTTCCACCCGCCGATGCGGCGCTTATCCATGGTGACCACGTTACGTCGTGGGGCAACTTCCACCGCCGGACCGACGCGCTTGCCGCGAGCTTCCTCGCGGGTGGCGCGGTCGCTGGCGACAAGGTTGCGCTGCTGCTTCGCAATGGCCCTGCTTATGCCGAGGTGACGGTGGCGGCGCTCAAGGCGCGCCTCGTCCACGTCAATATCAACTACCGCTACATTGGTGAGGAGCTGTTCTACATCCTCGACAACAGCGATGCCGTGGTACTCGTTCACGATGCCGAGTTCGCCCCACTGGTGGCTCCGCTCTCCCACCGGCTGCCCCGGCTCGCCCAGATCATCGAGGTCGGCTCGGCGTTCGAGGCGGCGGCCACCGGCGACGCCGTGCTGCCGCCGCAGGACCACGACCCCGACGACATGCTGTTCATCTACACGGGCGGCACGACGGGGTCGCCGAAGGGCGTGATGTGGGCGCAGGGCGACCTGTGGTTGTTGATGGGCGGCGGCGCGTCGATCGGCGAGAGTCCGCTGACCGGAATCGACGTTCTGCTCGCCAACATCGCCGCCGGCGTTGGCCGCCAGCGCAGCCTAGTCCTGCCACCGCAGATGCACGGAACGGGCTTCCTGACGACGCTGAGCACGTTGGCGCGCGGCGGTTGCGTCGTCACGCTCCCCGGTGGCTTCGAACCGCACGCCGCGCTCGCCGCGTGCGCCGCGCATTCCCCCGACTATGCCGTCGTCGTCGGCGATGCCTTCGCCCGCCCGTTGCTGGCGGCACTCGATGCTGGTGCCGGGAGCATCGGGTCGCTCGCAACAATCTTGTCGTCGGGGACGATGTGGTCGCCCGAGGTCAAGGCCGGATTGCTGCGTCATAACGAGCGCCTCATCCTGCTCGACGCCCTCAGCTCGTCGGAAAGCCTTGGCATCGGCGTGTCGATGACGAGCGCGGCGACCGCCGGAGCGGCGACCCGCTTTACCGCCGGGCCCGAGACGATCGTCGTCGACGACGGCCTGCACCCGCTGGGGCCGGGTGAAACGGGGCGGCTGGCGCGCGGCGGGCTGAATCCGGTCGGCTATTACAAGGACCCGGCGAAGTCGGCGGCGACCTTTCCGACGATCGACGGCAAACGCTATTCGGTGGCGGGCGACTGGGCAACGGTCGAGGCAGACGGGTCGATCACCCTGCTCGGGCGCGGCAGCCACTGCATTAATACCGCCGGCGAGAAGGTCTTTCCCGAGGAAGTCGAGGAGGCACTGAAAACCCATCCGGCGGTCGACGACGCCCTCGTCTTCGGGGTCGCCGACGCGAAGTGGGGGCAGGCGGTCACCGCGATCGTCGCCGGGTCAGCCGCTGGCGAGGCCGAGATGATCGCCCACGTTCGGGTTCATCTGGCCCCCTACAAGGCACCCAAGCGCGTTATCTGGGTCCGCGAAGTCCCCCGTGCGCCGAACGGCAAGGCCGATTATGCGGCGGCGAAGCGCCTCGCGACGGAAGTGTTCTAACCGACTAAGTTCGCTAAGTTCGCCCCGATGATTGCGAATCTTTCGTACCCAACCGCTTTTGTACCTATTTCTTGCCGAGGCCAAAGCCGGAGAAGCGCTTGTTGAAGCGCGCTACCTGGCCCGCGGCGTCGAGCATTTTCCCCGCGCCGCCGATCCACGCCGGGTGCGACGTCGGATCGATATCGAGCGACATGGTGTCACCCTCCTTGCCCCATGTCGAACGGGTCTGGAACTTGGTCCCGTCGGTCATGTTCACATTGATCATGTGATATTCGGGATGGATGCCGGTCTTCATGCGCGTGTCCTGTCGCTGACGACCGGTTCCGACCGGCCAAATTGAATGCGCGCGCTTACAGGGCGGGGTCCTACATTGCAAGGCGGAGCGTTTCATGCCTCGCGGCGATGGCCGCGCGGGTCGGCGTGTGGCATCGTTTGCCGGTGATGGTCCAGTTCATGCTTTGCGTCGGCGTTCTCGCCACCGCCGTCCATGCCCAGCCGGTGCGAGGCGTTACCACGACCGCACTCGCGCCGCCGATTGCTGGCGCACCGTCCCGGCCAGAGAACGAGGCGCTGGGCGTGGACGAGGCGCTGGCGGGCACCGACGGAAGCTTCGCCGCGTGGCTCGCAGGTTTCCGCACCGCCGAGTTGGCCAAAGGTGTCGCACCGGCTGTGCTCGACGTTGTCCTTGGCGGCCTGCGCTATTCGCCGCGAGTCGTCGAATTTGACCGCGCCCAGCCCAACAGTGCGGCGCGGCCGACGACCTTCGCGTCTTATGCCGAGCGGCACATCGATGGGGTATTGATCGCGCGGGGCCGTGCGCTCCACGCCGCGCTGGAAAGCGACCTCACCCATGACGAAGCGACGACCGGCGTGCCGGGTGCCGTCGTCCTCGGTATTTGGGGGATGGAGTCGAGTTACGGCGCCGTCACCGGCGGCTTCGACGTGCCGCGCAGCCTCGCGACGCTCGCCTTCGACGGGCGGCGACGCGACCTGTTCACCAGTGAACTCGCGGCGGTCGTCGCCATCGTCGCGCGCGGGATCGCCCGCGATCGGCTGACGGGGTCATGGGCGGGCGCGATGGGGCAAGCGCAGTTTTTGCCGTCGACGTACCTTGCCTTTGCCCGCGACGGTGACGGCGACGGACGCGCCGACATCTGGACGTCGCGCCCCGACATCGCGCTGTCGATCGCGACCAAGCTCGCCGCCGACGGTTGGCGGGCGGGGACAGGGTGGGGCGTCGAGGTCATGGTGCCCGCCGAGCTCGACCGCAGCCGCGTCCGCAACCTCGTCGCCCCGACGAAATGTGCACGGGTGTTCGAGAAACATAGCCGGTGGTTATCGGTTGCCGAGTGGCGCGCGCTGGGGCTGACGACCGCTGCGCCGGACGGAACGACGGAGCCGTGGCCGGCGGATACGACGCTGGCGACGCTGGTCGAACCCGACGGGGCGGGCGGGCGGGCGTTCCTGACATTCGGCAATTACCGGGCGCTGCTCGGCTATAATTGTTCGAACCTGTACGCGCTGTCGGTCGGGCTGCTCAGCGATGCGTTGCGGTAGAACCCTCACCCGCAAGGCGCTCGGCACCGCTATGGCGCTCGGTCTCGCCGCCTGCGCTACGCATGCCCCGCGGCGCGCCACGCCGCCCGCACCGCATCACGGCGGCATCGCCCGGCCTGCGCCATCGGCCGACCGCGTCAAGATCGGCCAGCCTTATTTCGTCATGGGCCATTGGTACACGCCCGCCGACGACCGCGCCTATGACGTCACCGGCATCGCCAGCTGGTACGGCCCCGGCTTCCACGCGCTGGCCACCGCGAGCGGCGAGCGTTACGATCAGGACGGTATTTCGGCGGCACACAAGACATTGCCGCTACCGTGCTTCGTCGAGGTGACGAACCTCGACAACGGGCGTATCCTCACCGTCCGCGTCAACGACCGCGGTCCGTTCGTCGATGGGCGGATCATCGACCTGTCGCGAAAAAGCGCGCAGCTATTGGGCGTCGATCGGCCCGGGACGGCCAATGTCCGCGTTCGCCGCGTGTATCCCGACAATATCACCGTCGCCGCGCTGGCCCCGCCGCCCGTGCCGCCGCCCGTGCCGACGAGCGTTCCCGTCGCACCCATCCCCGCCGCCGAGCCGGGCGCCGCACCGGGAACGATCTTCATCCAGGTCGCCGCGCTGAGCGACGGCGGACGCGCCGAATGGCTCAAGGGCTTCCTTCTCGGCTTCGCCCCGGCGGCGGTCGAGCGGTCCCCCGCCGGCCTGTGGCGCGTCCGCCTTGGCCCGTTCGCGAGCGCGGCGGACGCGACACCGATACTGGCGCGCGTCCAGGCGGCGGGCTACACCGATGCGCGAACCGTGGTCGCCGTCGCCGGCCGCTGATTGGAGTTGCCCGTTCGATGCGTATCCTGCCTGCTGCCGCTCTGCTTTCTACCGCGCTGCTTGTGGCCGGGCCGCTCGCGGCCGCTCCGGCGCTGCCCGAATTCGCGACGCCCGCTCCGCAGGCGTATATGAAGGATCTGTCGAACGGCATGGTCCTGTTCGCCAAGGATGCCGACCGTCCGATGCCGCCGGCGTCGATGGGCAAGATGATGACTGTCTATGTCGCGTTCGACATGATCACGCGCGGCGAGGCGAAGCTCGACCAGACGATCACCGTTCGCCCCGAAACATGGACGAAGTGGCATTCGCAGGGGTCGACGATGTTCCTGTCGGTCAACGAACAGGTCTCGGTCGCCAACCTGCTCCACGGCATCATCACGCTGTCGGGCAACGACGCCTGCGTTACGCTCGGCGAAGGACTTGCGGGAAGCGAGGACGCCTATGTCGCGCTGATGAACCGGGCGGCGGCGAAAATGGGTCTCAAGGGATCGCACTTCGCCAACACCAACGGCTGGCCCGACCCGAACGAAGTCGTCACCCCGCGTGATCTTGCGACGATCGCAGAGCGGACAATCCGTGACTTCCCGGCGCTCTACAAGCAGTTCTATGGCGACACCTCGTTTACCTGGGGCAAGACGCTCGGGGCGGGGGCTGACATCACCCAGGCCAACCGCAACCCGCTCCTCGGGCGCGTCGCCGGGGCGGATGGGTTGAAGACCGGGCACACCGACGAGGCCGGCTATGGCTTCACCGGATCGGCGGTGCAGGACGGACGGCGACTGGTAATGGTCATCGCCGGATTGAAGTCATTTAACGAGAGGATCGCGCAAAGCGTTGATTTCATGCAATGGGGCTTCCGGGCGTGGACGGCAGTGCCGCTCGCCCGCGCCGGGGTCGTCGTCGGGCGCGCGCCGGTATGGCTGGGTGCCGCCGCCGACGTCGGGCTGACCGGGGCAACCGACCTCAGGGTCAGTGTGCCGCGCGGCTTTGCCGAAGGACGCAAGGTGACGCTCGTGTACGACGGCCCGGTGAAGGCGCCGATCGCCAAGGGGCAGCATATCGCCGACCTCGTTGTCGCGACCCCGGGCCTGCCGCCCGTGCGCCTGCCGCTGGTCGCGAGCGAAGCGGTCGCCAAGGCGGGAGCATTCGGGCGCCTCGGCAGCGCTTTCCGGACCCTCATCCTGCGCCAATGACAGGCAAATTCATCACCTTCGAAGGCGGGGAGGGGGCAGGAAAGTCGACGCAGGCGGCGCGGCTCGCCGTGCGCCTTCGCGAGCATGGGATCGACGTCGTCGAAACCCGCGAACCGGGAGGCACGCCGGGGGCCGAAGCAATCCGCTCGCTCGTCGTCGAAGGCGATGCAGACCGTTGGGACGGCGTCACCGAGGCGCTGCTGATGAACGCCGCGCGTGCCGACCACGTGACCCGCCGTATCCGCCCAGCGCTCACGAGAGGATCATGGATCGTGTGCGACCGTTATATCGATTCGACGCTCGCCTATCAAGGAGCGGGGAAGGGCATGGCGGTCGACGCTCTCCGCGCGATGCACCGCTTTGCAACCAACGACTTATGGCCCGACTTGACGCTGGTGCTCGATCTACCCGCGCTATTTGGCGGAGCCCGGGCGGCGGCGCGCGGCGCGCTCGACCGGTTCGAGAAGACTGGCGGTCAATTCCATGATAACGTTGCACAATCGTTTCGCGATTTTGCGATCGCAGACCCCGCCCGCGTCCGTCTGATCGATGCCACCGGCGACATCGATAGCGTTGCCGCCGCCGTCTGGCGCGAAGTCGAAACGCTGCTGCCATGCTGATCGGCCACGTCGAACAGGGCCGCGCGCTCCGCGACGCCGTCGTTTCGGGGCGGGTCCACCATGCGTGGCTCCTCGCCGGACCACGCGGCGTCGGGAAGGCGGCGTTCGCCCAAGCCGCCGCGACGTGGCTCCTCGCCCGCGCGGCGAATGGCGGGGTTGACGACGACGATTTCGCGGTCGATCCGGATCATCCGACGGTGCGGCTGCTAAGTGCAGGAAGTCATATCGATTTTCGCCGCGTCCAAATTCAGGAGAACCCCAAGACCGGCAAAATGCGCCCCGGCATTTCGGTCGATCAATTCGTCAAAAGCGACACGACGATCGGCGAACCGCTCAATTCGATCTTTCGCACCCGCCCAGCGCTGTCGGAGTGGCGCGTCGTCATCATCGATGCCGTCGACGACCTGAACCGCAATGCTGCCAACGCGTTCCTCAAACACCTCGAGGAGCCGCCGCCCAATACCTTGTTCCTTGCCGTCAGCCATTCGCCGGGGCGGCTGCTGCCGACCATCAGATCGCGGTGCCGCATCCTACGTTTTCAGCCGCTTGCCGACGACGAGGTCGATGCCGTGCTTGCCTCCGAACTCGCCGACACGCCGCGCGCCGCGCGCGAGGCGCTGCGCGACATTGGCGAAGGTCGCCCCGGACGCGCCGTCCGGCTGGCAGCGGCCGATGTTTCGGGTCTGCGTGCCACGCTCGACGATCTTGCCCGCGCCACCCCGGCTGCGGCGAGCGTTGGCGCCCTGACTCTCGCCCGCGCTCTCGCGGCCAAGACTGCAACGGCGCGCTACGACGCCTTTCTCGACCTCGTCCCCGCTTATCTCGCCACCGCCGCACGCGAGCTGACCGGCAGCCGCCTCGCCCGTGCGATCGAGTTGTGGGAGCAAGCGACGTCGCTTGCGGCGAGCGCTGTTCCCCTCAGTCTCGAGCCGCAAAGCGTTGCCTTCCGTCTCGCCGAACTTGTCGCTGACCTTAGCCGAATCGGGCAACCGCATGAAATCGCCTGATACCTTTTATATCACGACGGCGATCTCGTACCCCAATGGCCGTCCCCACATGGGTCATGCTTACGAGGTCGTGGCCTCTGATTGCATCGCCCGCTTCCATCGCCTCGACGGCAAAAGGGTCACTTTCCTCACCGGCACTGACGAACACGGCCTGAAAATCGCTCAAGCCGCCCGCGCCGCTGGGGTGGCCCCCAAGACGTATGTCGACAGTCAGGTCGAGGCCTTCAAGGATATGGCGACGACGTTCGAGATCAGCCACGATCGCTTCATCCGTACTACCGACGCCGACCATATCGCGGCGTCGCAAGCCCTGTGGCAGGCGATGGTCACGCGGGGCGACATTTATCTCGACCGCTACACCGGCTGGTACTCGGTGCGCGACGAAGCCTATTACGACGAGACCGAGTTGGTCGACGCGACCGACGCCGCCGGGGCCACCGTTCGCCTGTCGCCGCAGGGTACGGCCGTCGAATGGACCGTCGAGGAAAGCTGGTTTTTTCGCCTGTCGGCCTACGCCGACCGGCTGCTCGCGTGGTACGACAGCGATCCGGTGCCCATTGCGCCATCGAGCCGGATCAACGAGATGCGCGCGTTCGTCGAGCGCGGCCTGCGCGACCTGTCGATCTCACGGACCAGCTTCGACTGGGGCGTCCCCGTCCCGGATGCGCCCGATCACGTCATGTATGTTTGGGTCGACGCGCTGACCAATTATTTGACCGGCGCAGGTTATCCTCGCGCAGGGTACGACGCCGTCTGGCCCGCCGACCTTCATGTCATCGGCAAAGACGTCGTCCGCTTCCATGCTATCTACTGGCCGGCGTTTCTGATGTCGGCGGGGTTGGCGCTGCCGAAGCAGGTGTTCGGCCACGGTTTCATCCTCGATCGCGGCGGCGGTAAGATGTCGAAATCACTGGGCAACGTCGTCGACCCCGCCGAAATGGCAGCGACGCTCGGAGTCGATCGGTTGCGCTGGTTCATGCTCCGCGAGATCGTTTTCGGCGACGATGGGACATATAGCCACGCAGCGATCGTCGAGCGGACGAACGCCGATCTCGCCAACGGTATCGGCAACCTGGCGCAGCGTTCGCTAAGCATGATCGCCAAGAATTGCGGCGGGATCATGCCTCCGGTCGGGGACGGAGTGGACGATGCCGACCTCGCCGCGACGGTGGCCAGCGAAGCGACGATCTACCGCGTCGAAATGGCGGGCCTTCGCCTCAACCGCGCGCTGGAGGCGGTGATGACGATGGTCGCCGCCGCCAACGCCTATTTCGCCGACGCGGCGCCATGGGCGTTGAAGGCGAGCGATCCGGCCCGGATGGCCGCGGTCCTCGCCACGACCGCCGACGCCGTCCGCCGCATTGCCATTCTCGTTCAGCCCGCGCTGCCGAGTGCGGCGTCGCGCTTGCTCGATCAGCTTGGCGTTTCAGCGGAGGCGCGGACGTTCGCCAATCTGAACACGATCGTCGCTGCCGGTACCGACCTTCCGGCCCCCACCGGGCTCTTTCCGCGCTGGGTCGATTGATGATGCTTGTCGATTCGCACTGTCATCTTAACTACAAAGGCCTACGCGAGGACGTTGACGGTGTAATCGAACGCGCTCGCGCCGCAGGTGTTGGCACCATGCTTGGCATTTCGGCGCGGCAAAGCGAGTGGGCGGAGGTGATCGCGCTCGCCGACACGCATCCCGATATTTGGGCGACGGTCGGCATCCACCCGCACGAAGCGGACGCGCATCCCGACATCGACGCGGCCCGGCTGATTGCGGCTGCCGCGCATTCCAAGGTCATCGGGATTGGTGAAACCGGACTCGATTATTTCTATGATCACAGCGATCGCGACCGGCAGCAGGCGAGCTTCCGCGCCCATATCGCCGCCGCTCGAGAAACCGGCCTGCCGTTGGTTGTCCACACGCGCGACGCCGAGGGCGACACAGTCGCGATCCTGACAGAGGAAATGGGGAAGGGAGCGTTCCCCGGCGTGATTCACTGCTTTACAGCCAGCGCTGCCTTTGCCGAACAAGCCCTTGCATTGGGATTCTACATCTCGCTGTCCGGTATTCTGACGTTCAAGAACGCAAAAGACCTTCAAGCGACGGCAACGACGCTGCCGCACGACCGTATTCTCGTCGAGACCGATTCACCTTTCCTTGCGCCAATGCCGTTACGCGGCAAGGTATGCGAACCCGCCTATGTCGTTCATACGGCGACGTTTCTGGCGCAGCTACGCGGTGTCGATGCCGCACTTCTTGCTACCCAGACAACCGATAACTTCTTCAGGCTGTTCGCTCGCGCACGGCCGACGGAACCCGTGACGACCATCTGATAACACAGATTTAACATAATACATATTATCGGACTTTCCTCTATGCGCCGAAATCCGACTTGGCGTGCGTGCCCCTACCCGAGCTTGGCGTGCATAAATCCACTCATCGCATCGAGGACCGACGCTTTCCCCCGGAATGGTTTCGACAGCGCGAGCAGAATGCCGATGTGGCCGACCCCGGCGTAGGTCTGCACCTCGACTGGAGCGCCGACACCACGCAATGCAGCGGCGAGCGCGGCGGTGTTGCGCGGTCGGACGACATCGTCGGCGTCGCCCGTAAGCAGCAACGCTGGCGGTGCGTCGGCGCGAACGAAGTGGATCGGCTGCGTCGCAAGTTTGTCGGGCGCGGTGCCGAAGGCATCGATCGCCGATTTCGCATCGAACGGCAAGAAATCATACGGTCCCGCGAGACCGACAACCGCCTTGATCGCGCCTGGAGCACCGACGGCGGCCAGATACTGGCGGTCGAGGGCGACAAGCATCGCGATATGCGCCCCGGCCGAGTGACCGGCGACGGCGATGCGCGCCGGGTCGCCGCTACTCGCGGCGACGTGGTCGACCGTCCAGCGGATCGCGGCGGCGGCATCGTCGACGAACGCCGGGAAGCGTACTGCCGGAACCAGACGGTAATCGGGCACGACGACGACGAAGCCACGCGCCGCGATCGCCCGCGCGGCAAAGGCATAGCCGGCGCGGTATCCTGAATTCCACCCGCCGCCATAGAAGAACACGACGACCGGGAGCGGCCCCGTCGAGTGTTCGGGCGCATAGACATCGAGCCGCTGCACCGGGTCGGTTCCGTAAGCGGCGCCGCTTACCCGGCGCACCACCCCGCCGTCGCCCGGCGTCAGCGCGTTGAGGCCGTTGAGCGTCGACAGGTTGTTGCAGCCCGTCAGGAGCGCGGCGGTGGCACCAGCAACGGCGAGGCTGGTAAGCACGGTGCGGCGGGTCATGGTCATGCCGCGACAGTTGCCGCTGATGGCCGACTTGTCTAGGCCCGGCACATGGCCGATCCACTTCCCGCCCTCGCCCGCCTCGCCGCGATCATGGCGCGCTTGAGGGGTCCCGCCGGGTGCGACTGGGACCGGGCGCAGGACTTCGCCACCATCGCGCCGTACACAATCGAGGAAGCGTATGAGGTTGCCGACGCGGTCCAGCGCGGCGACATGGACGCCCTGTGCGAGGAACTTGGCGACCTCCTCCTCCAGGTCGTTTTCCACGCACAAATCGCTGAGGATAAAAGCCTTTTCACTCTCGCCGACGTCGCCACGGCAATCGCCGACAAGATGGAACGCCGGCACCCGCATCTGTTCGGCGACTCGGCGCAGCTGGCGGCGGTGGCGCCCGACTGGGAGGCGCTCAAGGCCGCAGAAAAACCGCGCGCGGGGGCGTTGAGCGGGGTTGCTGCCGCCCTCCCCGCGCTGATGCGCGCCGACAAGATCCAGCGCCGCGCCGCCCGGGTCGGGTTCGATTGGCCCGACGTCGCCGGTCCGCGTGCGAAAATCGCCGAGGAACTGGCCGAGTTCGCCGCTGCGAGCACCGCCCCCGAACGGACCGACGAGGGCGGCGACGTGTTGTTCGCCGTCGTCAACCTGTTGCGCCATGAAGGCGTCGACCCCGAAGCCGCACTCCGCGGCGCCAACGCCAAGTTCGAACGCCGTTTCGCGAGCATGGAGGCAACGGCAGGCGATGCCTTCCCCGGCATGAACCTCGCCGCGAAGGAAGCCTTGTGGGACGCGGCGAAGGCGGCGGAGCGCGCTGCCGCCTCGTAGGAAGTGGCGTCGTTGTAGGAAGTGTCAGGCGCGCTTGACGAAGTTGGCGGCACGCCACCCCCCACCGCATCCCCGCGCATGACCCTATCCGTTGCCCGAAGGCATCTGGCGCGCGGCGACCGCACGGAAAATCGGCGATTGACTCCATCGGTAAGAGAATAAGCGGTTGAGATGCTGTAGGAAAACGATTTTACAGGGGCTCGGCGGGAGCGCAGTTCTTTGCATCGGGACACCGGTCCGGCACAGTCGGGCCGGACCTACGCTTCACATCACCGCGAAGCGCGCCGCCATTTCCGGGGTCAGGCGGGCACGCAGCGTCACGCCGCCGTCGTCGGCGTCGGTGCGGGCGACGACTTCGCCATGGGCATACAGCCATGCCGCTCGCTTTCCGTCGCCCGGTGCGAGAACGAAATCGGCGATGCGGCTCGACCGCTGGAGCATCGCCGCGATCAACGCCTGGAGGGCATCGACCCCTTCCCCGCTCACCGCCGAGATGGCGACGGCGTCGTCGGGCAGGTTGGAGAGCAGCCCGGCGCGGGCATCGGCGTCGAGCATATCGACCTTGTTGAGCGCGGTGATCAGCGGCACCGGCATCGTGGCCCCTTCCCCCTTGCCAACAGCCCTGTCGTTGCCGCTGCCATTGTCGCCGCGTTCGCGTGCTGCGGCGTCCCACGCGCCCGTTGCGCTTGTTTCGCCGCTGCCGCCGTCGATCACGCCCAGCCCGCGCAGGACGTCGGCCACGTCGGCGGCCTGCGCCTCGCTATCGGGGTGGGCGCAATCGCGGACGTGAACGATCAGGTCGGCTTCGATCACCTCCTCGAGCGTGGCACGAAAGGCAGCGACGAGCTGGGTCGGCAGCGCGCTGATAAAGCCGACCGTGTCGGACAGGATGACCTTGTCGACCCCGGGCAGTTCGATCGCGCGCATCGTCGGGTCGAGCGTCGCGAACAGCAGGTCCTCGGCCATCACCGTCGCCCCGGTTAGGCGGTTGAACAGCGTCGATTTTCCGGCATTGGTATAGCCGACGAGCGCGACGACGGGGTACGGAGCCTTTTGCCGCCGGTCGCGGTGAAGCGCGCGGGTCCGCTTGACCTCGTCGAGCTCCTTTTTGAGCTTCGCCATCTTGTCGCGGATCTGGCGGCGGTCGCTCTCGATCTGCGATTCACCGGGGCCGCCGAGAAAGCCGACGCCGCCGCGCTGGCGTTCGAGGTGGGTCCACGAGCGGACAAGGCGGCTCGCCTGATAGTCGAGGTGGGCGAGTTCGACCTGGAGCGACCCCTCGCGCGTCGTCGCCCGCTCGCCGAAAATTTCGAGGATCAGCCCGGTGCGGTCGATGACCTTGGCGTCGAGCGCCTTTTCGAGGTTGCGCTGCTGGATCGGCGACAGCGCGCCGTCGACGACGACGACGGAAATGTCGTGGGCGGCGACGGTCGCATGGAGCCGCTCGATCTGCCCCTTGCCGAACAGCGTCGACGCGCTCGCCTTGCGGATGCGGATAATTTCGCGCTCGACGACGTTGAGGTTGATCGCAGCGGCGAGTCCGACCGCCTCCTCTAGTCGCGCTTCGGCGTCGCGCGTCGCGGTCGAGGGCAGGCGAGCGCCGGACCCGCCACGCGACCCGCCGCCTCCCCTGCCCGCCGCGGCATCGCGGTCGGGCATAACGACGAGGGTGTTCGCGCCGAAGCGGATGCCGCGCTGCGCGTCAAACCCGGCCTGCGCCTGGGCGGACACTCCGCGGGTCGCGGAGCGGCGCAAGGGCGGGGCATCCACGGGGGGGGCATGGTCGCTTGCAATGTCGGGCGTATCGACGTCCGCCGGGGGCTTACTCAACGTCGTCGTCAACCTTCTCCGCGTCGAACAGCTGGATCGTCCCGGCGGGCATCACCGTCGAGATCGCATGCTTGTAGACGAGCTGCGAATTGCCGTCGCGGCGGAGCAAGACGCTGAAATTATCGAACCAGGTGATATTGCCCTGCAGCTTAACGCCGTTGACGAGGAACATGGTCACCGGGGTGCGCGTCTTGCGGACGGTGTTCAGGAACGTGTCCTGCAGGCTGGTGGGCTTTTCGGCCATGGGCTCTTGCCTTTCTTGTTATTGGCAAACCGTGTTTGCACGACACCTCCGTTGATCGGGAACGCCGCTGTCCGGCGAGGGCCAGAGGCGTGAATATAGGCGTTGGTGGAGGCAGGCTCAAGCGGCAAGGAGGCACCTTAGAGGCCTGCAAGCGCACTTGAACCGTCGCCGATACAATCCCACGCTTGCGTCATCGTCCGGCGATAGCCCACAGCTCAGCATGGCTTATTCTCGGAACCCTGATGCAGGGCACCCTAGACTAACGCTTTTGAGGTCCATCCGGCTCTCTTGGTTGACGACTCCCTGCTGGGGGTTGTGGGTTGCCGGTCGTGTAAGCAAGGAGATGTGGTATGCCGAAAAAGCGTACTCTCATCGATCTTGTTCACAAGTACCTTCCGGTACTGACCGACTTGATTAAGTTTGTCAGTGTTGTGGTTGAACTTGTGGACAAGGTTGTCAACTATGACGGTTCAATTTCAGAATTACGAATATCGCTACGAGTCGCGCGGAAAGCCAATCTTTGTACCTAGCCGTAGAGGCTATCGCATAGGCTACGATGTTAAGGCGCAGGTCGAATATTTATGGCAGGTCCATCCTGTTTATCTTCATTTGATGCCAGGTGGACACATTGCGGCCTTGCATGGACACCGCAGCCACAAATATTTTGCGAAGATTGACTTAAGTCGACTTTTTTACAGCCTGGCAAAGAGTCGGGTCCAACGGGCATTACGCACGATTGGCGTTATTCAAGCACGACACTATGCAAAGTGGTCTTGCGTAAAAAACCCTTATGCAGAGCCCGGCTATGTTCTGCCGTACGGGTTTGTCCAGTCTCCGATCTTAGCTACCTTGGTTTTGTCGTCATCGCAGGCCGGACGCCTGCTTGAGGGCCCGCCTCCGCGCGTACTGGTTTCTGTCTACGTCGACGACATATCTATGTCTTCAGACTCGCCAGAAGATCTAGAACTTCATTTTAGCGATGTCATCGCTGCGTTGGAGCAGTCTCATTTTATAGTGAATGACGAAAAAAGCTGCAGACCCGCGCCGAGCATTACGATCTTTAATTGTAACCTATCTCATCTTCGAACGTCAGTGTTAGACGAACGCACCGTTCAGTTTGACGTATCAGCGAGATCGCCAGAATCGCGGGCAGCGTTCCAAGCGTATTGCGCGACTGTTACTGACGGAAATCTTTTCAACACCGAATAACGTCACGTATCGTTCCCCTCCTCGTCCTCTCTCCCCTCCCCCAGCCCCAGCGCCTTCAACTTCCGGTGCAACGCACTCCGCTCCATGCCGATGAAGGTCGCGGTTTTCGAGATATTGCCGCTGAACCGGCGGATCTGGGCGCGGAGGTATTCGCGTTCAAAGGCTTCGCGCGCTTCGCGCAGGGGGGTGCCCATGATCGATTTGACCGCCTGGCCGGGGAGCAGCTTGGCGGGCTCGGTGGTGATTTCGGGGGGGAGCATGTCGATGTCGATCCGGCCGATGCGCTCGGGCGGGGCGAGGATCAGGGTGCGCTCGACGACGTTGCGCAACTGGCGGACATTGCCCGGCCAGTCATAGCTTTGCAGGGCAGCCACCGCGTCGTCGCTCAGCGTCGGGGTCGAGACGCGGCGCTCGGCCGAATAGCGCGCGAGGAAATACTGGACGAGCTCGGCGACGTCCTCGCGGCGTTCGCTCAGCGCCGGCAGCCGGACGGGGACGACGTTGAGGCGATAGAACAGGTCCTCGCGGAACTTGCCGGCGGCGATCTCGGACGGCAAATCGCGCGACGTCGCGCTGATGACGCGGACATCGACCTTGACCCAGCGCGAGCCGCCGATCCGCTGAAAATTCTGCTCGGTCAGGACGCGGAGGATCTTGCCCTGCGTCGGCAGCGGCATGTCGGCGACCTCGTCGAGGAACAGCGTGCCGCCGTGTGCCTGCTCGAACAGCCCGGTGCGCGCGAGGTGGCCGCCGTCCTCGCGCCCGAACAATTCCTCCTCGACGCGCTCGGGGTCCATGCGGGCGGCGCTGACGACGACGAACGGTGACGTCGCGCGCGGTGACCATTGGTGGAGAAGGCGCGCGGCGATTTCCTTGCCCGATCCCGCCGCGCCGGTGATGAGGACGCGGCTGCCGGTCGCGGCGACGCGCTTGATCGTCGCGCGGACGCCGTTGATCAGCGCCGACGAGCCGGTCAGTTCGGTGTCGAAGCCAGCGCGTTCGCGAAGCTCTTCGTTTTCGCGCTTGAGGCGTTCCGTCTCGGTCGCGCGGGCGACGACGAGAAGCAACTGTTCGGCCTGAAACGGTTTTTCGATGAAGTCATAGGCGCCGCGCTTGATCGCGCCGACGGCGGTTTCGATATTGCCGTGGCCGGAGATGATGATGACCGGCAGCGTGGGGTCGCGGCGCTTGACCTCCTCGAGCAGCTCGATGCCGTCGAGGCGCGACCCCTGAAGCCAGATGTCGAGGACGAGAAGCGACGGACGGCGTTCGGCAAGGGCGGCGAGGGTCGTGTCGCTGTCGCGTGCCGTGCGCGTTGCATATCCCTCGTCGTTCAGGATCGCGGCGATCAATTCGCGAATGTCGGCTTCGTCGTCGACGACGAGGATTTCGAGCGCCATGCTTATCCTGTCTTCTGCAAAGGTTCGGCGTAGGTCTCGGTCACGATCGCCGTCCGGTCGAAGGATAGCCGCGCGACGGTCCCGCCGCCCGGAGCATCGCCGAGGTCGAGCGTACCACCGTGCTCCTCGACGATCTTCTTGACGATCGCGAGGCCGAGCCCCGTGCCGCGTGCACGCGTCGTGACATACGGCTCGGTCAGGCGGTCGCGGTTCTCGGTTGGCAGGCCGATGCCATTGTCGGTGATGCGTAACGTGACCCGGGCGTCATCGACGACGATCCCCAGCGTGATGCGCCCGTCGCCGCCGCTCCTTCCGTCGCCATCCCTGCCCTCGCCACCCCTACCCTCGGCGGCATCGCGTTCGGTGCGTGCCGCCACCGCCTCGGTCGCGTTCTTGAGCAAGTTCGTCAGCGCCTGCGCGATCTGCCGCCGGTCGCACACCAACAGCGGCATCGCGTCGGGCACGTCGAGCGTGAAGGCGATGGCGGGGTTGGCGACTTCCTGCATGAACACCGCCTCGCGCGCGAGATCGGCGATCGGTTCGGGACCGAACACCGGCTTGGGCATCCGCGCGAACGACGAGAATTCGTCGACCATCCGCCGCAGGTCGCCGACCTGGCGCACGATCGTTCCCGTCAGATTGGCGAATGTCGCGGGGTCGTCGACAACGTGCCGCCCGTATTTCTTCTGGAGCCGTTCGGCCGAAAGTTGGATCGGCGTCAGCGGGTTTTTAATCTCGTGCGCGATGCGGCGGGCAACGTCGGCCCATGCCGCCTGCCGTTGATCGGAGAGTTGCCCGGTGATGTCGTCGAAGGTCAGGACATAACTGCGCGCGCCGCTGCGTTCGGCGGCAATGGCAACGGCGAGCGTTTGCGTATCGGCCCCGCGGACGATCTCGACCTGCGCGCTTGCAACGCCGCGCACCGCCGCTTCGTCGAGCAGGGCGGCGAGTTCGGGGACGGCGGCGGCGAGCCTGCGCCCGGCCAGATTATCCTCGGTCGTCTGGAGGAGAACGGCGGCGGAGTGGTTGGCGAGGCGAATGATCCCGGCGGCGTCGATCGATACCACGCCCGCCGAGACACCCGACAGCACCGCCTCGGTAAATTGTCGCCGCGCATCGAGCTGGATATTGGCGGTGACGAGCGCGGTCTGCTGCGCCTTTAACTGTCCGGTCATGCGGTTGAAGGCACGACCGAGGGTGCCGATTTCGTCGGGCGATCCCTTGACCGGGACGCGTGCATCGAGGTCGCCGGCCCCGACCCGCGCGGCGGCATCGGCGAGGCGCGCGATTGGCGTCACCAGCGCGTTCGCCAGCCACAGCGCGAACCACACGGCGGCAGCGAGAATGAGCAGGGACACGATGACGAGGAGGGCGTTGAACCGTAGCTGGACCCCCCGGCTGCGCGCGAGGAGCGAGCGATAGTCGGCGAGCGCCTTCTTCGTCCCGTTGACCTGCGCCAGCACGCGCGGATCGACCGACGAACTGACATATAAATAATGGTCGGTGTCGATGCGAATGACGGCCTCGATCCGGTCGGCGGCCTGGGCGATCAGGCGGACTTCGCCGGCGCGGGCGTGGGCGATATCCTGCGGCTGAAGGCGGACGGCGTAAGGCTTGCCAATGAAGCCGATCGCCAGCGTCTTATAGGTCGTGCCGGTCGGGGTGAACACCGTCCCGGCGTTCAGGTGCCGCCCCTGCAACTGATAGATCAGGCCTTCGCCGAAGTCGCGCGAGCCATAGCCGAATTTCCGCCCGTAATCGCCCATGTCGCCCGCCATTTTCGGCACGTCGGCAATCATCCGCGCGCTCTGTTCGGCGACATAGGAGTTGGCGATCTTGTCGGCGTTTTCGAACACCGCCTTCGCCTTGTCGCTGAACCAGAACTGGACGCCATACTGAAACAGCAGCGACGCAAACACGACGACGAGCAACGTTGGCACCGCCGCGACCGTCGCGAACAGGGCAACCAGCCGGACGTGGAGCCGGGCCCCCGCCGTCCCCCGCTTCCGCGCGGTCAGCAACAGGGTAATCCGCCGCGCGATGAGGACAATCAGCGCCATTAGCGGCAACAGGTTGGCAACGAGGACAAGCGTCACCAGCGGCGGTGAATAGCCCGCCGCCGGCGCGTGCCGACCGGTCAGGACCGCGTAGCTCGATACGCCGAGGATGACGACCAGCGCACCGATGGCGAGTTCAAGCCGCGGGTAGAGATCGACCCGCGCGACCCAGCGGTTAAACCGGCGACGTAGCGAACGCCAACGCCGCAACTGGGGCCGTGTCTGGGGAAGACGCAATGCGACCATCGGCATAACGCTACGCGCTTCGCGTGGTAAAAGGAACACACTCGTTGCAACAATGCGACGAAGCGGTTTCTGCGCTCTCGCGCCTGCGTCGGCGCGTGTCAGCCCCTGCTGACGATGCCGCGCTCCAACAGTTTTTTGCGGAGGGTATTGCGATTGATCCCGAGCAACCGCGCCGCGCGGATCTGGTTGCCCGCCGTCGCCGCGAGGCTCAGCTGAAGCAACGGGCGCTCGATTTCGGCCAGAACACGGTCGTACCAGCCATCCGGGGGCAGGTCGTCGCCAAAGCGGGCCAGATACGCCGCCAGATGCCCAGCGACCGCGCCGCTCAAATCGGTCGCGGCAGCGACTGGCGGCGGCGGCGCGGCGATGCGGTCGAGGCCGCCACGCACCGCATCGCCGTCGATCGTGTCGCCGCGCGTCAGCGCCGCCAAGCGTCGCATCAGGTTTTCGAGTTCGCGCACATTCCCCGGCCAGTCGTGCCGCGCAATCGCGTCAGCGGCGCTCTGGTCGAGCACTTTGCGCGGTAGCCCCTCGGCAGCGGCGCGGTCGAGGAAGTGTCGCGCCAGCGCCGGGATATCGTCGGCCCGCGCCCGCAGCGGCGGCAGGCGGAGCGGCACGACGTTGAGACGGTAATAGAGGTCCTCGCGAAAGCGCCCGATGTCGATCAGGCGCCGCAGGTCCTGGTTGGTCGCGGCGATGATGCGGACGTCGGCCCGCTGGACCCGCGCGCCGCCGACGGCCGTAAATTCACCCGACTGCAGCACGCGGAGCAGCCGCGTCTGTGCATCGAGCGGCATATCGCCGATCTCATCGAGAAACAGCGTCCCGCGCTCGGCCTGTTCGAACCGCCCCGACGCGCGCGCCGCCGCGCCGGTGAACGCCCCGCGTTCGTGGCCGAACAGCTCGCTTTCGATGAGCTCGCGCGGGATCGCGGCCATGTTGACCGCGACGAACGGCGCGGCGCGGCGCGGCCCAAGGTCATGTACCGCCCGCGCGACGAGTTCCTTGCCGGTTCCCGACTCGCCAAGGATCATTACCGTCAGCGTCGTCGGTACGATCCGTGCGATCGTGCGAAACACGTCCTGCATCGCCGGTGACCGCCCGATCAGTTGCAAATCGTCGCCCAGGTGCGGCGGCGAGACGTCGACCGTCGTCCCGTTCGCATCGACCGCGCTAGCCACTGCGCGGACGAGTTCATCGAGGTCGAACGGCTTGGGCAAATAATCGAACGCCCCCGCTTCGGTCGCGCGCACCGCCGTCGACAGCGTGTTCTGCGCGCTGACAACGATGACCTTCAGCCCCGGGCGGCGGGCGAGAAGCCCCGGCAGCCCGTCGAGGCCGTTGCCGTCGGGGAACATCACATCGCTGATGACGACGTCGCCGACGCCGTCGTCGATCAGCCGGGCGAGACCCGCCGCCGTTTCGGTCCCCCGAACCGCATAACCCGCGCGGGTCAGCGCGCGGCGGACGACGGTGCGGATGGCGGCATCGTCGTCGGCCACGATTACGGTCGGCGCGCTCGCGCTAGGTTCGAAGTCGCTCATGCGGTTGGCAGCAGGACGCGAAGAATGGTGCGCGGCGGATCGACGGCGCGCTCGCATTCGACGACGCCGCCATGATCGCCGACGATCTTGGCCACCAGAGCGAGGCCGAGGCCACCCCCGCTACGCTTCGACGACACGAATGGCTCGAACATATGACGCGCGACATCCCCCGGCCCGGCCCCGGTATCAATGATGCAGACTTCCAGCGGCAGCGCGACCGACCGGGCCGACCCTTCGGCGGCCACGCGAAAACCGTGGCGATAGGCGGTGGTCAACGTGATTTCCCCCCCATCGCCGCCAGCTGCCGCAATCGCCTCGGCGGCATTCTTGACGAGGTTGAGGAACACCTGGACGAGCGCATCGTGATTGCCTGCGACCAGCGGCAGCGACGGGTCATAGCGTTCGCGGATCGAAATGCCCCGCGCAAAGCCGCTTGCTGCAACTTGCCGAACATGGCCGAGGACGGCGTGGATATTCTCCGGGCGCTTCGGCACGGGGCGCGTATCGGTGAACCCTTCCATCCGGTCGATCAGCGCAACAATGCGGTCGACTTCGGTCCGAATGAGGGCGGTCAGTTCGCGGCCCTCGCTGTCAGCGGTAGTGGCGAGGAGCTGTGCCGCGCCGCGAATGCCCGACAGCGGGTTCTTGATCTCATGGGCAAGCATCGCGGCGATTCCGATCGCCGAACGCGCGGCGTTCTGGTTGCCTCGCTGACGATCGACCAGCGCCGGAACCGTCCGTGCCTGCAGGCTCACCATCGTCCAGCCGGGCGTGTCGGTCAGCGGGGTGACGAACACATCAGCGCGCACGATCTTGCCCCCGGCGAGCGCGATCTCGATGTCGTAGGCAACGAGGTCGCCGCCGCGCGCACGGGCGTCGTTGATCAGCCCGACAAGGGGCGACTCCGCCACGACGCCCGCGACAAGGCCGCGCTCACGCAGCGCCACCTGGCTCGCATTGAAGAAGGTTTCGGCGGCAGCGTTGACGAGTGCGATCGCGCCATCGGCGTCGAGGACGACGACGGGCATCGGCAACGCCGCAACCAGGTCGAGCGGCGGCACATCGAGCGGTTTCCGTGCCCGGCGGCGGAGCGGGAAGACGCTCACGCAGGGGTCGCGCTCGTCACGCCGCCAGCCGCGCAGGTGCGTCGAGGAACGGCGCGTAGAATTCGGCAAGCATCGCCAGCACCCGCGCCGGATCGGGCTCGAGGTTTACCCTGTTGCGAAATTCGGCCGACCCTGTCAGCCCCTTGGTGTACCAGCCGAGATGCTTACGCATCAGATTGACACCGACGTGGCTGCCATAATGATCAATCATCGCCGTATAATGCGCTGTAATAACGTCATATTGTTCGACAATCTCCGGCGTCTCGCGGCGTCGCCCAGTCCGCAGCCACGCAAGTGCCTGCCCAAGCAGCCACGGCTTGCCGTACGCTCCCCGACCGATCATCACGCCGTCGGCACCCGACTGATCGAGCGCGGCGTCGACATCGTCGAGCGTGCAGATGTCGCCGTTGACGATGACCGGGACGCGGACGGCTTTCTTCACGCGGCGCACGAATCCCCAGTCGGCCTCGCCGCGATACAGCTGGCACCGCGTTCGCCCGTGGACCGCGATCATCGCAATGCCGAGGTCCTCGGCGATCCGCGCGAGTTCAGGGGCATTCAGGCTGGCGTGATCCCACCCCATCCGCATCTTGAGCGTCACCGGCACATCGACCGCCGAAACCGTCGCCGCGATCAGCGCCATGGCGAGCGGCAAGTCGCGCATAAGCGCCGACCCGGCATGGCCGTTGACGACCTTCTTGACCGGGCACCCCATGTTGATGTCGATAATTGCCGCGCCGCGATCGGCGTTGAGCTTGGCGGCCTCGGCCATGACGCGCGGCTCACACCCGGCCAGCTGCATCGACACGGGTTGCTCGGCGGCATCCCACGCGCATTTCGCCAGCGACTGCCGCGTCTCGCGGACCATCGCCTCGCCTGCGATCATCTCGCTGACGGTCAGCCCGGCGCCGTAATGTTTGACGATCCGCCGGAACGGCAGATCGGTCACCCCCGTCATCGGCGCGAGGATCACGGGGTCGATCCGATACGGGCCGACGGCGAGGGGTGGGAGGTGACGCAAGGATCGGTGCCTAAAAACTAGGCATTAATCCTATCGTGTTCGCTGCGGTGCGGCAAGCGCGGCTTATTTCGCCGCTGACCGCCGCGAGTCAATTCGCCCCCGCAACGGTCCTCTCCCGCCGACGAGTCAGCCCTTGTTCGTCATCGCCGCGCGCGTATAGCGGCGACGATGCACGTCGAAGCTCTCATCGTCGCTGGCGGGCGCGGCTTTCGCGCCGGTGGTGACGTCCCCAAACAATATCGCATGCTTGGCGGGAAGCCGGTGCTGCGGCATGCGGTCGATGCGTTCGTCGCGCACCTGGCAATCGCTGCCGTCCATGTCGTTATCCATGACGACGACCGCGATCTCTACATTGCGGCTGTCGCCGGACTCGACTTGCCGCCGCCCGTCATCGGCGGTGCGATGCGACAGGAATCGGTCGTCGCCGGGCTCGCCGCGTTGCCGGACACTGTCACCCATGTTCTGATCCACGATGCGGCGCGCCCGTTTGTCACCGCCGGGATGATCGACCGCGTCGTCGCCGCGCTCGCCAGTTACGACGGCGCGACCCCCGCCCTGCCCGTCGTCGATTCGCTCCGCAGCGGCAACGCGACGGTCGATGGCGAAGTCGACCGCGTCCGCCTCCACCGCGTCCAGACGCCGCAGGGCTTCGCTCTCGCGCCGCTTCTTGCAGCCCATTGTTCGGCGACCGGCGATGAAAGCGACGATGTCGCCGTCGCCCGCGCCGCAGGCATCGTCGTCGCCCTCGTGCCCGGCGACGAGGCGGCATTCAAGCTGACGACCGCGGATGATTTCGCCCGCGCCGAGGCTATGCTAGCGGAGCACATGATCCCGCGCTCTGCTCAAGGTTTCGACGTCCACCGCTTTGGCCCCGGCGATCACCTATGGCTGTGCGGCGTCCGTGTGCCCCACACCGCCGGGCTGATCGGCCATAGCGACGCCGATGTCGGCCTTCACGCATTGACCGACGCCCTGCTCGGCACCATCGGCGCGGGCGATATCGGCACGCACTTCCCGCCGAGCGACCCGCGATGGCGCGGCGCGAGTTCCGACCGCTTCCTCGCCCACGCCTGCACACTCGTCCGCGCGGCGGGCGGCATCATCGACCACCTGGATCTGACGATCATCGCCGAGGCCCCCAAGGTTGGCCCCCACCGCGCCGCCTTCGTCGCCCGCGTCGCGGACATTACCGGCTGCCAGTCGGTCAGCATCAAGGCGACCACGACCGAAGGCCTCGGCTGTACCGGTCGCGGCGAGGGCATCGCCGCGCAGGCGGTGGCGTCGGTGCGCCTGCCGGCGGCGCCGGCGAGCGTTCAAGTGTTGCCGGCGGCGCCGGCGAGCGTTCAAGTAATCTGATGTTCGACGCCGAAATCCTCGACCTCGCCGCGACAGTCATCGCCGCCAACCGCGCCGCCGGGCGGACGATCGTGACCGCTGAGTCGTGCACCGGCGGCCTCGTCGCAGCGGCACTGACCGAAGTCGCCGGGTCGTCCGATGTCGTCGACCGCGCGTTCGTCACCTACTCGAACGAGGCCAAGATGGAGGCGCTCGGCGTCCATTCCGACCTGATCGATACCTTTGGCGCGGTGTCGATCGCGGTCGCCTGGGCAATGGCGCAGGGCGCGCTCAAGGCCAGCCACGCCGACATCGCCGTCGCGATAACCGGCATTGCCGGACCGGGTGGCGGCTCTGCCCAAAAGCCCGTCGGCACCGTCGTCTTCGCCGTCGCCCATCGCGGCGATCCGGACAGCAAGCACGCCGATACCAAAGCCTTCGGCGACCTGGGGCGGAGCGAGATCCGGCGTCAGGCCGTGCTTTGTGCGCTTGAGTTGCTGATGCCGCGCGAGGGATCGTAAAGAGCCCCCGCCCGCTTCTCAAAGCTCGCAACCATCCGGCGGAACGCCTCGCCGAAGAACACGCCTGCCAGCCGTTCGAATAGTTTGGACTGAAACTCGAAGTCGACCGCGAAATGGACCGTGCATCCGCCCGGCGCAGGGTCAAACCGCCAGTCGTTGCGAAGATATTTTAGCGGACCCGAAATATAATTGACATGGAGCGCGCGCGGGCGATCGAGCGTCACGCGGCTGGTAAAGCGTTCGCGCACCATCTTGAAGCCGACGACCATGTCAGCAACGACTGTCGTTCCATCGTTCGACGTGACGCGCATCGCCTGCACCCACGGGAGAAACTCCGCATAGCGCCCGATATCAGCGACAAGGTCGAACATCTGCTCGGGTGTGTACGGCAGAAAGCGGTCTTCGATGTGACGCGGCATCAGGCTGCCTCGGGGATGTGGCGCGGCATCAGGCGGTGGTTCCGCCGCCGTTGAAACCGCGATCCCCGCCTCTCGACGTCATCCTAGCGCAGGCCAGGATCTACGGTCGCGCATCACAACTGGCTGACGGTTGGTGGCGACGTGGGTCCTGGCCTGCGCCACGATGACCCGAGTTTGTGGGGGCCGCAGCTTCAAGCGACTGCCTCCGTCTCACGCGCCGCCCCCGCCATCGCCGCCGCGCGCTTCGCCCGCATCGCGGCAAAATCCGCCCCGGCGTGATAGCTCGACCGCGTCAGCGGCGACGCCGCAACCTGAAGGAACCCCTTCGCGCGGGCGATCGCGGCATAGCTGCGGAACGTGTCGGGCGTGACAAAGCCGATCACCTTCGCGTGGCGCGGCGTCGGCTGGAGATACTGGCCGACGGTTAGAAAGTCGACGTCGGCCGAGCGCATATCATCGAACACCTGATGCATTTCATGGCGCTCCTCGCCCAGCCCGACCATCAGCCCCGACTTCGTGAAGATCGACGGGTCGAGCGTCTTGACCCGGTCGAGCAGCCGAAGCGAATGGAAATAGCGCGCGCCCGGGCGGATCGTCGGATACAGGCGCGGCACCGTCTCAAGGTTGTGGTTGTACACATCGGGCCGCGCCGCGACGATCGCCGCCACCGCACGGTCGGCCTTGTTACGGAAGTCCGGCGTCAGGATTTCGATCGTCGTGTTCGGCGCGTGGCGGCGCAGCGCCTCGATCACCTTCACGAATTGCCCCGCGCCGCCGTCGGTCAGATCGTCGCGATCGACACTGGTGATGACGATATGTTCGAGCCCAAGCGCCCCGGCGGCCTCGGCGACATGGCCGGGTTCGAGCCGGTCGACCGGCCCCGGCATCCCCGTCTTGACGTTGCAGAAGGCGCACGCGCGGGTGCAGGTATCGCCGAGGATCATCACCGTCGCGTGCTTTTGTGTCCAGCACTCACCGATGTTGGGGCACGCAGCCTCCTCGCACACCGTATTCAGGTTGAGATTCCGCATCAGTCGCCGCGTTTCGGCAAAGGCAGTCGAGGTCGGCGCGCGGACGCGAAGCCAGTCGGGTTTACGGATGCGGGGCGCGGGATCGGCGAGCGATGACGTCATACACGGTCAGATAGGCCGGTCCCTCAGCAAAGCCAACGCCCGGTGCGGCGATTGGCGCTGTCCTACACGCGATGATTTTGCCAGAGAGGGGCGATGTACAGTGTCGAACCTCTTTCCGGTCATCCCCGTCACCGTCGCCCCGCCGCCATCGACGCAAAATGCGCGAAGGAACACCTGCGTCGCCGTGCAGTCGGTTGCACCGCAGCGCCAAGAGCACAGACGTTGCTATTTGGGCACAAAATCTCGCGAATTTTTTACGACTACGATGTCGGCGCACCAGCATCGCCGTGTGAAGTTTGTAAACTTACGCACGCGGGGCGACGCTAGTCATGCCGGCCTTCAGCGCGCTTCTCAACGGCTATCGCCGCTTCCGTGCCGGTCCGTACATCGACCAGCGGACGCGCTTCGACGCCCTCGCTCACGGCGGCCAGTCGCCGCGCGTAATGGTCGTCGCCTGCGCCGACAGCCGGGTCGACCCGACGCGGATCTTCGATTCGGCCCCCGGCGAGATGTTCGTCATGCGTAACGTCGCCAACCTGGTTCCGCCGTACGAAGCCGACGGCGCGACCCATGGCTCGTCGGCAGCGATAGAATTCGCCGTCACCCAGTTGGAGGTCGACCACATCGTCGTCATGGGCCACGCCCGTTGCGGCGGCATCTCGGCGTCGCTGACCGGCAAGTTCGACGAGGCGGCCGAGGGGCACGGCGCATTCATCGGGCGATGGATGGCGAAGATCGAGCCTGCCCGCGACCGCATCCGCGCCGCCGCAGCGCTCAGCCCCGATATCGACGCGCAGGAGGCGCTCGAACTCGCCGCCATCCGGCTGAGCCTCGACAATCTGATGACGTTTCCCTTCGTTGCCGAGCGCGTCGAAGCCGGGCGGCTGGCGCTGCAGGGCGCGCACTTCGATATCGCCGACGGCGTCCTGCGCGTCCTCGATCCCGTCACCGGGCGGTTCGAGGAGGTCGCCTTCGACTGGAGCGCCGCCGCCTAATGACGGGCAGTTCACGGCGAACGACGAGCCTCCCCTGTCCGCGGCATTCCCGTCACTTGTCGTAGAGCGGCCCGCGCGGATCACGGGCACCGGCGCGCTGCGTCGCCCACGCCTTGTGTTTCTTGAAACCGCAGCCGAACATGCCGTTGGCCCCGGCCGCCGAGCAGCTTCCCGCCTCGCCGCCGTCATAATCGAGCAGCTCGTAGCGTTCGCGTGCAACGCTCCGCGCCCGAGGGTCGCCGACGTCGTACCCGGGGGCAATCGGCGACCGGTAGCGGCTACGCTCGCCATCGTCGCGCCTGCCGCAGACGACGATCTCGCCTGGCTTGGGCGGCGGGCACGGCGCGACGCTGGCGTGGATCGCGGCATCGAGCGGGCTGAGCGCGGCGGCGGCGAGGAGCAGCGCCGCCAGCATCGCCTAGAAATGGACCGCGCGCCCGTACGCGCCGAGGACGCTTTCGTGCATCATCTCGGACAGCGTCGGGTGGGCGAAGACCGTCTCCATCAACTCGGCCTCGGTCGTTTCGAGCTGCCGCGCAATGACATAACCCTGAATGAGTTCAGTCACTTCCGCGCCAATCATGTGGGCACCAAGCAACTGCCCGGTCGCGGCGTCGAACACCGTTTTGACGAAGCCGTCGGCTTCGCCGAGCGCGATCGCCTTGCCATTGCCGATGAAGGGGAACCTACCGACCTTGAGATCGTGCCCCGCCTCGCGCGCCGCCGCTTCGGTCATTCCGACGCTCGCCACCTGCGGACGCGAATAGGTGCAGCCGGGAATATTCCAGATTTTAAAGGGATGCGGTTCCAACCCAGCGATCTTTTCGACGGCGACAATGCCCTCGTGACTCGCCTTGTGTGCCAGCCACGGGGCGCCGGTGACGTCTCCGATCGCCCACAGCCCCGCGACGTTGGTCATCCCCCACGGGTCGACCTTGACCCGCCCGCGCTCGACCACGACGCCGAGCGTCTCCAATCCGATGTTCTCGAGGTTCGAGACGATGCCGATCGCGACGATGACATGGCTGTAAGTCTCTGTCTTCGCTTGCCCGTCAGCGGTCGTAATCGTCGCCGCGACGCCGTCGGGGCCCGGCATCACGTCGGCTACCTTGGCCCCCGTGACGAGGATCATTCCCTGCTTCGTCAGAGTCTTAGCCATATGCGCCGAAATTTCGGCATCCTCGACCGGTAGGATAAGATCGAGCATCTCGACGACGGTAACCTTCGCCCCCATGTCACTGTAGAAGCTGGCGAATTCGATGCCGATCGCCCCCGAGCCGATGACGAGCAGCTTGGTCGGCATCGCCGGCGGGACCATCGCATGGCGGTAGGTCCAGATCCGCTGACCATCGGCGGGCGTCCCCGGCAGGTCGCGCGCTCGAGCGCCAGTGGCGATAATGACGTTTGTCGCTTCGAGCACCCTCGTCGTGTCGCCTGTGGTGACCGTGATCTGCGTTGCCTCAGTCAGCGCGCCGAGGCCTTCGACGACGGTGATGTTGTTCTTTTTCATCAATCCCTTGACGCCAGCGTTGAGCTGCCCCGCGACTTTGCGCGATCGTTCAACAATTTTGCTCAAGTCAAAGGAAACATTGGCGACACTCAGCCCATAAGCGTCGGCGTGCTGCATATAATGATATATTTCACTGGTTCTCAGCAAGGCTTTGGTCGGGATGCACCCCCAGTTGAGGCAGATGCCCCCGAGCCGCTCGCGCTCGACGATCGCGACCTTCATCCCCAACTGACTCGCGCGGATCGCCGCGACATAGCCGCCGGGACCGCTGCCGAGGATAGCGAGATCAAATGCCTCGCTCATGCCAACATGCCGAGCGGGTTTTCGACCAGCCTTTTGAAGGCGCTCATGAACTGGGCACCGACCGCCCCGTCGATCGCGCGGTGGTCGAAGCTGCCGGTGGCGCTCATCACAGTGGCGACGACGATCGCGTTGTCGACGACATACGGACGCGGCTCGCCAGCGCCGACGGCAAGGATCAGGCCCTGCGGCGGGTTGATGACGGCGTCGAACTGCTTGATCCCGAAAATCCCGAGGTTCGAGATCGACGCGGTGCCGCCTTGGTACTCCTCGGGCTTGAGCTTGCCGTCCTTCGCCCGCGCGGCCAAGTCCTTCATTTCACTGGCGATGACGCTCAGGCGCTTGTTCGCGGCGTCGGTGATGACGGGGGTGATCAGGCCACCGGGGATGGCGACGGCAACCGAGATGTCGGCGCGGGCGAACTTGTACAATTCCGCCCCGGCGAACTGGACGTTGGCGTCAGGCACTCGCGTCAGCGCGAGGCCAAGCGCTTTGATCAGCAGATCGTTGACCGACACTTTGATTCCAGTCGCTTCGAGCGATTTATTCAGGTCACTGCGCAGCTGCAAAAGGGCATCGAGGCGAATATCGACGGTCAGGTAGAAGTGCGGCACGGTCGCCTTCGACTCAGTCAGGCGGCGGGCGATCGTCCGTCGAATGTTCGAGAGTTTGACCGCCTCCATCGGGACGCCGGCGGGGGCAGACAGCGCGACGGCGGCGGGTGCCGGGCGGGCGTCGTCGTGCGCCGCGTCGTGCACAGGTCGCGGTGGCGGCACGTCACGGGGCGCGGGCGCGGCGTGGGCCGTCGAGGCCTCTGGTTCAGCGGCGGCTTCCGCGGGCGGCGGGCGGGGCGATGCGGCGGCGGCGGCGACGTCGGCTTTGACGATCCGACCGTGCGGGCCGGAGCCGGTGACGCCCGCGAGGTCGAGATTGGCGGCGGCGGCGAGGCGGCGGGCGAGCGGGCTGGCGTTGACTCGGGCGCCGGGAGGGAGCGACGCGCCGGTGGGCGGTGCGGCGGCTGCGGTATCGGCTGGATTACCCACCCCCTTTGCCCGCCGCGCGGCGTCGCCGCGCGAGTCGCCCTCTCCCCGGGTGGGAGAGGGAGCGGCGGCAGCATTCTTTTCTGCTCCCTCGCCCCTCTGGGGAGAGGGCGACTCAGCCGCAGGCTGAGTGGGGAGAGGGGCCGGGGCCGCAGTCTCCAAGCTGGAAGCCGCTGCTTCCCCCTCCCCGCTCAGCCGCGCGATGATCGCGCCGACCTTGATGTCCGCTGCTCCGTCGGTGACGAGGAGTTCGGCGACCGTCCCCTCGTCGATGCTCTCGACCTCCATCGTCGCCTTGTCGGTCTCGATCTCGCACAGGATGTCGCCCGACTTGACCGGGTCGCCGACTTTGACCAGCCATTTGGCGAGCGTCCCCGTCTCCATCGTCGGCGACAGCGCGGGCATGGTGATGTCGATGGGCATTAGTCGGCCTCGATTGAATGCTGTTGGCCGATATGCGCGGCGGAAAGCTCAGCCGGCGTAACGTGCCAAAAGATAGCTATTAGTCCGCCGGCTAAGATCGCGGTGCCAGCCACTATGGTGTCTAGAGGTCTACTCCTTAGAAGCAACGCGACAGCGGCCCCTAAGATGACAACTATTGTCCAAACGACGGCCGCCGTCGTTGACGACATCGGGCGGCTCTGACGGAGAAGTAGAATGCTGTTGCCTGCAACAACGGCGATGGCGGCGGTCACGCCGCTGACCGGAAGTATCCAAAGAAAATACGCGAAAATACCCCAAAATGTCGGCGCGTCTGGCCCGTTATAAGTGAACCACTGAACGACGATTCCGCAAACGCAGAGTATCAGCAGAGCCGAAGCGCCAGCCATCGCTCCGCGTCGCGCAAAAAATCGACTTCGGGCGAGCCACAAGCTCACCGGTAACAAACCTTCTTTACCGCCCCCACGACATCCTCGATCTTCACGAACGCCAGTTTCTCGAGGTTCGCGGCATACGGCAGCGGCACGTCGGCGCTGTTGACCCGCAGCACTGGCGCGTCAAGATCGTCGAAGCCGTCTTCCATCGCGATGGTCACGATCTCAGCTGCGATGGAGCAGACCGGCCACGCTTCCTCGACGACGACCATGCGGTTGGTCTTCTTGAGGCTCGCGAGCACCGTCGCGCGGTCGAGCGGACGCAGCGTGCGGAGGTCGATGACCTCGGCGTCGATGCCCTCCTCCGCCAGCTTGGTCGCGGCGTCGAGGGCGATGCCGACACCGATCGAGTAGCTGACGATCGTCACGTCCTTGCCTGCGCGGACGACGGCGGCCTGCCCGATCGGCAGCGCGACGTCGCCGTCGGGCACGTCGAAGCTGTGGCCGTAAAGTAGCTCATTTTCGAGGAAGACGACCGGGTCGGGCGAGCGGATCGCGGACTTGAGCAACCCCTTGGCCGACGCCGCGTCGTAGGGGGCGATGACGATCAGGCCGGGGACGCTAGCGTACCACGGCGCGTAGTTCTGGCTGTGCTGCGCGGCGACGCGGCTTGCCGAGCCGTTAGGGCCGCGGAACACCATCGGGCAGCGCATCTGGCCGCCGCTCATGTAGTTGGTCTTGGCGGCCGAGTTGACGATGTGGTCGATCGCCTGCATCGCGAAATTGAACGTCATGAACTCGACGATCGGCTTCAACCCGCCCATCGCCGCGCCGGTACCGAGACCGGCGAAACCGTATTCGGTGATCGGCGTGTCGACGACGCGGGTGGGGCCGAACTCCTCGAGCAGCCCCTGCGTGACCTTGTACGCACCCTGATACTCGGCGACCTCCTCGCCCATGACGAAAACGGTCGGGTCGGCGCGCATCTCCTCGGCCATCGCGTCGCGCAGCGCTTCGCGGACGGTCTGGCGGTGGGTGGGGCCGGGGGTGGTGGGGGCGACTTGCAGGCTGGCGGGAACTTGGCCGGGTTTTGGGGTGGCCCCGGTGGCGGTCGCAGTGGTCGAGGCAGTGTCAGCGTCGCCATCTGCTCCCCTCCCGCTTGCGGGAGGGGCCGGGGGTGCGGAAGTCGGATCGCCAGAAGGTGGCGCGGACGGTGGCGGACTCGCAGCCTGCTGTTGCTCGCCGGAAGGTTGCTTGGGCAGAGGTGGTGTCTGGGCAACTCCCCCACCCCCGGCCCCTCCCGCAGGCGGGAGGGAAGCAGAGGCTGCGGCGTCGGAAACTGTCTCCCCCTCTCCCGCGATCGTCGCGATCAGCGTGCCGACCTTGACCGCATCGGTGCCCGCCGCAACGTGGAGCTTTTCGACTACCCCCCCCTCGTCGGCTTCGAGTTCCATCGTCGCCTTGTCGGTCTCGATCTCGGCGAGAACGTCGCCCGGTTTGACCGTGTCGCCCTCCTTGACGAGCCATTTGGCGAGGGTGCCCTCCTCCATCGTCGGCGACATGGCGGGGAGTTTGATTTCGGTTGGCATCAGGACTGGACCCTAGTCAGAGGGGTCATGCTGGCGCAGGACGGCATCCACGGTGCGAGACGAGACACCGGGCGAACGGTGCCACCGTGGATGCTGGCCTGCGCCGGCATGACCCGGTTGTGGGGATGGGTTACCCTCACCCGTACGTCCCCACCAGAACGTCGGTCCACAGTTCCTTCGCGTCGGGCTCGGGCGCGCTTTCGGCGAAGTCGGCGGCGTCGGCGACGATGGCGCGAACTTCCTTCTCGATGTCCTTCAGCTTCGGTTCGTCGGCGGCACCGGCGGCGATGATGTCGCGCTTGCAGTGTTCGATCGGGTCGCTCTTTTCGCGCATCGCGGCGACTTCCTCGCGGCTGCGGTACTTGGCGGGATCGGACATGCTGTGGCCGCGATACCGGTACGTCTTCATTTCCAACAGGATCGGACCCTTGCCGCTCCGCACCCAATCGACCGCGACGTCGGTCGCGCCCCGCACCTCACAGACGTCCATGCCGTCGACCTGGAGACCGGGGACACGGAAGCTCTCGCCGCGGCGGTAGAGTTGATCTTCGGATGAGCTGCGGTTAACGCTGGTTCCCATCGCGTACTGGTTGTTTTCGATGACGTAGATCACCGGCAGCTTCCACAGCTCGGCCATGTTGAAGCTTTCGTAGACCTGGCCCTGATTTGATGCGCCGTCGCCGAAGTAGGTCACCGCGAGGCCACCGTCGTTCTTGTATTTGTGCGCAAAGGCGAGGCCGGTGCCGAGCGGAACCTGCGCCGCGACGATACCGTGGCCGCCGTAAAAGCCGTGCTCGACCGAGAACATGTGCATCGAGCCGCCCTTGCCCTTGCTGATCCCGGCGTGGCGCCCGGTCAGTTCGGCCATGACAACCCGGGGGTCGATGCCAGCAGAAAGCATGTGGCCGTGGTCGCGGTAGCCGGTAATGACACTGTCGGTTTTGGCGAGTGCCGACTGGACGCCGGTGACGACCGCCTCCTGGCCGATGTAGAGATGGCAGAAGCCGCCGATCAGCCCCATGCCGTACATTTGCCCGGCGCGCTCCTCGAAGCGGCGGATGAGGAGCATCTCACGGTAGAAGGCGAGGAGTTCAGCGTTGGTCGCAACGAACCGTTCCGGCACTTTAGGACGTTCACGGAGGGGCAAATTCGGTTCAGCAGCGACGGTTGACTTAGCCATGCGGCGCGGCTCCCGGGGTTTCGCATGTTGACCCTATACGCTGATACTAGTCACGGGCAATGACAAAACGCGCCTATTTGGCGTCAGGGAGCGGGAGGATAACCTCGTCGGCTCGTATCGTTCCCAGATCGCGCCGAACAAGTTCGTCGGCGAGGTCGTAATCGACGTGGCGCGGATCGAGCAGGGCAACCTGTCGTGCGAGAGCGGCTTTATCCGCAGCGACGCGCCCTGCTTCGGCTGCGACCGCTGCATGTTGCGCTGCGTATCCCCGCCACGCGATGATCCCGGTATTACCCGTGATGGCGTGAACCGCGAAATAAACGATTATGACGACACACGCCGTCGGCAGCATTGCCGCGCGGGCGAGGGTGAGCGGGTGGGCGCGGGCAGTCATCGCATCGTTACACCATGTTCCAACCAACGATTCAAGATCGTTGGTGGCGCTACCCACGGCGACAGCCGCGCACGGTCAGCGCAGGATCGCCCGCCCCGCATAGCGCGCGGTATCACCCAATTCTTCCTCGATGCGGATAAGCTGGTTGTACTTCGCGAGCCGGTCGGAGCGGGCGAGGCTGCCAGTCTTGATCTGGCCACAGTTCGTCGCGACAGCAAGGTCGGCTATCGTCGAATCCTCGGTCTCGCCCGACCGGTGCGACATGACGCAGGTGTAGCGCGCGCGATGCGCCATTTCGACCGCCTGCAGCGTCTCGGTCAGCGTGCCGATCTGATTGACCTTGACCAGCAACGAGTTGGCGAGGCCGCGGCCGATGCCGTCGCGCAGCCGGCTGGGGTTGGTAACGAAAAGGTCGTCACCGACGAGCTGATGCGTCGCGCCTAGCGTGTCGGTCAGCGCTTTCCATCCAGCGAAATCGTCTTCGGCCATGCCGTCCTCGATCGACAGGATCGGATATTTGCCGGCGAGTTCGGTATAATAAGCGACCATTTCGTCGGCGGTGAGGGTCCGCCCCTCCCCCGCTAAAACATATTTACCTTCGTGGAAGAATTCGGTGGCGGCGGAGTCGAGCGCGAGCATCACATCGTCACCGGGGCGATAACCCGCCGCCTCGATCGACGCCATGATGAAATCGAGCGCGACTGCGGGCGACGCGAGATTGGGGGCGAAGCCACCTTCGTCGCCGACCGATGTCGACAGGCCGGCATCGGACAGACGCTTTTTAAGGGTGTGGAAAATC
>JANYFA010000031.1 GCA_025362895.1 Sphingomonadaceae bacterium | reverse complement strand
GCGGCGAGAGTTCCCAATGCGGCCCAGTTCGAGACATAGCCGCTGGTGAACAGCAACGCCGCATCCTTGCCGTGGAGGTCGGCTAATTCAGCTTCGAGCAGGACATGATGGTGGTTGGTCCCACCGATGTTGCGGGTGCCGCCGGCCCCCGCGCCGCAGCTGTCGAGCGCGGCGTGCATCGCATCGAGGACGACCGGCGACTGCCCCATCCCGAGATAGTCGTTGGAACACCAGACGGTAACTTCCTGCGTCGCGCCGTCGACGTGGCGCTTGGCCTTGGGAAACGACCCACGCTGCCGCTCGAGGTCGGCAAAGACGCGATAGGCTCCTTCGCCGCGCAAGGCGTCGAGCTGATCCTGGAAAAGCACATCGTAATTCATGGCAATATCCCCAATCGCCTTGTCTGTCGTACTTGTCCAGCACTGGCTGCCCCAGTGCCCGACATCGCCCATCGCCATAGTGCCGCATCCCGGAACGGCAGAACCAGAAACCAGTGTTCGAGGCAGCCCAGCCCGGCCAGGACGGCGAGCATCGTAAGCCCGGTCGCTGCCCCCGGTGCCGCCGCCGCCGCTGCTTCGGCGAGCAGCATCGTCGCCACAGACGCCACCGCGACCGACACCGGAAACATCGGGTTAAAGATCCGGATGCGGAAGTAGCTCTTCAGATATGCAAGGTGCGCCGGCAGGAAATCGACCGTCAGGTTCGGCACCCCCATGAAGATATTAAGCTTTGCCGACACCCGCATGACGAACAGAATGGCGAAGGTGAAGGCCGCGATCTGGTTTGCCTGCCCCCACGTCAGCGCGAGCATCCCGGCCATGGTCGCCGCCAACGCGATCTCGTGCCAGATCAAGGTCGCCGCTGCCATGCGGAAGCGCGTCCAGCCAGTAACGCCGGGCGGCAACGGCGCGCGGCGCGGCCCTGTGACGACGCCCATCAGGAAGCTCATCTCATGCCACCCCCAGACGCCGAGCGCGGCGGCGAACCCCAGATATGCACCCCGTGGGCTGGTGTCGGTCGCCACCGACGTTGCCAGCCACAACGACGCGGCAGCCACGCCACCGGCGATGGCAAGGCTCCAGCCAAAGGTCCACCGCGGCAGGCGATCAAGGGCGATCACGACCCCGGTCGCTACGAACCACGCGGCGACGACAAAGGCGACAGGCAACACGACGGCGAGCATCAGTAGGCCGGGACCAGCCGTACCGTCGCCGGCAACGGATTGGCCTCGCTGCGCGCCGTCATCAGGCGGAGGAACGCCCCGGCAGCTGACAGCGTGTGGCCGATGCGCCTGACAAAGCCGCCGACGCCGCCCGCGGCCTTTGCCGCCACGATACCGTCGCTCGCCCGTAACATGGCGCTCAGCCCGGCGCGGAAAGCGGGGGCATCGGCGTCGAGAGTCAGCGGGAAGACCTGACGGCTGATCTCGCTCGTGACGCGGAAGACGGCAAAGTCATAGTCATCGATATCGAGCCCGAGCGCGGCATGAAACGCCGGACGGCCATGGTCGCGAACATACATGGTCGCATAGACCGAAACGAGGAAAAAGCGGACCCAGAAGCGGTTGAAACCGGTCAGCAACTTGGGGTCGGCACGCATCAGTAAGGCGAAAGCATCGCCGTGGTTGAACTCGTCGTTGCACCATTGCTCGAAGAACTTGAAGATTGGGTGGAAGCGATGCTCCGGCTGCCGGGCAAGGTGGCGGAAGATCGTGATGTATCGGGCATAGCCGATCTTTTCTGACAGATAGACGGCGTAAAAAATGAACTTTGGACGGAAGTACGTGTATTTCTTGGTCTTGGTCAGAAAGCCAAGATCGACCCCGATCCCGGCGTCCTTGAGCGTGTCGTTGAGGAAACCGGCGTGGCGGGCTTCGTCGCGGCTCATCAGCTTAAACAGGTTGCGGATGTCGGGGTTGGTCACCCGCTTGGCGATTTCGGCGTACAGGATGCAGCCGGAAAACTCGCTCGTCATCGACGACACGAGGAAGTCAACGAATTCCTTCCGCAGCGCTGGTTCGAGTCGATCGAGGACGCCGTCGAACTCCGGGGTGCGGCGGAAGTGGCGCTTGTTACGGTCTTCGCGCATCTCATCGATCAGCGCGTCCCACTCGGCGCGGACGGGCGACACGTCGATCCGGTCCATCGCGGCGAAGTCGGTCGTGTAGAATCGCGGCGACAAGACGGTGTCCTCGGTCGCCATGCCGAACGTATCGGTCACCCGGCTACCCTTGGCCTGTTGGGGCGCGGTAGCAGTTCCAGGTACGGCAATCTTGACGTGGGCGGTCACAGGCCCCTCCCGGTAAAACTGACTTCATACAGTTCGGCCATGCCGAAATGGCCGACAAAGCGGGTCCATGCCCGAAGCAACACCCCGGCGCGGGTCAGCGTCGCGGCGCGGCGGACGCTGATCTTCTCGCCGAAAGCGATTCGGATGGCGGCGCCGTGGACACGGACGCGGTCACCCGGGCCGATGTCGGGGTTGCCGTCGAGCGCAACATGGGCGTGAAGGCTCTCGTCGCTATGCTCGACCTCGACCGTGCATGGCAGCACTTCGGAAGTCGTGAGCCAGCCCATCACAGGTCGACCTTACCGAACTTGGCGGCAGCACTGGCGGTCGGGCGATGGGTCAGTAACAAGTCGGCGAACGACTGCTTGTTGGTTGGGCCGAACGATCCGAGCTCGATATTGCGACCGGTCGACGGGTCGGTCAGGGTCAATGCGTCATCGCTGAACAGGGTCAGCGTGAACGGCGCGGCCTTGCCGACCGCACGCAGCTTCCGGTCGCGTGCCATGCCGCGCAGGACGCCGCGAATGAAGCCGTTGTTGACGCCGTGCGGCAGGACGGCAGCGGTGGTCCCGCGACTGACATCGTCGATCACCAATGCCCCGTCGGCCCGGTCGGTGAAGCGCAGCGAACGGGTTTCGACAACGACGACATGATGCGCCACCCGCTCGGTCCCCGCTGTCGCGATCGGCGGCAGATAGCCGAGCTTCGGTCCCGCCGCGAGGGCGATGACCCCGGCAATCAGCACGCCGGCGCCGAGCAATGGCACTAGCGGGAATGGCTTGTCGTCGATCTCGCTCATGCCGCGACCGACCCCGCGAAGTCGGGAACCGGTGTCGCGACTTCATCGAACGCTTCGCGCCGACCGGGGACGGCGGCCGCCAGCGCGTCTGCGAGCACCCGAGCAACGGCCTCGGGCTCCGGCAGCGCGCGCAGCATCGGCTCGGGGGTCCCGACGCGCCACGGACGGACGTTGGGCCACAGATGGATAAAGCCCAGACGGGTTGTCTTGCAGGTCAGCGGGATGTCGCCCGACCCGTCGGCGTGCACCGCAAGCCCCGCCGCAGTAATCTGGCTGAACGGCAGATTGACGCATTTCGGCAGCGCAACGCCGAAGCGCAGGACGATGCGGCGGTTGGTGATCGTGTAGATCGTTGCCCGCGCGGCGAGCCAACCGAAGAGCGCGAGCAGAGCAACGGCGCCGACGCCTACCCCCGCCGTCGCCGCAATTCCAAGCCCCGCGACGGCAGCAGTCGTATGGCCGGTCGCGAAGTTGAGCGCCGCCCAGCCGACCAGCGCGACGAAATAGCCGCCTACGAGGTGAGTATGGAACGCCCGGCGCGCGAGCGGAACCCACGCCGGCGATCCTTGCCAGACGATATGTTCGCCCGGCGGGAGATGCCCCGGAAGACCACGCACCGGTTCGTTGGCGTACTCGCTCACAGGAGCGGTTCGATGCGCGAACGCTTGGCATAGAGGTAACCGCCGCCGAAATAGCCGACGAGCTTCTCCTCTTCCAGGCGGGTGATCTGGCTCGTGCTGGCGAGCACTGGCGCGGCGTCGAACTGATCGCTGCGGATCGCATCGACGCGGATCTTACCGCTGCGCTGATTGACCTGCGCCATCGCCATCGGCACCGTTACCGAGCGCGCGGCGTCGCCCAACGTGCGGACTTCGAAATAGCGGATGAGCCGCTCCGATTGATCGACCCAGATGTTGGTGCAAACGCCCGCCATCTTATCGTCGCAGCCGAACACCGGCATCCCGATCGGGTTACGGTCCTGCCGCGCAACGGTGAAACCGTGGCTAAGTTCGAGCGGCACGATCTTGGGGTGGCCACCCTCCCACATCGTATCGGGAACATCGAGGCGGTTGGCCCACGCGGCGGGGCCGACGCCGTCGATCAGCGGGTTGCCGGTCGGCTCGATCGGCGAGCCCGCATAAGACGAAACGCGGCGCGCGGCGATATTGGGCACTTCATATTCGCGCGGACCCGGCTTGTAGACGAGGCCGAGGCCGTGGGCGAGTTTGAACCGCTTGTCGCGCGGATGGAACAGGCCAGGCGCGCCGACCACCCCGCTGTCTTCCTCCATCGGATAGCCTTCGCGGTGATCCTCGCGGCGGAGGTAGATTACCAACCCGATGAAGAACAGGAAGAACGCCCAGAGCGCGAGCTCGGCGTAATCGGTGTTACCGACCAGAACGACATTCATGCGCGTATCCCCTCAGACAGGCCGGCAAGGTCGCGCCGGGTGATGACCGTTCCACCGGCCAGCGGGCCGATCGCAACAAGAGTAGCAAACAACAGGATAATCTCGAGACAGTAAAGCGCGCTATAAGCGCTCGCCGGTCCGGTCAGCGCCGAACCGAGGTCACCACGCGCCGCCGCCGCCGCAATGGCGTCGCGGACGACACCGGCAAGCAGGATGGCCAACCCCGCGCACGACGCCTGAACGGCACCCCACGCGCCGATGGCGAGGCCCGATTGCCCGCCGCCCGGGTGGCCGTTTCTTTTGAGGCCGCCCGACAGCGCCATAGCCGCGGTCAGCGTGCCGACCGAAAACAGCCCGCCACCGAAGCCGACACCGATGACGGCGATGCCAAGGAGAGCCGGGGAACCGAGCGGGCCCGCCAGTGCGACGGCCGCAAAGGCGATCAGACCGGGAACGACACCGAAGCCCGCCAGACGATTGGGATCATAATCGCGCCCGAGCAGGCGTGCGGCGAGGCCGAGGCCGATCAGCGTGCCGAACGCCCATAGCGCGGTCAGCGACGTCGTCGCCCCCACCGTCATGCCGAGGACTTCACCGCCATAAGGTTCGAGGAGAACATCCTGCATATTGAATGCCGCCGCACCGAAGCCGACCGCCACGAGCAGGCGTATAGTGCGCGGCAGCGCGATCAGCTCGGCCCAGGCGGCACGGAAGGACGGGGCGTCGCCGACCGCGTCGATCCGCGTTGCGGCAGGGTTGCGCGCCTCCTGCTTCCACAGGGCGAACAGGTTGACGACGAAGGTCAGCGCCCCCGCGCCCTGAACAACCTTGACCAGCTTCAGCGCCGAAAAATCATGGAGCAGCGCACCGATCACCAGCCCCGAAATCAACATCCCGATCAACAGCATGACATACATCAGGGCCACCACGCGCGGGCGAGCGTCGGGTGGCGCGAGGTCGGTCGCGAGCGCGAGGCCGGCGGTTTGCACGGTGTGCATCCCCGCCCCAACCAGCGGGAAGGCGAGGCCGGCCCCGACCAGCCCGATCGTCGGCGATCCCGTCGTGTCGCCGGACATGATGAGCAATGCGAAAGGCATGATCGCGAAGCCGCCGAACTGCAGGAGCGTCCCGAACCAGATATACGGCACCCGCTTCCAGCCGAGGATCGAGCGGTGATTGTCGGACTTGTGACCGATCAGCGCGCGCAACGGCGCGAATACCAGTGGCAACGACACCATCATCGCCACCAGCCACGACGCGACGTGGAGTTCGACGATCATTACGCGGTTGATGGTGCCGATAAGCATCACCGCCGCCATGCCCACCGTCACCTGAAAAAGCGACAGCCGAAACAGGCGCGCGAGCGGCAGCGTCGGCGTTGCGGCATCGGCGAAGGGCAGCAAATGAGTGCCCAACCGCGTCCAGAAACTGCCCTTCGGCCTCGCTACGTGGCCATGATCGCCAAGCGCGGAACGAACGGCAACGGTCATGGCCGCACCAGTTCGAGCGCCTGGCTCGTGTAGAAACCGCCCGAGATGCGCTCGCACCGAGGCTGGCTCCAGCCGGGGAGCGCGGCGACCAAGGCAGCGCTGAGGCTTGCGGCAGCGACGGGGATAATGGCAGGCGCGCGGTCGGCGCGGGGAAGCAGCTTGCCGACATTGTGGAGGATCGTCAGCGCCGGGGTGCGCGGCGCGAAGGTGAATTCGATCGACCGGCGGGTACGGCGACCGAGCGCGGCAACCGTCGCGACGATGTCCGCTTGGGGGTAATGGATCAGAGAGTCCATGGCGACTACATGGTCAAACTCGCCGAGCGCGGGGTCAAGCATGTCGCCGACGCCCCAATCGATACGCCCGCCATTCAGATCGGCCGGTGCGCGTTCGCGAGCGATGCCGACGAGCTGCGCCGAAATGTCGATCGCCGTGACGTGCGCCCCGCGCAGCGCCGCCTCCACAGCGAGCGCCCCTGTGCCGCACCCGGCATCGAGCAGGCGCAACCCGGTCATATCGCCCGGCAACCACGCGAGCAGCATGTCGCGCATCGCCGTGCGCCCGGCCCGGACGGTGGCGCGAATTCCGCTGACCGGTGCGTCCGTTGTCAGCGTCTTCCACGCATCGAACGCGGTGCGATCGAAATATTTCTCGAGCTGACCGCGATAACGGTTCCACTCGGCGCGCGGGGTCGCAGCGCTGGTCATCATTCGAACCCGAGAAACTCGAAGATGTCGCGATCCTTCATCGGCATCGCGTCGAGCGGCTCGGTCCCAGCATAAAGCGTCGCCGCGAGCCGCATATATTCGAGCTTCACTGCCTCCAACTCGGGCGTCGAGTCCATCTCGAAAACTGTGCACTTCTTGAGGCGCGAGCGGCGGATCGCATCGAGGTCGGGAAAATGTGCGAGGCGCTTGAGACCCGTCGCGGCATTGAAGCGGTCAATCTCGTCGGTCGCCGCAGAGCGATTGGCGATGACGCCCGCCATGCGAACTTCGTAGTTTTTCGACTTGGCCTTGATCGCCGCGACGATGCGATTCATCGCGAAGATCGAATCGAAATCGTTCGCGGCGACGACGACGGCGCGCTCGGCGTGCTGGAGTGGCGCCGCAAAGCCGCCGCAGACGACATCGCCCAGCACGTCGAAGATGACGACGTCGGTGTCCTCCAGCAGATGGTGTTGCTTGAGCAGCTTGACCGTCTGGCCTACGACGTAGCCGCCGCAGCCGGTGCCCGCCGGCGGGCCCCCGGCCTCGATGCACATCACGCCGTTGAAGCCTTCGAAGCAATAATCTTCGGGGCGCAGTTCTTCGGAATGGAAATCGACAGTTTCGAGAATATCGATCACGGTCGGCATCAGCTTCTTGGTCAGCGTAAAGGTCGAGTCGTGTTTGGGATCGCAGCCGATCTGGAGGACGCGCTTGCCCATCAGCGACAGCGCCGCGGACAGATTCGAGCTCGTCGTCGACTTGCCGATCCCGCCCTTGCCGTACACCGCGAAGACCTTTGCCGAGCCGATCGAGGCGATCGGCAAGGTAGCGTCGTGCACCTGGACGCTGCCCTCACCGTCAAGGCCGAGGGCCTTGGCCAAGGGCTTCGACAGAGGCGGGCGTTCGAGATCGATCACGCTCATACCATGTTCCTTACGCGGCCATCGCAGGCATGATGCCCTCGAGCCGATCTTCGAGATCGTCGCTGGCATCGCGCAGCGCGGCAAGCGTCGCGGCGTCGGGCTGCCAGAAGTTGCGGTCGTGGGCTTCGAGCAGGCGGCTGGCGACCCGCAAGGCAGCTTTGGGGTTGAGGTCGGCAAGACGATTCCGCATCGCGTCGTCGAGCACATAGGTTTCGCTGATGCGCTGATAGACCCACGGCTCGACCTCGCCCGTCGTCGCCGACCATCCCATCGTGTTGGTCATATGGACCTCGATCTGGCGGACGCCTTCAAAACCGCTCGCGAGCATCCCTTCGGTCCACAGCGGGTTGAGCATCCGGGTGCGGGTCTCGAGCGCGACCTGTTCGCTCAGCGAGCGGACCTTGCCCTCGCCCTGCGTCTGGTCGCCGATATAGACTGGTGCCGCAACGCCCTTGGCGCGCGCGATCGAGCGGCTGATCCCGCCGAGGCTGTCGACATATTGATCGACCGACGTCACCCCGAGTTCGACCGAGTCGAGGTTCTGGTAGGTCAGGTCGACCCCGGCGAGATTGCTACTGAGCATCGCAACGTGGCGGACGGGAGCACCGGCCCGGCCGTACGCAAAGCCCTTACGTTTCTCATAGGCGTCGGCGAGCTCGTTCTCATCCGACCATACCCCGGAATCGATCATCAGATTGACATTGGCCCCGTAAGCCCCCTCGGCATTCGAGAACACCCGTAGGGCCGCCGTGTCGATGTCGCAGCCAAGCTTGGCTGCGTGGGCGAGGCTGTGCTTGCGGATGAAATTAAGGTGCTCGGGCTCGTCTGCCACGGTCGCGAGGTACGCCGCCTCGGCGATCATCCGCGTCTGCATCGGCAGCAGATCTCGGAAGATGCCCGACAGCGTGACCACAACATCGATCCGTGCGCGCCCGAGATCGGCCAATGGGACCAATTCCGCCCCGCACAGGCGACCGTAGCCGTCGAAACGCGGACGCGCGCCCATCAGCGCCATGACCTGCGCGATCTGCGCGCCTTCGGACTTGAGGTTATCGGTTCCCCACAGAACCATTGCGATCGATTCGGGCGGTGGCGCGCCGTCGGCGGCGTGGCGATCGATCAGCCGCTGCGCCTGCTTGGCCCCGTCGAGGCTCGCGAAGGCGCTGGGGATACGGAAGGGGTCGAAGCCGTGGCTGTTGCGGCCGGTGGGCAGGACGGCGGGGGTCCGCAGGACATCGCCGCCGGGCGCTGGGCGAATATAACCGCCGTCGAGGGCGTGGACGATTGCGTCCAGCTCGCTGTCGACGGCGAGCAGAGCGTCGGTCGCGGCAAGGTCTGCAAAGAAGGTTTCGCCGTCGGCGTCGGCGGGAACCAGCCCGGCAACAAGGTCGGAGATCTGGTCGCGGTAGACACTCCGCCCCCGCGCTTCGGCGATCGCACAAAGCAGGTCGACGCGCTCCGCCGCCGTGCACCCTCGCCCGACGACGTGAAGTCCGTGCGGAATGAGCGTCGACTCCAGCTCGTAGACCCGCACCATGAGATCGGCGACTTCGTTCGTCGCTTCGCCCTCCCACACCGGCTCGACCGCGACGAGGTCGACGGCGGCCGCCTGTGTCTGGATCAGCAGCGCCAGCAGCGCCCGCTCGGCAGCGGCATCGGTTAGCGTGGCACGGTAACGATCGAGTGTTGCCTTGAGATCGAGCAGACCCTTGTACAGCCCCGCCTGCGCGATCGGTGGCGTCAGATAGCTGATCAGCGTCGCGTTCGACCGGCGCTTGGCGATCGTCCCCTCGCTCGGGTTGTTTGCGGCGTAAAGGTAGAAGTTTGGCAGACTGCCGATCAGCCGGTCGGGCCAACTCGTGGCGGAAAGGCCCGACTGCTTGCCGGGCATGAACTCGAGCGCGCCGTGAGTGCCGAAGTGGAGCGCGGCGTGCGCCCCGAAATCCTCGCGAATCCAGCGGTAGAAGGCGCTGAAGGCGTGCGTCGGGCTGAACGTTCCATCGAACAGCAGCCGCATCGGGTCGCCTTCATAGCCGAACGGTGGCTGGACCCCGACGAAGACGTTGCCGAACTCGGCCCCCAGAATCTGGATGCCATTCGCGTCGGCAAGGCTGCGCCCGGGCGCGGAACCCCATTGCGCTTCGATCTCGGCGAGATGGGGTTCACGGCGGACATGGTCGTCAGTCGCGATCCGCACGGCGACATTGGCATCCGCCCCGAACCGAGCCGCGTTGCCGATCAGGATCGCGTCACGCAGCGCATCGGCGCTGGCGGGAACGTCGACAGCGTACCCCTCCGCCTTGAGCCGCGCCAAGGTGTTGAACACGCTTTCGAACACGGCAAGATACGCCGCCGTCCCGACCGCCCCGGCGTTCGGCGGGAAGTTGAAGATGACGAGCGCGATCTTACGCGTCGCCCGGTCCGCATGGCGCAGGGCAATCAGCTTGAGGGTGCGATCCGCAAGCGCCTCGGCGCGCTCGGGGCACGGCTGCATGATGCGCGCCCCCTCCGCCAGGGGGAAGGTGCAGCGGCGGTCACACCCGGTGCACGCGACGCCCGACCCCTCGCTCCGCCCGCCGAAGACCGTCGGTACCGTCGCGCCGTCCAGTTCGGGGATCGCGACCATCATCGTTGCTTCGAGCGGCAGCAGGCCCTGCGAGCCCTTGCCCCACGCCTGAAGCGTCTGGAACTCGAGTGGATGGGCGGCGAGATAGGGCAGGTCGAGCGTCGCCAGCGCGTCCGCCGCTGCAACCGAATCGTTATACGCGGGGCCGCCGACGAGGCTGAAGCCGCTGAGCGAAACCATCGCGTCGATGACCGGCTTGCCATCGCGCACGAAAAAGGCGTCGATCGCCGGACGCGCGTCGAGGCCACTGCTGAACGCCGGGATGACGCGCAAGCCCCGCGCCTCGAAGGCGGCGATGACGCCGTCATAATGGCCAGTGTCGTTGCCGAGGACATACGAGCGCAGGACGAGCAGGCCGACCGTACCGCGGACCGGGACAGCGGGCAGTGGCAGGTCGGCAACGCGCTCCGACATCCGCGCGGTCATGGCCGGATGATAGACACCGAGTTCGGGATAATCCGCCGGGGCGGCGGGGGCCATCGTCCCCCGCAAGGCACGGCGCGGGCCGTCGGCATAGCGGTCGACAAGGTTGCGAACGAGGTTGGTGAAATTTTCGTCGGACCCCGCCAGCCAGTATTGGAGGGTGAGGAAATAGGCGCGGACGTCCTGTGCCGTGCCCGGGATGAAACGCAGGATTTTGGGCAGACGCTTGAGCATCGCCATCTGTCCGGACCCGGATGACGCAGTTCCCGGCTTCGACGATCCGCGCAGCTTCTTGAGCAACGCAAGCGGACCCTTGGCCGGCTTGTCCATCCGGTAATCGCCGAGGCGGGTCAGCTTGACGACGGCCGCGTCGCTCATCACGCCGACAATCGCATCGCATTCGTCACGGCGCGCGGTCAACGCAGGCAGGACCGCGCGGATATGGTCGTCGAGGAACAGCATCGACGCGATGATGATGTCGCCGGTGGCAATGTCGGCGCGGCAGGCGTCGAGGCTGGCCGCATTCGCTTCCCAGTCGGCGGCGGCGTGGAACTGAAGACTAAGGCCGGGGTGGGAGGCGCGCAGTGTCGCCTCGGCGCGCGCGGCGGCGCCCGACAAATGGTTGTCGAGCGTGACGATGACAACACGCACCGACGTCGGCGCAGCGGAACCGAGGGCGAAGCTGTCAGCGCGCATAATGCGACTTTGCATCGTAAAGCGTGTCGAGGTCGATCGCCGCGAGACCGCGCTCGGCGGCGAACTTTTCGGTGTTCCGCCGTGCCTTGCCCCGGACGAAGAACGGAATCTTGCCAAGCTCCTTCGTCGCGGCGGGGGTCCAGGCGATTTCGTCGACGGTCGCAGGGTCGTTGGCCGCAACCGGGACGGCGATCGCCTCCGCCGCGCCGTGACCGCCAAGGTGCGACGCCCCTGCCGCGTCGTTGAACTCGAAGTCGTCGCGGAACATCGTCAGCAGATGCTCCTCCAGCCCCATCACCAGCGGGTGGACCCAGGTGTCGAATAGCACGTTCGCGCCTTCGAAACCCATCACCGGCGAATAGCGCGCGGGGAAATCCTGAACGTGGACGGGTGCCGAAATCACCGCGCACGGAATGCGGAGGCGCTTGGCGATGTGGCGTTCCATCTGGGTGCCGAGCACGAGTTCGGGGTGGGCGGCGGCAATCGCTTCCTCGACCGCGAGATAGTCGTCGGTGATGAGCGGTTCGACGCCGTACAGCTTGGCCGCGTCGCGCAGGTCGCGCGCGAATTCGCGGTTGTAGCAGCCAAGCCCGACGACCTCGAACCCCATCTCCTCGCTCGCGACACGCGCAGCAGCGACCGCGTGGCTCGCGTCGCCGAAGATGAAGACGCGCTTGGCGGTCAGGTACGTCGAGTCGACCGACCGCGAATACCATGGCAGCCGTGAGCCATTCGCGGCGATCACCGGCTCGGGATCAACTCCGCACGCGGCGGCGACCTCACGGCTAAAGTCGCACGTCGCGCCATAGCCCATCGGCACGGTTTTGATCATCGGCTGGCCGAAGGTCTTTTCCAGCCAGCGCGCGGTTGTGTCGCCGGTCTCAGGATAAAGGACGATGTTGCAATCGGCCGCCCCGAGGCGGGCGAGATCGGCCGGCGACGCCCCCATTGGCGCGACGACACCGACATCGACGCCAAGTTGACCGAGCAGCTTGGTAATCTCGACGACGTCATCGCGGTGACGAAAGCCGAGCGCGGTCGGGCCGAGAAGATTGGCGACTGGACGACGACCCGCCAGCGGGCCGCGTACCACCGACGTGTCTGCCAGCGTCCGGACGAGCGCGTAAAACGTTTCCGCCGCGCCCCAATTTTCCTTCCGCTGATACGACGGCAGATCGAGGTTGATGACCGGGATCGGCAGGTCGAGCGCCTTGGCCAGCCCCGCCGGATCATCCTGAATCAGCTCGGCGGTGCACGAGGCGCCGACAAGCATCGCCGCTGGCTGGAAACGCTCATACGCATCGCGGATCGCCGACTGGAGCAACTCGGCGGTGTCGGTGCCCAGGTCGCGCGCCTGAAACGTCGTGTACGTCACCGGCGGGCGCGCATCGCGGCGCTCGATCATCGTGAACAGCAGGTCGGCGTACGTGTCGCCCTGCGGCGCGTGGAGGACGTAGTGGACCCCGGTCATGCCCGTGGCGACCCGCATCGCCCCGACGTGGGGCGGCCCTTCATAGGTCCAGACGGTCAGCTGCACCGCTACACCGCCAGCCGGTCGCGGCGGTTGAGCGGACGCGCGAAGAGTTCGGCGAGGTCGCCCGCCTGATCGAACCCATGCACCGGCGAGAACACCAGCTCGATCGACCATTTTGTCGTGATACCGAGCTTTTCCAGCGGGTTGGCAAGGCCCAGGCCGCACACCGCAAGGTCGGGGCGATAAGCGCGGGCGCGGTCGAGCTGACGGTCGACATCTTGGCCCTCGCTCAGCTGCGTCCCCGTCGGCAGCGCGGCAAGTTCGTGGACAAGATGGGCGCGATGGAGATACGGCGTCCCGACTTCGACCGGGACCATGCCGAGTTCCTGCGCGAGGAAGCGCGCGAGCGGTACCTCGAGCTGCGAATCAGGGAAGAAAAAGATGGTTTTTCCCGTGAGCACCGCGCGGTGGCGGCTGATCGCGCGGGCGGCACGTTCCCGTCCCGGCGCGACGACGCGGTCGAAGTGTGCGGGATCGATTTTGAACGCCGCCGCCGCCGCGCGCAGCCACGCCGTCGTCCCCTCGACCCCGAACGGAAACAGCGCCGGAAGGTGCGTTGCCCCGCGATCTTCGAGCGCCGCCGCCGTATCCCCCAGGAACGGCTGCGCCAACAAGAAGCGCGTGTTCGGACCGACCGGCGCAAGGTCGGCGGCGCGACGCGGCGGCAGGGTAAAGACTGCCGGGATGCCAAGATCGGCGAAGGTTCGGCGAAACTGGTCCTCGACGACGTCGGGCAACGCGCCGACGATCATCAACGATGCCGGCGCACCGGCTGGGGCCGCCGGCATCGAGGGGACCAGCGCGGCGAGGCACGCGTCTTCGCCCTGGGTAAAGGTAGTTTCGATCCCGCTCCCCGAATAATTCAGGATGCGCGTGCGCGGCGCGTGCTTCGCCTCGAGCCGGCTGGCAGCGCGCGACAGGTCGAGCTTGATCACTTCGGACGGGCACGATCCGACGAGAAACAGAAGCTTGATCTCAGGACGGCGGGCCAACAGGCGATCAACGACCCGGTCCAGTTCTTCGTTGGCATCGGCAAGCCCGGCGAGGTCGCGCTCCTCGATGATGGCGGTCGCGAAACGCGGCTCGGCAAACACCATGACACCCGCGGCCGACTGCAGCAGATGGGCGCACGTCCGGCTGCCGACGACGAGGAAAAAAGCGTCCTGAATCTTGCGGTGGAGCCAGATAATCCCGGTCAGGCCGCAGAAAACTTCGCGCTGGCCGCGTTCGCGCAGGACCGGCGGGAGGCTGGCCGCAACGGGGCGATCGACAACCGCAACGCTCATGCCGCCACCATCGACGCCGTGTCGAGCCGGGCAGCGCGGAGTTTTAGGATGAACTGAGTCGCATTCACGACGTACGCCGCATAGCCCGCAAGCGCCACGAACAGCCGTGTCCGATCGCTGCCGATGTCGAACAGCAACGCCGCGACATACGCCGTGTGCAACGCGATCACGACCATGCTGAACATATCCTCCCAATAGAAAGCGGAGGCAAACAGATAACGCCCGAAAACGACCTTCTCCCAGATCGCGCCGGTGACCATGATCGTATAAAGTGCCAGTGTCTTGACGACGACCGAGCCGGTCGCCAGCGCGAGACCCTGCCCCGTGGCGAGATACCGCACCACCAAAACGAGGCTGATCGCGAAGATTAGGAATTGAACGGGGGCGAGAATGCCCTGCACCAACGTCCACACCGTGGCATCGCGCCGGACCCGTTCGGCAGGCGTATAGAGCGCAGGACGGCGCGTACCGCCCTGTCCGCTCTCACGTCCCGCCATCTCGGCCTGCATCACTTCGCCTTGAACCATTGCCCTGTCCCGAAAACTACTTCCGCCCGCCACCGGGTGTCAACACGGCTTTACGTCCAATTTTATTGACACTAGTATGATGACACTCGACCCTGAATGAGCGTTGCCAAATGTTTCGCGCCGCCATAGCTTCATGTTTACCGGTACTAACAGCCCATTCGAGGCTGGCCCGGAGCGCGACGGCTGGGGATGAATGCTATGGCGTCAGTTCACGTGGAGGCAGTCGGCGAATCGCCTCGAAGGGCGCGGCCGAAGGATGCTTCGCCGCTCCGCATGGCGCGCCTGATCGAAGGGGAAATCATTCCGCGGTTGCTGTTGGCACACCGCGCCGACGGCGAAGCGACGGCACCGCCCGTGGAGGCTTTCGCCCCCGGCGCCCCGCTGGCGCTGGCGCACATGTCGCTCCAGACCGAGGTGTTCGGCCTGCTCGCGCAGATCGACGCGCATCTCGACCGGGGAGTGCCGCTCGATTCGGTCTATCTCGACCTGCTCGCGCCGACGGCACGGGTGTTGGGCGACTTTTGGGACAACGACGTCTGCGATTTCGTGGATGTGACAATGGGCATGTGGCGGCTCCAGCAGGTGATCCACGAGCTCGGCAACCGCGCCGCGTGTCTCAGCGTGCGGACGCGCGCCGACCGGCGAGTATTGTTCACCGTGCCGCCTGGCGATCAGCACAGCTTCGGGCTGGTGATGATCGAGGATTTCTTCCGGCGCGCGGGCTGGCGGACATGGAGTGCCGCCGACGCGCCGCTCGTCGACCTGTGTGCGGTGGTCGGGCGGCAGTGGTTCGAACTGCTCGGGCTGACGGTCAGTACGCTCGATCATTTGGACGGGCTATCCGAAACCTTGCGCCGCCTGCGTCGCGCGTCGCAAAATCCGGCCGTCGGGATCATTGTCGGCGGGCATATCTTTACGGAAAATCCGGCGCTGGCAGCCCAGGTTGGGGCCGACGGCACGGCACCGGACGGGGCCCGCGCGTTGCTTTTGGCGGAGCGGCTCGTTGAACGCGCCGCTCGCGACGGGAGCTGCTAAAAGTAGCGGTACCGACACGCTCATCGCCGAGCGTCCGACCGCCGACGTTATCGCCAGCAGCAGAGGCTTTTCGGCGGCGGCCACGACGCTGGGCGGGTTCGACGCCGACCTCGCCGCGCGGCTGACCAGCGTCGCCGCCGATATCGCGCTGGTGATCGACAGCGACGGCGTTATTTGCGATGTGGCGATCGCCAGCCCCGACCTTGCCCGTGAGCCGCTGGTGCCGTTGCTTGGTCGCCGCTGGATCGAAACGGTCAGCCCCGACAGCGAGTTCAAGGTTGACGATATGCTGCGGACGACGCCGCCCCACGGCCTTGGCCGCTGGCGCATCGTCAACCAACGCCGCACCGACAGCGATGCCACGCTGACGCTACGGTTCATGACAGTCGGCGCGGGCGACGACGGGCGCATCATCGCGTTGGGTCGTGATCTCCGCGCGACCGCCGCGCTCCAGCAGCGGCTCGTCCAAGCGCAGCAGTCGATGGAGCGCGACTACCTCAGCCTGCGCCAGGCCGAATCGCGCTATCGTCTGTTGTTCGATCTCTCGGCGGAGGCAGTGATGATCGTCGATGCGGCGACAAACCGGTTCGTCGAGGTCAACCCCGCCGCCCGGCGGCTGGTGGGCAGTGACGCGGCGACGGTGCCGGGGGCCGCGTTCGCAGCCGTCTTCGAAGCCGGTAGCCGCGACCGCGCCGGCGCTCTTCTCGCCGTCGCCGCCGCCAGCCTGACGACCGAGCCGGTCGAGGTTCGCCTCGCCCCAGGCGGGCGCGATTGCCGCCTGTCGGCCACGCTCTACCGTCAGGACAAGGCGGTGTACGTCCTCGCCCGCCTGACGCCGGTGGCCGAGGTCGCGGTGGCCGACGACGG
>JANYFA010000097.1 GCA_025362895.1 Sphingomonadaceae bacterium | reverse complement strand
GCATTGCTCCCTGCATCCCGTCAAAGCGAAATCGCAATGTGCAAATCCCGCATGACCGCACCCTCTACCGGCAGCGTCACCGCATCGAGAACATGTTCGGCAAGCTCAAGGACTGGCGACGCATCCACACCCGCTACGACCGCTGCGCCCACACATTCATGTCCGCCATCTGCATCGCTGCAACCGTCATCTTCTGGCTGTGATCAACGAGTCCTGACCCTAGAACAGGTTAAGTTGCGCGCTCGGTACGGCAAACAGGTCGGTCCGCAGCGGCGCGCGTGGGCGGTCGAGACCGTGCTTCGTCTTGGCCAGCTTGAACCGGCGGTGAAGGAGGTCGGCATAGGGGCCGACCCCCTTCATCCGGGTGCCATAGTCGGGGTCGTTGTCACGCCCGCCGCGCATCGAGCGGATCAGGCTCATCACATGGTTCGCGCGGTCGGGGTAGTGCGCGTCGAGCCAGCCGCGGAACAGCGGCGCGACCTCGTGCGGCAGCCGAATTGGCCGGGCGAACGCGCCGACCGCACCGGCGGTGGCGGCGGCCGCACAAATCGCTTCGATCTCGTGGTCGGTGATCGCCGGAACGATCGGCGCGACCGATACCCAGACCGGCACCCCGGCATCGGTCAGCGTCCGCACCGCCGCAAGCCGCCGAGCTGGTGTTGCGGCGCGTGGTTCGAGGGTGCGGGCTACAGCGCGATCAAGGCTGGTCACCGAGATCACCACCGCGACCAGCCCTTCAGCAGCGAGGTCGCTCAGAATGTCGGCGTCGAGCGCGACGCGGTCGGACTTGGTCGTGATCGACACCGGATGACGGAACTCGCGGAGCACCTCGAGACACGCGCGGGTGATGCGGTGCGTCGCCTCGATCGGCTGGTACGGGTCGGTGTTCGTCCCCATCGCCAAAACGGCGGGGACATAATTTCGCTTCGACAGTTCGGCGCTGAGTAGGGCAGGGGCGGTCGGCTTGGCGACGAGCCTGCTTTCGAAGTCGAGCCCCGGTGACAGGCCGAGATAGGCATGGGTCGGGCGCGCGAAGCAATAGATGCAGCCATGCTCGCACCCGCGATAGGCGTTGAGCGAGCGGTCGAACGGAATGTCAGGCGAGGTGTTACGGCTTATGATCGTCCGCGGCGTCTCTCGTGTCACCGTAGTCCGCAGCGGCGGCGGGCCGTTATCGACCACCGCGCGGTCGTCGAGCCAGTCGGTGTCGGCCTCGCGTGCAGCGTCGTCGAAGCGCGTGCTCCGCGTGTTGGCCGGGGCACCACGACCACGTCTGACTTCGTGGAGCATTTTGCAACGCTAGCTAATCTATCAGAACAGAACAAGAACAGGTTTACCGGAATAGGTCGCTGTGAAACGATATGCGGTGTTGAGGGGGGAGGAACAGCGATGATCATTGTAGCGGTAGCGGCGATCGCAAATCTTCCGGCAAAGCCAACCTCGGAAAAGTGGTGGATAAAGCCGAGGCAGACAGCAAGAAGCAGTGGAAGGCGACTTAGGGCAGCGTCAGCGTTCGCGTAACCGTGGCATCAGTTCGACGAAGTTACACGGGCGGTGGCGGCTGTCGAGCTGGGTGGCCAGGATGCCGTCCCATCCGTCGCGGACGGCGCCGGTCGAGCCGGGAAGGGCGAATAGATAGGTACCGCGCGCGACCCCGGCAGTTGCGCGCGACTGGACGGTCGAGGTGCCAATCGTTGCAAAGCTGAGCCAGCGGAACAGTTCGCCGAAGCCGGGGATTTCTTTGTCCCACACCGCGACGAAGGCTTCGGGGGTCACGTCGCGCCCGGTGACTCCGGTGCCTCCGGTCGAGATAATGCAATCGATTTCACGGTCATCGATCCATTCGTTGAGCTGTGCGATGAGCGCCGGGACATCGTCGCGGACGATGGCGCGGGCGGCGAGGATGTGCCCCGCCTCGGCCAACCGCGCGACGAGCGCGTCGCCCGAGCGGTCATCAGCGAGCGTGCGCGTGTCGGACACGGTCATCGCGGCGATGCGGACAGGTGTGAAGGGGAGGGTGATGTCGATGGGCATGGGTGCAAGTCCGTCTGGTTCCCTTTATCTACCAGTGTCATGCAGGCGCAGGCCAGCTCTCACGTTCGTGCCAAAAACTCGCGTACCGCGTTGCCCGACTGTGGGTGCTAGCCTGCGCCTGCATACCCGCTCGATCGATCGCTGCTCGAAAGCTGCGGTTCTACAGTGTCGCGACGACCGTCGTGTCCTCGGGCAGCGCGGATGGGGCAGGTGGGGTGGCGGCTGGCAGTAGAGGCGCTATCACCGACGGCGTCACGGTCACGGCGCTCGGCCCCGGCATTCCGGGGAACTTCGGCCATAGCCCGGCCGCGAGCGCATCGATCGAAGGCGGGGTCTTGCCGTCGCGCAGCTGATACATCCAGTAATTCTTGAGGACGACCTCGACATAATGCCGTGTCTCGCGGAACGGAATCGACTCGATAAAGAGCAGGGGATCACCGTTGTCACGGACGGTCGCATTCCATTTCTGCACCGATCCCGGCCCGGCGTTGTACGCGGCTATAACCTTAGGCAGCAGACCGCCCGTATAGCTCATGTCGCGCAGTTCTTCGAGATAGGCCTGGCCGCAATCGATGTTGAATTCGGGGTCGGCAAGGTCGCGGACGATCACATCGACGCCCGTGCCGTCGACCATCCGTGCCTGCGCCCGCTTTGCCGCCGCCGGCATCAGCTGCATGATACCCTTTGCTCCGGTCCGGCTCGTCGCGCCCGTAACGAAGGCGCTTTCCTGCAGTGCATGGGCGAAGACAAGGCCGCGATCGACTCGCCAGCCATGCGCCGGATTCCATTCGGGCGCGGGATAGCGCGCGCTCATCGGCGGATCGATGCCGGCGGGCGGATGATGCGCGAGCCAGAACTGTGTCGCGGGCAGCGTCAGTCGCGCCGCCAGCCGGAGGATGGCCGGATAATTGTCCGCAGCCGCCGTCGTCGCGAGATATTTCAGCTCGCGATCGGCAAGTCCGATCTCGCCAATTTCGACAAGCGCCGCCGCCCGGCGTGCCCCCGGTAGCGCCGACAGATGATTCCAGTCGGCGGTAATAAAGTCGGGTTCCGCCCAATCAAGCGGCTGCGCGAGGCCGAGTGTACGTCGCGCGAGCATCCCGTAAAAACTGTCGGGCCGCGCCGCCGCGGCTTCGAGACGTTTGGCGACCTCGAGGGGCTTGCCGCACGCCAGATAGGCGCGGGCCGCCCAGAAGTTGGCCGCCGGAGCGATGTCCTCTGCACCGAAGCGCAACGACACGGCGTCGAATGCAGTTGCCGCCGCCCCGCAATCGCCGCGCCGGAACGCCGCCAGTCCCGCTGTCCAGCCGCTGAGCGCCGACCATATGCTGCTCCCGCCGGCGGCTGCGCGACCCAGTCGCTCGGGGGCGAGGTCGTCGCCCGCGCCGTACGAACTCCACGCCACGCGCTCCAGCCATTCAGCGGCAACCTCGGGCGACAATCCGGGAGCGGCGGCGGTGATGATCGCTTCCGCGTCGATGTTGCGATCGGCGGCAAGAAGCGGCTTCAATCGCGCAATCGTCTCGGCATCCCGCGCACCGTCGCCACGCGCCGAACGCGGTCCGATCGCTGGAGTGAAGCTGACCGAACGTAACGCGCGCTGGGCCGGGAGCAGCGGCAAGTCACTGCCGCGCGTGGCGATAGCAACAAGGCGTGGGGCCTGCGGCAAGTCCGTGTTCGCCGCGAGCCAATCGGCCGGTACTCCGCCCCGCCCCGCGCCCCGCGCCAGAAACAGCTGCGCTATCGCGCTCGCGTGCAGCGGGCCTTCGGGAAGAGCGGCGAGCGCGGTCTGCGCGGCGGCGTAGCGCCCGGCGTCGATCGCAAGGAAGATCGTGCGATACGCGGTACGCTGCGCGATGGTGAGCTGTGTCGGGACGCGGCGCTGGGCGGCAGTAATACCGGTATATCCGGTGACGGTGATCGTCGAGTCTCGCTCGTTGTCGGCAGCAGCCACGGCGGGGACGAGTAACGCGGCGACGGCGAAGCTGGCGATCAGCCGCCTCATGCGAGCCGCGCCCGGAACGCGCACAAGTCCGCCCACGCCAGCGCCTTGTGAGTCGGGTGGCGCAGCAAATGCGCCGGGTGGAAGGTTGGCATGACCGCGATGCCGTCGACCTCGACCCAATGTCCCCGTTGGCGATTGATGCCGACGGTCGATCCAGTCAGCGCGGTCGCCGCGGCCTGCCCCAGCGCAAGGATAGCCTTCGGTCGTGCAAGTGTGATTTGACGGCGAAGATATGGTGAACTCGCTGCAGTTTCGGCAGGTGTCGCGCTGCCGCTACCCGGCCATTGCACGGCGTTGGCGAGATATGTGTCGCCGCGCGACCGTCCGATCGCCGCCAACATCTTGTCGAGCAGTGCTCCGGCGGCATCGGCGAACACGCGTCCGTGGGCGGCATCGGCGGCGGTCGGGCGGTCGCCGATGACCATTGCATCACCCGGCGTCCCATCCGCGAACAACGCGGTCGAATGTGCCTCGATCAGCGCGGCGGCAAGGGCAGACAGGCTGTCGGCGTTGATCGTCGCCAAGGCGGCGCGCGCGACAACGGGAGTGACCTCGCGCCTTGCATCGACCGCGACGAAAATCGGCCCGGCCGGGACCAGCCACGCGAATGGCATCTCGCCGACGACCGTGTCGACCCCTGCCGTCACCAGCCACTGGAGAGCGGCGGTGAGTTCAGCGCGGTCTGGTTGAGATTTCCCGATCATTGACCGCCATAGTGCGACGGCACATCCTCTGGTCAAGGCCACGATGGGTGCGTATCTGATGAATGGTACAGTTTACACGACGTGTCGTTAAGGCGCGCGGCAACGAGGGACGAACATGAGCGAGACCTTGGCGCGGACGGATCGCGAGGCAATGCCTTATGACGTCGTCATCGTCGGCGGCGGTCCTGCCGGGCTGTCGGCAGCCATCCGCGTGAAACAGGCGGCGGCGGCAACCGGCATCGACGTCTCTGTATGTATTCTTGAAAAAGGCGCTGAAATCGGCGCGCATATCCTGTCGGGCGCGGTG
>JANYFA010000087.1 GCA_025362895.1 Sphingomonadaceae bacterium | reverse complement strand
CCAGCGGCATGTCCTCGTGGAGGAGCAGTTTCAGCCAGTCGAGCAGTTCGCTGGTCGACGGCTTCTTCTTCAGGCCCGGCACGTCGCGCACATCGTAGAAGAGGTCCATGGCGCGCGAGACGAGAATCTTCTGGATACCGGGGAAGTGGACGTCGACGATCGCCTGCATCGTGTTGCGGTCCGGGAATTTGATGTAATGGAAGAAGCAGCGGCGCAGGAATGCGTCGGGCAATTCCTTCTCGTTATTGCTGGTAATGACGACGATCGGACGTTCGATCGCGCGGACCGTCTCTTTCGTCTCATAGACGTGAAATTCCATGCGATCGAGTTCTTGCAACAGATCGTTGGGGAATTCGATATCCGCCTTGTCGATTTCGTCGATCAGCAGGACCGGAGGCTTGGGGCGGGTGAACGCCTCCCACAGCTTGCCCTTGCTGATGTAGTTGGCGATGTCGTGCACCCGCGCCTCGCCGAGCTGGCCATCGCGCAGACGGCTGACGGCGTCATATTCGTACAGGCCCTGCTGCGCCTTGGTGGTGCTCTTGATGTGCCACTCGATCAGCGGCGCACCCAGGGCCATCGCCACCTGCTGCGCCAGCACGGTCTTGCCGGTACCGGGCTCGCCCTTCACCAGCAGCGGGCGGCCCAGGGCGACGGCGGCGTTGACGGCCACCTCCAGGTCACGGGTGGCGATGTATTCGCGGTTGGATTTGAACATGGGCCGAATGTCCGACGCCCCGGCATCGCGCGCAAGCGCGTGGGGCTGCATCGCGCAAGCGCGTGGGGCAGTATGGCGCAAGCGCGTGGGGCTCCATGGCGCAAGCGCGTGGGGGTTGCTCCAGGCCCAAGGGTCGGGCACCCGATGCCGATGCGCCTCTATTTCATAGCCCTGGTCATGCTGGGCATCGCCGGCTTCATTGAGAACCGTTGCTCCACTCCCGGGCTGCGGCCGGCGGACCCGAAAGCCGATCGCGCCTTCCGGCTGCTCGGGCGTAGCGCCTTCGCCGTCTGGCTCGGGCTGCTGGCCTGGGGCTTCGTGCGCTACCCCTGGTGGCAACCGGTCTCGGCCGCGGTGGGTTCACTGGCGGCGAATGCGCTGGTGCTCAGGGCGGGGGTGCGGCCGTGGTGGCCCGGGCTGTCGATGGGGCTGGCGCTGGCCGGCATGGCGGCGGCCAGCTGGGTACTCAGCCGTCAGTAGGCATCCGCGGCTGGCGCGCGGCGCAGGCGGATGGGCTGGCCGGGCACGAAGACCTCGGCGCCCTGCTCGTCGCGAGTGAAGCGATCACGGGTCGAGGCGGTGGGCGCCGCCTCCTGGCTGCGCCGGGTGACGCGGCGCGCCGCCGCCGCCGGCATCGCACCCGGCAATGGCGGCACCACGAAGGGCGTCGTCGGCATCGCATCGGCGTTGAAATACGGGGTGCGGATGGTGCGCACCAACCCGCCGCAGCTGTTGTAGCAGCTGTTGTACTGCGCCGTGCAGCTCCCCGTGTCGGCCAGGCACAGCGGCGGCGGCACACAGCCCGGCGACCCGGGCCGGCAGCCATTGAAGCCATGCGCGATGGCGCCATCGGCCGCCTGGCAGGAGCCGGTGGCGGAGGCGATGTCCTGACCGCAGCGAACGCGCTGGATGTCGCATTGCTCGATGCAGCTCAACGCGCCGCCGCCGGCCAGGGCGTAGCTCGGCGGCTCATAAACCATCTGGGTGGACGGCGCGCAGCTCGCCAGGAAGACCAGCACGGGGAGCAGGAACAGGTGACGCATGCGACCAAACTAGGCGGCCAGCGGCGCGCCGGGCAAGCTCAGCGTCGGCCGGGCAGCAGCACGGCCCCCAGCATGCCGGCCAGGGCCAGGGCGGCGCCCAATGTTTTCAACGCCGTCAGCGGTTCGGCCAGGATGAAGGCGGCCAGCAGCAGGGCGGTGATCGGCACCACCACGGCCAGGGTTGAAGCACGGGTCGGCCCCAGCAGCTCCACGCTGCGGGTGAACATCAGCATCGCCGCCACCCCCAGCAGCAGCCCTTGCGCCACCAGCATCCACATCTGCGATTGCCACGGCAGGGTGACGAAATGTGCCGCTGGCCCGGCCAGCCAGAGCGGCAGCACCAGCACGGCCGAGATCACCGCCACCGCCGCCGTCGCGGGAAAAGCCGGCACCTGCCAGCGCCGCAGCAACGCGCCGAAGAACCCCCAGCTGCCGCCGGCGCAGAGCAGCAGCAGGTCGCCCTTCCACACATCGGGCGCGTCCGAGGCCAGACCGTCCCAGCCGATGCACAGCACACCGGCCAGCATGGTGGCCAGCGCGGCCAGCCGGCCGGAGCTTGGCTTCTCGGCCAGCAGCAGCCAGCCGGCGAAGGCGCTGACGACCGGAGCGGTCATCGGCGCGATGGTGCCGCCATGGCTGGCCGGCGCGTAGAGCAAGGCGCCGACGAAGACCAGGAAATTGCCCAGGCCGCCGCACGCCGTCAGCACCAGAAGCTTGATCAGCCCCACTTCGCGCAGCCGTGCCCGCGCGCCCCAGGCCAGGTGCCCCAGCAACAGCGCGCCGGGGATGTAGCGGCAGACGGCGAGATCGAGCGGGTGAAACCCCTGGCCGGCCAGCGCCAGCCGCGCCACCACCGCATGCCCGCCCCAGATGATGGACGCGCCGATGCCGCAGGCGAGTCCGGCCAGAATTTTGGGGTTCATGCGCCGCGCAAACTGCGCCCGGCCGGGGGGTCAGGCAAGCAGCGGGTTCAATTCCTGGCCCAATCGCCAGACATGTGGCTGAAGCGCGCGTCTTCATTTAGGGAATACCCATGCTGATCGCGGTGGTGGGCCCCTCGGGCGCCGGAAAGGATACGGTGCTGGAAGGCCTGCGCGCGGCGTTGGCCGGCGAGCCCCGCTTCGTCTTCATCCGCCGCAGCATCACCCGGCCCGCCGAGGCCGGCGGCGAAGCGCATGAGGCGCTCACGCCAGCCGAGTTCGCCAGCCGCGACTTCGCCCTGCAATGGCAGGCGCACGGGCTGCATTACGGCATCCCGCGCGGCATGGAAGCGGAGCTGGCCGCCGGCCGCGTGGTGCTGGCCAACCTCTCCCGCGGCATCCTGCTGGAAGCGGCCGCGCGCTATCCCCTGGTGGTGCTGGAGGTGTCCGCCCCGCCCGCCATCCTGGCCGCCCGCCTGGCCGCCCGGGGCCGCGAGACCGAGGCCGACATCGCCGCCCGGCTGGCGCGCGAGGCAGCCTTGCCGCCCAGCCTGCGGGTGCTGCGCGTGGTCAACGACAGCACGCCCGCCGCCGCCATCGACCAGGCCGCCCGGCTGCTGCGCGCCCTGGATTGACCCCGCCGCGAATTGACCCGCCGCGAATTGACCTGCCCTGGATTGACCCGCCCCGGATTGACCCGCCCCGTCTGGCCTGCCCTCATCGGCCGATGATGTTCACCACCCGCCCCGAGATCGCCGGCACCGTCGGCGTTGTCGCCACCACCCATTGGGTCGCCAGCCAGGTCGGCATGGCGGTGCTGGAGCGCGGCGGCAACGCCTTCGACGCCGCCGCCGCCGCCGGCTTCACCCTGCAGATCGTCGAGCCGCACCTCAACGGGCCGGGCGGGGATTGCCCGATCATCCTGCATTCGGTGGCGACCGGCACGCAGACGGTGATCTGCGGCCAGGGGCCGGCCCCGGCCGGGCTGACCATCGACCACGTCCGCGGCCATCTGGGCCAGGAGATCATGCCCGGCACCGGCTTCCTCTGCGCCCCCATTCCCGGCGCCTTCGATGCCTGGATGCTGCTGCTGCGCGACCACGGCACCTGGAAGCTGCGCGAGATCCTGGAATTCGCCATCGGCTACGCCCGCAACGGCGCCCACATGGTGCCCCGCATCAGCCAGACCGTGGAGACGGTGCGGCCCCTGTTTGAGACCGCCTGGCCGACCTCAGCCGAACTCTGGCTGCGCAACGGCGGGCCGCAGCCCGGCGGCCTCTACGCCAACCCCGTGCTGGCCGACACCTACAGCCGCATCGTGGCCGAGGCCGAGGCCGCCGGTGGGGAACGGGTGGCGCAGATCGAGGCCGCCCGCGCCGCCTTCTACCGCGGCTTCGTGGCCGAGGCGGTGCATGATTTCGGCCATTCCTTCGCCGCGCTGGATACCTCCGGCGAGCGCCACCACGCCGTCCTCACCGCTGACGACATGGCTGGCTGGAGTGCGACCTACGATGCGCCACTGACCTACGACTACCACGGCGCCACGGTGCTGAAGTGCGGCCCGTGGAGCCAGGGGCCGGCGATGCTGATGACCCTGTCACTGCTGCGCGACATCGACGTGGCCGGCATGGACCCGCTGGGCGCTGACCTCGTCCACCACTTCGTCGAGGCGCAGAAACTTGCCTTCGCCGACCGCGAT
>JANYFA010000155.1 GCA_025362895.1 Sphingomonadaceae bacterium | reverse complement strand
GATCAAGCCCATCCCTGCAACCATGCCAGCACCCGAAATCGCGCCGCTCCCCGCGCCGCCGAAGCCTGCGGTCCGCTCACATCGCCAACCGGCAAGCCTGGTCGGAAAAGCCCCGGCGGAAAGGCTCATGAATAAGACGGGCTAGCCGCGTTGATCACGGCCGAAGCACCTTGAAATGTGAACGAGCGCCGAAGCGTAGTCCTCTGATTTTTTGACATAGGCGCCTCTACTTATAATATAAATGTATCGCGCGGGCGGCCGACGGGATTAGCTTTGGTCGACCCGCAGCGGCGGGGGCCATGTTGCTGCCAGTAACGATGCCGCGCGCGACCCTGAAGAACACGGTCATTTGGCGAGGACCCCGCCGTCGACCGGGATTAGCGCGCCCGTCATGAACGCGGCCTGATCGCTGACCAGGAACGCCAGAACGTCCGCAATCTCCTCGGGCTTGCAGTAGCGGCCCAATGGAATGCCTTGCGAAAGGCCGGGGCGGGCCGCTGCGGGATTGTCGGGTGAATATTTACGTTCGACCTGAAACATCATTTCGGTTTCTGTGGGGCACGGACAGATCGCCAGCACGCGCACGCCGAATTTCGCCAGGGTAGCGGCGGCCGCCTTAGTCATGCCGTTCACCGCGAACTTACTGGTTACAAAAGCAAAGATCGCGCCGGTGCCGCCGCCGAAGCCCGAAACCGACGAGGCGTTGACGATGACGCCGCTCCCTTGCGACTGCATAACCCGGCCTACATGCTGCATCCCGAGAAATACGCCGCGAACATTTACCGCGATGACCCGATCGAACTGTTCGGGCGGGTAATCGAGTACATTTTCGAAGCCGCCGGAGATGCCGGCATTGTTGAACAGGATGTCGATTTTCCCGGTTAGCGCGAGCGCCACGTCAACGGCACGCGCCCAGTCGTCTTCGCGCGATACATCACCGCGATAATCAACCACTTGGGCAGCGCCGCTTGCGGCGGACAGGGCGGCCGACATATCGGCACCAGCCTGATCGAATGCCAGCACGCTCGCCCCGTCGGCAACAAGTCGGCGAACCGCGGCGAGCCCGATCCCGCGCGCGGCCCCCGTAACGATGGCAACGCGACCGACGAGTGGTTTCGGCAATGGGCTCATGACACAGGCCTTCATGGTTTGAGCGGAGTCTCGAGAAAGCGCGTAATGATCGCAGCGCAGCGATCCGGATCATCGCGGTGCGGCAGGTGACCGGCGTCGGGCAGCGACGTGATCACGCAGCTATCACAATATGTAGCGACCCGCTCGGGCATCGCAGCGACAAACACCGTGTCGCGCATTCCCCAGATCATCTGCACTGGCGGTCTGACACGGTAGTCGAGTCCACCGGTTCGACGGCGCGGGGGCGCCCATAGGCGGCACATCGATCGGCGCGGCGCGGTACCAGTTCAGCATGGCTGGCCACACCCTTGAACGCGACCATGCCGCGCGATAGCCATCCACCTCCGGCCCGGTCAGAGTGCCAGCGCCGATAGCTCCGCCTAGAAAGCGCGTTACCAGCGCCTCGACTGAGGCGTCACTCAGTGCGGTGTTCGCCTGATCCGAACGAAGGAACGTGAAATATTGCGAGGCCGCACGCTGGGCTGGATCGTCCCAGATCATGTCTTGCAGAACGAAGGGATCCGCCGTGTTGAGCCCAATTAGGTGGCTGACGCGGTCGGTGTGGAGCAACGCCAGCCAGAAGCCGAGCACGCCGCCCCAGTCGCTTCCGGCGATGGCCGCCATCGGCAGGTCAAGCGCATCCAGCAGGCCGACGATGTCGCCGATCAGGCGGTCCGGGCGATAGGCGTCGCAGCCAACAGGTCGATCGGTCAGATTATACCCCCGAAGGTCGGAGGCGATGACGCGATGATCGACGGCGAGCCGTTCCATCAGCGGCTGCCAGCTCCCCGAATAGTCGGGAAAGCCGTGCAGCAGGACGATTGCCTTCCCCTCGCCCGCTTCGAGGTAATGCATCTCAAGCCCGTTGGTCGCGACCCGGCGTGACCTAAGGGGCGGCGGCTCTGTTACAGACTGCACGCCCATACCACTGCTATGCCGCCGCTGTCGGGGCATAAAAGGCCGATTTCGCTGCCCGCAATAATACCGCGTCGCTGCCCGCATGCAGGGCAGCGACGTTCACCGTCGCCTGCTCATTAGGCTGGAGAAGTTCGAAAATATTGCCGTCGGGATCGCGGCAAAACACGATTCGCGCATTGCCAAATTCGCTGACAGGTAAATGAAGTTCGACCCCGGCAGTCCGCAATCGATCGATGTCGCTATCGATGTCGTTCGATTCAAAACAGACATGGTTCCAGCCCAAGTCGCTCATCGCGCGAGGCGGTACCGCTTCGGTCAGCGGTGTCAGATACTGCCAGAACTCGAGCTCGGCGTTCCCTGCACGCAGCCACGAACCGTGGAAACGGGCATCATGAAGACCGCCAACGACATCGAATTTGGGGCCAGGCCCGAACGAACCCCGGCGATGGACGGGAGACCCTGTTACCATGGCGTAGAATTCGCTCAGGCGGTCGATGGCTGGCGTAACGATGGCGGTGTGTGCGTACCAGGCGCGCGTGACATCGCCCGGCTTCCACGGCACGCCTTCGATCTCGATAATATTGCCTTCACGATCGCGGATGTAAGCGTAGAGATTGCCCGTACCCAGGCCTGAAAGCGGCGCGTGCGCCGTTGCACCCTGCGCGACCATTCGACCGAACAGGACGTTATCCATTCCGCCCTGAAGGCAGACGTGACGAATTCCTGCCTCGAAAATCTCAGGGCACCGGATAACGTTACTGGCGTTGACTGTAAATTCGAATAGCTCAATACATCCCAGAGTGCCTTTTAGCAGTGCGGCGCGTCCGGTCGCGTCAGCCAGCTGGAACAATGTTCGATTGATCGCGGTGTCGGCCAGATCGAAGCGGCTTGCGACCTCGAAGTCCGCGCCCTTCGTGAAAAAGTCGATGCTCGCGTCAAGATCGCGAACAACGAGCCCGGTATGATGAATGCCTGTAATCATCCTGATGCTTTCGCCAGCACCTGCTCGCTTGCGGCCGCGAGACGAGCGTCGATCTCATCCCGGATCACACGGTGACGTGCCGCTGACAGCGCATAACCCCATACCATCGCCGCAGCGATGAGCACGAGCACAGCCGGGATCACGCTATAGCTCACCCGGAGCGCAAGAAGCGGCAGAGGCAGCGTTTCCCCGACCGAGCGGTAATTGGCCGCCCCCAGAATCAGCAGCGGTAGTCCCCCGCCGAGGGCAAAGCCCATCTTCTGAACCATAGCGATCGCGGCGAAGAAGACGCCTTGCTGGCGATCGAGCGTTTTCGCGGTGTCGATATCGACGGTGTCAGCAACCATCGCCCCGGGCAGCATGAGCAGCGCGCCGTAGCATGAGCCTTTGAGGACAAAGAGCATGGCAAACAACGTCGTCTGGCCATGTCCAACGAAGAACATAGCGGCATCGGCCACGGCCACAACCGCCAGCGCCGCACATAGCGAGCGATGCTTTTCGATCCGTCGGGCGAGCCACGTCCAGAACGGAACCCCGGCCAGAGCCGCCGCGAAGTAGTAAAAATAGATGATGCCGACGTTGCCGACACCGACGACGTCGCGCGCAAAGAACACGGTGATCGACTGGCGAAAGACTTCACCGATCGTCGCGATGAGCACAACGAAGGTGATCCGAACGAATGATTTATTCGACGCCAACGTTTTAAGTGTTGCAAACAGTTTGAACGACGACTTTGCAATCGGTGCCGGAGGTTCTGGGACCAGGAAGAAGACGATTGCGGCACAGACGGGCATCGCGATTAAAATGAAATGACTCATCGCCGCCATCACATCCGCGCTCGTCACCCCCTTCTGCGCCAGAACGAAACTCGGGATCAGGGTCGACACGATCAGCCCGAGAATGCCGAAAAACTGCCCGACCGAACTGATGCGGGTCCGCAAATGGTAATCCGACGACAGTTCGGCAGCCCATGCATAGACGGGCAGCTGGATTAGGGTGAAGCCGAAATAGACAAGTGACAGCGCAGCGAAGAAGTACACGATCCCGACGCCCGAACCTGGCTGAAACAACAGCCGCACGCCCGCCATCATGGCAATGGTACCAAGGATCAACCATACACGTCGGCGACCGATCCGAGGGCGCCAGCGATCGGTCAATACACCGATAATCGGATCGACGACAAAATCGGACATGCGCGCAAGGATCAGGGCAGTCCCGATCAGTTGCAGGCCCAGACCGAGCTGCCCACCATATAACGGCGCGAGATAAATGGCGATCGGCAGGCCAATCGCGCCCAGCGGCAGCTGCACCGTGCCGAAGGCGATGATCTGGCCGATGCCAACCCGTCGATCAGTCATGGACTGCTCCTGCCGTCTACGCTGCCGGAGCGGCGCGAAGCACAGAGAATCGGGACCAACCAGGTCGCCGCCCCGTGCTCACCCAGCTGGCTGCGAGCGCCACCAATACCGACGATGCCAGCGTGACGACCATGAAGTCGATGTAATGCATCGTGACGATACCCGCGGGTTCGAGGGCGAATGTGTAAAGCGCATAAAGCGACACCCCCCACACGACACCGACGATCGATGATCCGGCACTGACGCCGCGGAACAGCAGTCCGACGACGAAGGCAGACAATATCGGCATCGACAGCAGCCCGTTGAGCTTCTGGAGCAGATTGATGATCGACTGCGCGTTTTCGAATAGATGCATGAGAATGACCGAACTAATCGTCAGCAGAGTCGAGACGATCGCCGACAGCCGCCAATGGTTTTGCACCGGGCGCACAAGTTTAGTGTGCAAATCGACGGCGTATAGCGCGACCGAGCTGTTGAGGATCGACGCCGTATGCGCGATCACGGCGCTTGCCATCATCGCTGCAAAGGCGCCGGATAGCCACCGAGGCAGGACGAGGCCGACCAACCGGCCATAAGCGGCGTCGTGGACGCTGCAGAACAACTTGTAAGCCGCGACGCCGGGGATCACGACGATCGCCGGGATGATCAGAATGCGGATCGCCGCCGCCGCCAAAATGCCACGCTGCGCTACGCCGACATTGGGCGCCGTCATCGCCTTTTGCGTAATATTTTGGTTGGTCGACCAGTAAAAGATTTGGATGAAGATCATGCCGGTAAACAGCGTGTGGAACGGAATTGGCGAGTGGGCCGCACCGATCATCGTTAGCCGGTCCGCCGGAGTACCGGTAAAATCGAATTTGATTGCCGCCATGGCGAGGTACACAACGAGGATCGCGATCGCCAAAACACCGATCCCGGCATAGGTGTCCATCACCGCAACCGACCTCAGCCCGCCGCATATTGTATAGAGCGCCGCGATGACCGCTATCGGCGCCGCAAAGTACCAGAGCGGCCAATCGACACCGAGCATGAACTTTAAGAACAGTGCGCCGCTATAGAGCGCCGCCGGCAGATACACGAAGATATTTCCCGCGAGGAACAGCCCGCTGATGAGCGTCCTGATGTTCCCCCCGCCGTATCGCTGCTCCAGCAGTTGCGTTACCGTCGTACAGCGCAGCCGATAGTAGATCGGGACGAACACGAAGGCGAGGATCAGCAGCCCGACAAAACCCGCCAGTTCCCACCATGCCAGCAGCAGCATCTGGTTGCCGTTCATGCCGACAAGCTGTTCAGTGGAAAGGTTAGTCAGCGTAATCGAGCCGGCAATGAATAACCAGTTGAGCCCATTGCCCGCCAGGTAGACATCGCGCGCCGAACCGTCGTGCCGTCGCCCGCTACGGCGAACCGTGAGGACAGTGGCAAGGGCGATGACGGCCATCAAGATCAATGCGATCCCGATTTGTCCCGCCCTGGTTGTTATGTCGTCCATCGCGTCCCCGCCCCACCCGTTTTCGTCGTCTCATCATCCGTGGCCCGGTTGACGGGCGCGGCGTGAAGCGCTCATTGCAACGCGATCCTCCGGTCACTTTCGCGATAAGGCGCAACAATGCAACTCGGCGCCTGTTATTATCCCGAGCACTGGCCGGAGGCGATCTGGGCGGAAGACGCTCACCGGATGGTTGCAGCGGGGCTTTCGCACGTTCGGCTGGGCGAATTCGCGTGGAGCCGGATCGAACCCCAACCCGGTGAATTCGACTGGGCGTGGCTCGACCGTGCGGTTACCACGCTCGCCGATGCGGGACTGTCGATTATCCTGTGCACGCCGACGGCGACTCCGCCCAAATGGCTGATCGACCGGATGCCCGACATGGTGGCGCGCGATGCTTATGGTCACCCACGCCGGTTCGGCTCGCGCCGCCATTATTGCTTCAGCCATCTGGGTTACCGCGTCGAAGCAACCCGAATCGCGCAAGCCGTTTCAGAACGATATGGGCAAAATCACAATGTGGTCGCGTGGCAGATCGACAATGAATATGGCTGCCACGATACGACGCTAAGCTTTTCCGTCGCTGCGCGTGACGGATTTCGGATCTGGTTGGCGGACCGCCACGGTGACATCGGCGCGCTCAACCGCGCTTGGGGTAATGTGTTCTGGAGCATGGAATATCGATCGTTCGACGAGGTCGAGCTCCCGAACGGCACTGTCACCGAGGCGAACCCGGCGCACTGGCTCGACTTCCGGCGCTACTCATCGGACCAGGTCGTCGCCTTCAACGCCGCGCAGGTCGCGATCGTCCGTCATACCTCGCCCGGGCGTGATATCGTTCACAATTTCATGGGGTTCTACACCGAGTTCGATCACCATGACGTCGCATGCAATCTCGATGTTGCGGGCTGGGACAGCTATCCCCTCGGCTTTTTGGAAAGTTTCCGGTTCGGCGAGGGCGACAAGATTGCCTTTGCCCGGCAGGGGCATCCCGACATCGCGGCGTTTCATCATGATCTGTATCGAGGATGCACGCCGCAGGGGCGCTGGTGGGTGCTCGAGCAGCAGCCAGGGCCGGTCAATTGGGCGCGCTACAACCCGGCGCCGCTGCCCGGCATGGTCCGGTTGTGGACGCTGGAAGCCATGGCGCATGGAGCGGAGCTGGTAACCTATTTCCGCTGGCGGCAGGCTCCTTTTGCCCAGGAACAAATGCACGCCGGGCTGTTACGCCCGGATAGCGTTGCGGCTCCCGCACTGGCCGAAGTACGACAAGCGGCGGACGACATTGCTCTTCTCGGTTCGCAGGGTGCCTCGCCACGAATGGTCGCGCTGATCTTTTCATACGACAGCGAATGGGTGACTGGCATCCAACCGCAAGGCGCTGATTTTTCCGCTTTATGGGCCGCGTTCGCCTGCTATTCGGCACTGCGCCAGCTTGGCCTCGATATTGATATCGTGTCGCCGGACGCCACGCTCGACGGTTACGCGATGATCGTCGTGCCGTGTCTCCCGATCGTCGACGCCGCACTTGTCGATCGGCTTGAGCAGTTTCCGGGGCAGATTGCGATCGGCCCGCGCAGTGGCAGCAAGACCAGTGACTTCGCGATTCCACGCGACTTGGCACCGGGGCCCTTGCGGCGCTTGTTTCCCGCCACCGTGGCCCGCGTCGAGAGCCTGCGTCCGGGCGTGGGGCATGACGGCGACGGCTTCCGGATCGAACAATGGCTGGAGCATGTCGAAGGCGAAGCGGAAGCCGAGTTGACGGCGCACGACGGGACGGTGGCCTCGTGGCGGCACGGGCGCGTCCGATATCTCGCCGCTTGGCCGACGGAGGCGCTTGCAACGATGCTGTTGTCGCGCGCCGCGCGTGATGCCGGGCTGACGACGCACGATTTGCCCGCGGGCGTCAGACTTCGTCGCACGGCGGATCGCTGTTTCGCGTTCAACTACGGCGCCTCGCCCGCAGAATTGCCGGCAACGGTACAGGGTGAGGTCATCCTCGGTTCGCGTACGTTACCGTCCGCCGGAGCGGCTGTTCTTGGTTGAGCCTGCGCGCCATATTATCACGACCGGCGATTCCAGCCTGGTTGTCGAAGTCACCGCTGACCACGATCTCATCTGGCGGCATTGGGGAGCGCGGATGACGGAGCCACCCGCGCCCCTCGCCGCGACGCGGTCTCGGACAACGTTCTCGCTCGACCATGAAGTCGCGATGGGCGTTATGCCAACGTCGGGCTTCGGCTGGTTCGGCCCTCCCGGAATCCGGTGCCATCGCGGTGGGCGACAGGCCGGACAGCGTTTGAAAGTCCGCTCCGTCACCGTCAGCGCGACGGCCTTCGACGCCATCCTGCGCGACGAAGACTGCGGCGTCGAGGTGATCGTGGCGATCGCACCACAGGGCGATTGCCTGCGCCTCACCACCACCTTACGCAACATCGGAACCACGGCTTTATCGGTGGAGGAATTCGCCGCCGCCGTCCTCCCCTTCCCGCCACACGCACACACAATCCTTTCGTTCACCGGGCGGCACAATGGCGAGATGGTCGAGCACCGCGAGCCGATGCCGCAGCAGGGCTGGTATCGCGAGCAACGAGGCGGCCTGACCGGGCATGGCGGGCCGCCGGGACTTTTCGTTCTCGGCGAAGGCGCGTGCTGGCATCGCGGTGACGTCTGGGCAGCGCAACTCGCGTGGAGTGGCAGTCACCGGCTCACCGTCGAACCCGTCGGCGCGGACGGCTGGGCCGTGTTGCTCGGCGCAACCTTCGGGCCCGGCGAGATCGTCCTTGCGCCCGGCGAAGCCGTGTCCACACCGGATGTCCTGACGTGCTTTTCGGCCCACGGTCGCAACGGCGCGATCCAAGGCTGCCACGACGGGATCCGGGCCGGTCGCCGGTCGCCCGGCGCCTTTCCCAAGCCACGCCCGGTCCATTTCAATAGCTGGGAAGGGGCCTACTTCGACCACGACGAGGCGCGGATGATCGCACTCGTCGAAAGCGCGGCAGAGCTCGGGGTCGAACGCTTCGTGCTCGACGACGGGTGGTTTCGCGGGCGCGCAGGCGACCGGGCGGGGTTGGGCGATTGGGTTGCCGATCCAGTGCGCTATCCACGCGGGCTGACCCCCGTCGCCCGGCGCGTCACCGACCTCGGCATGGAGTTCGGGCTGTGGATCGAGCCGGAAATGGTCAACCCTGACAGCGATCTTTATCGGCATCATCCCGACTGGATTCTGGGCGCAACCGAAGCTGCCCCGCTTCCGCTGGCGCGTCACCAACTGGTCCTCGACATGGCGCGGGAGGACGTGCGGGCCTACCTGTTCGCCGCGCTGTCGATGCTCCTCCGCGATCTGCCGATTTCCTACTTGAAGTGGGATCATAACCGCGCCCTCGCGCCTGTTTCAGGGGCCGACGGACGCGGGAGCGCCACGGCACAGGTCCGGGGCACATGGGCTTTATGGGATCGACTTCGCGCAGCGTTCCCGCTGGTTGAGATGGAAGCGTGCGCGGCGGGGGGCGGGCGGATCGACGCCGGGTTCGCCGCGCGCGCCGATCGGTTCTGGACCAGCGACAATATCGACGCCGTCAGTCGGATTATGATCCAGCGAGGTTTTCTTCACTTCATGCCCCCGGAGATGATGGGCGCGCACGTCGGCGCAAGCCCGTCTCATGCGACGGGGCGAACGCAGTCGCTGGATTTCCGGGCGATGGTAGCGCTGCCGGGCCACTTCGGGATCGAAGTCGCTCCGGACCGCCTCGCTGCGACCGAGCGCGAGCGGCTGACGCATTGGGTCGAACGCTACAAGACGCTCCGCCATCGGCTACACGATGGGGTAACGTGGCTTGGCCACGGGAGCGACGGTGTGTTGTGGCAGGCGCAGGGCACGATCGACCACTTTCTCCTGCTCGTTATGCGGACCGAGCCGTCTCGCAGCGGGCGTGAAGGTCCGCTCCGGCTACCGATGGTGGCCGATGCTCCGAGCGTCGTCGTCCGCCTGCTCGATCGGTCGGATGGTCGTGCTTCGGGCGAATCGATCGGTCCCGAAGCAACCGAACAGTGCTTTCCCGGGCGTTGGCTTGCCACGCATGGCCTGTCGTTGCCGAACCTGTCGGGCGAAGCCGCCGTATTGTTCGAAATCGTCACGGTCGTTTGAAGTCGCCGCCAAATCGGCGAGCTGTTGGCTGCCGTCCTGCAATCCCTCCGCACCCGTTCGTCGCAGCAATCTGATAAACGAGCTTCGTATCGCGTGCCCGGCTTGCTACTAATCTACGACCCGAACGAGGCCGCAAACGGATCGATCGGTCGGGCTGCAGGGGGATATCATGGCTAATCGGCCCGAACTCAAGCCGCCGATGAGCGTTTCCCCACCGCGTCTGCGTTCGCGCGCGTGGTTCGACAATCCAGACAATCCGGACATGACCGCACTCTATCTCGAGCGCTATCTCAACTATGGGCTCTCGATCGAGGAGCTGCAGTCGAACCGTCCGATCATCGGCATCGCCCAAACCGGCAGCGATCTGACGCCGTGCAACCGTCATCACTTGATCCTCGCACAGCGCGTGAAGGACGGCATCCGGGAAGCCGGGGGTATCCCGCTCGAATTTCCGGTGCATCCGATCCAGGAAACCGGCAAGCGCCCCACCCCCGGCCTCGATCGCAACCTCGCCTATCTCTCGCTCGTCGAAGTCCTTCATGGTTATCCGCTCGACGGCGTCGTGCTGACGATCGGCTGTGACAAGACCACTCCAGCGTGCCTGATGGCGGCGGCGACGGTTAATCTGCCGGCGATCGCCCTATCGGTCGGGCCGATGCTCAACGGCTGGCACAAGGGCGAGCGCACCGGCTCCGGTACGATTGTCTGGAAGGCTCGGCAAATGCTCGCGGCGGGCGAGATCGACTATAGGGGTTTCGTCGCGCTGGTCGCCTCATCGGCCCCGTCGACCGGCTTCTGCAACACGATGGGCACCGCGACGACGATGAATTCGCTGACCGAGGCGCTCGGCATGTCACTCCCCGGATCTGCCGCGATCCCGGCACCGTACCGCGACCGGCAGGAGTGCGCGTGGGAGACCGGGCGGCGCATCGTTGAGATGGTCCATGCTGATCGTAAGCCGAGCGATATTCTCACCCGCCCTGCCTTTTTCAACGCCATCCGCGTGAATTCGGCGATCGGCGGATCGACCAATGCGCCGATCCATCTGAACGCAATCGCGCGGCACATCGGTGTCGAGCTGACCTTGGCGGATTGGGAGGAGCACGGTGCCGACACGCCGCTGATCGTCAACCTCCAGCCTGCGGGGGACTATCTCGGCGAGGATTTTTATCGCGCCGGCGGCGTCCCCGCCGTGATGGGGGAACTCTATCGCGCCGGGCAGCTCGACGGCGAAGCGCTGACCGCCAACGGCCGTAGCGTCGCGGAGAATTACGCCGAGGCGCGCATTGAGAACGACGACGTCATCCGCCCGCTCGACCGCCCGCTCAAGGCTGCAGCAGGATTGATTGTACTGCGCGGCAACCTGTTCGATGCGGCAGTGATGAAGGCCAGCGTGATCGACGCAGCGTTTCGCGGGCGCTTTCTGTCTGACCCCAGCGACCCCGAGGCATTCGAAGGGACGGCGATCGTATTCGACGGGCCCGAGGACTATCACGCGCGAATCGATGACCCCGCGCTCGGGGCCGATGAACGATCGATCCTCGTCATTCGCGGCGCTGGGCCGATCGGCTATCCCGGCGGGGCCGAGGTGGTCAATATGCGGCCCCCCGTCGCCCTTATTCGGGCCGGGATCGACGCGCTCCCATGTATCGGTGACGGACGGCAGTCAGGCACGAGCGGCAGCCCGTCGATCCTCAACGCCTCACCCGAAGCGGCGGTCGGCGGCGGACTGGCCCTGCTGCGGACCGGCGACCGCGTTCGGATCGACCTTGGTCGCCGCACCGCCGATATGCTCGTCGACAACGTGGAACTCGACCGTCGGCGCGCCAAGTTCGACGCCGAAGGCTATGGCTATCCTGCCTCGCAGACGCCGTGGCAGGAGATCCACCGCACCCTCACGGGCCAATTTGCCGACGGCGCGGTGTTGGAAAGCGCAGTGAAATATCAGCGTGTCGTACAAATCCACCCCGTCCCGCGGGATAGTCATTGAACCCGATCTCTCTTCCTGTGCGCATCGTCGCCCGCGACGGGCGCGATCAGCTTGGCGAAGGACTGCTCTGGTCCGCGCGCGACAACGCGCTGTACTGGACGGATATCCTCGGGCAGCGGCTCAACCGGCTGCGTTTAAGCGACGACGTCGTCGATAGCTGGACGGTGCCCGAGATGATCGGCTGGGTGATCGAACGGCGAGACCACCGAGGCTTTGTCGCCGGGCTGAAAAGCGGGATTGTTGCGCTGACCCTCGATCCGTTCACCATCACGCCGCTCGTTGCACCGGAACCCGATATGCCAGGCAACCGCCTGAACGACGCCGTCGCCGATCGTTGGGGACGCATCTGGGCCGGGACGATGCCGCTGGGGTGCGACCAGCCGACCGGATCCCTTTATATGCTCGACACGGATCTGAGTACGACCAGAATAGATACCGGATATACCGTCACGAACGGCCCCGTGGTCAGCGCGGATTGCGACTGGCTCTACCACACCGACAGCGTTCCCGGGCGAATCTACCGCTTCTCACTTGATGCGGATGGCAAAGCGGGATCTCGCCAAGACTTTATCACGTTCGAAGCCGCGTGGGGCAGCCCGGATGGCATGACGTTCGATGCCGATGGTGGCCTGTGGGTTGCACAATGGGGCGGGGCTGGCATCAGTCGGTTCACCACCGATGGCATCCGCGATCGCACGATCGAGCTGCCGGCATCGCAGATCACCAACATCGCATTCGCCGGACACAATCTCGAGCGGATGTTCGTGACCTCAGCCGCCGACGGCGTCGACGAAACCCATGGCGGCGCGCTGTTCGAAGTCGACCCGCAAGGCTTTTGCGGCCTGCCGCCCCACCAGTTCGGTGGCTAGCGTGCGTGATCGCCCTGCCCTGCCGACAGAGCGCCCGCCCTCTTGTGGCGATGGTCAGCGAAGTTCCCTGATCGTTGGGGTTGGCCAAAATGACTGACGCTGCCTTGCTGGCAATCGATTGGGGCACGACCAATCGGCGGATTTACGTGATCGACGCCGCTGGAATCGTGCTTGCGCGCGAACGCGATGATTGCGGGATACTGACAATGGCCGGGGGCGATTTTGCCGGCGAGGTAGCCGCTATCCGCGCGCGGCACGGCGACCTGCCAATGGTTTGCATCGGCATGATCGGGTCGAACCGCGGCTGGGCGGCCGTGCCCTATGTGGCTTGCCCCGTCGGCGTACCGCTGCTTGCCCGAACTTTGCACTGGATGGAGCCCGGCCGGACTGCGATCGTGCCCGGAGTTTCGATCATGGCGAATGGTCGCGGCGATGTGATGCGCGGTGAGGAGACCCAGGTGCTGGGCGCGGTCGCCGCTCGTCTTGCACCGGACGATTCGCTGTTCTGTCAGCCCGGTACGCATTGCAAATGGGTACAGGCTGCCGACGGCGTGATTGTCGATTTCCGCACCACGATGACCGGCGAACTGTTCGCGCTGCTGCGTCAGCACAGCCTGCTTGCCGAATTGATCGGCGGCAGGGTGGCAGATGGCCCGGCTTTCCGCGCGGGCGTGCGCGACGCCGCCGAAGGCCGCCTTCTCGGCGATCTGTTCGGCGTACGGGCGAGCCACTTGCTTGGCCTCCGTCCGCCCGAGGATGCAGCCTCCTATGCCAGCGGGCTGTTGATCGGGAGCGACGTCCGCGAACAAGGCCTCGGCACCGGTGAGATGGTCTATTTGCTCGCCAGCAGCGACCTCGCTGCGCTCTATACGACGGCGATAGAAGAGTCCGGCGCGCGCGTCGCCATAAACGACAGCGAGCGCGCGTTCGTTGCCGGCGTCATGGCAATCTGGAGTGAAGCTCATGCATCATGATGTCAATCTAGCTGCGGCGATGGCGATCTGCCCGCTAGTGGCGATCCTGCGCGGCGTGCGGCCCGATGAGGTCGTCGCCATCGCCGATGTGCTCGTCGACGAAGGCTTTGCGATGATCGAGGTTCCGTTGAACTCGCCCGATCCGCTCACAAGCATCGCCGCCATTGCCCGTCGCTACGCAGCACCGGTACTCGTCGGCGCTGGGACAGTGCTGACGGTCGAGCAGGTCGAACAGGTCGGGGCCACCGGCGCACGGCTTATCGTGTCTCCCAATACCGACGTGGGCGTGATCAGGGCAACGGCGGCGGCCGAGTTGGTGTCACTGCCGGGCTATTTCACGATTACTGAAGCCTTTGCCGCGCTGGCGGCAGGTGCCAGTGGCCTGAAGCTGTTTCCGACGGAAGCGGCGACACCGACTGTGCTTAAAGCGCACCGCGCTGTTTTGCCTAACGACATACCCGTGCTGGCAGTCGGTGGGATTACGCCGGATACAATGACGGCTTGGCGGCAGGCCGGAGCGCAAGGCTTCGGCCTAGGATCGGCACTCTATGCACCTCGTGCAACGCCAGATGAAGTGCGCGCTACTGCCCGTCGTTATGTCATGGCGCTGGGCAAGGACTGAAAACGGCCAGCCAATGCCGACAAACAAAAAACCGCCAAGGATAACCCTGACGAAAATATGAAAAGTGGTTGCGGGGACAGGATTTGAACCTGTGACCTTCAGGTTATGAGCCTGACGAGCTACCGGGCTGCTCCACCCCGCGACAGAGGCGCAAACAATGCGCCCCGAAATGGTGAAGTGACGCGTGAATGGGTTCCTGTCTCGCGCCGACGACTAAGCCTGGCGGCGACCTACTCTTCCATCGCTTGAGCGATAGTACCATCGGCGCTGTCTGGTTTCACGGCCGAGTTCGGGATGGGATCGGGTGGGGCACAGACGCTATGACCACCAAGCTAAGTCGGCGGCGCGAAGACAGGGTTTTTTTTGAAATCAATACACCGCGACCGTTATCACGGCAGTGTTGTCGATGATGGTGGGACTTAAAAGCGTGAACAGAGTAATTAGGACCGGTTAGCTGAATGGATTGCTCCACTTACACATCCGGCCTATCAACGTGGTGGTCTTCCACGACTCGATGAGATCTAATCTCGAGGGAGGCTTCCCGCTTAGATGCTTTCAGCGGTTATCCCGTCCGTACATAGCTACCCTGCTGCACCGTTGGCACGAT
>JANYFA010000129.1 GCA_025362895.1 Sphingomonadaceae bacterium | reverse complement strand
CGACGCCGGGCGCGGCAACCGTTGCGGCGATCGCCAGAGCCAGGCCGAGCATCGAAAATCCTCCACAATAGTTGTCCGGACAAGGTACCTGTGTTGCATTCGGGTGACAAGCCGCGACCGACAATCGGACCGCGCAAAATTTGTCTGGACAAATCGTCGCTCCACAGGGCAATTTTGTCGCAACAGGCAGGGGATACACGATGGCTAAGCTGGGTAAGGCATTTCTGTTGGGGGCAACCGGCCTCGTCGCCGTCGCGGCATCGGCGCAGGTCGCGCCGCCGGTCGACACCAACGCGGGGCTTGCCGCCGCGACCGCCGATGTCCTGCCGGGGGATATCATCGTCACCGCGCGCAAAGTGTCGGAGCGGCTGCAGGATGCCCCGGTGGCGATCACCGCCTTCACTGCCGCCGACATCAAGTCGGCGCGGATCGAGGGGATCGCCGACGTCGCCAAGCTGACCCCGGGCCTCGTCTTTACCCCGTTGTTCGGGCGCCAGAACCAGCTGCCGATCATCCGTGGCGCGGCGCAGACGCTCGGCCCGTTGAACGTCGGCGTGTTCCTCGATGGCATCTATCTGTCGGGCAAGGGCAGCGTCGATCTCGAACTCAACGACCTTGAGCGCATCGAAGTTGTCGAGGGGCCGCAGTCGGCGCTGTACGGACGCAACACCTTCGCCGGGGCGATCAACTATATCACCAAGCGCCCGTCCGACACGTGGGGCGGATCGGTCGAGGCGACCGGCGGCGACCACGGCCTGTTCAAGACCACGGCGAGCATCAGCGGACCCGTGTCGGACACGATCCGGGTCCGCCTCGGCGGCTATTATCGGCGCTTCGACGGCTTTTATACCAGCGCGATCGACGGCGGCCGGGTCGATTTCGACAAGGACTATGGCCTCACCGGGACGATCGAGTTGCGCCCGACCGAGCGGCTGACCGCGACGCTGCGGGCGACGTACACCAACAACAACGATGGCCAGCCGCCGTCGAGCGTCATCCGCAATAACTTCGCCCCTGGTACGCCGGCGGGAAGTTCGATCCCCGGCGTGTTCACCCCGACGCGCAACCTGATCTTCTTGGGCCGCGTCCCGGCGATCCCAACCAACGGCGTCACCGTCAACACCGTCGCTCTGCCGTTCCAGCTTGGCAGCTTCGGCGACCGCGAGAAGACGGTCCGGGTCAACGGCACGCTCGCCTATGACTTCGACGGCGTGACGTTGACGTCGCTGACGTCGTACGACCGCCGCCACGCCGAATACACGTATGACGGCGACAACACGATCTGCGACCGGGCGGCGGCTGCCAAAACTTCGGCTTCCCGTTCGCGCCGGCGAACCCGGTCGGGCAGTCGCAATACGCGCTGTCTTCGAACGACGGCATCTACCGCGACGTCAGCGAGGAACTGCGACTGTCGTCGTCGGGCCAGCACCGGCTCGACTGGCTCGTCGGCTTCTATTTCTACGATAACCGCACGGTGACGACCGACCGTGGTCCGGGCGCTCTGACGGCCGTTGGCTTCACCAACTATGCGTTCCCGCGTCAGACGCAGACGACCCAGAGCTACTCGGGCTTCGGCTCGCTGACCTTCCATGCGACCGATGCTTTCTCGCTCACCGGCGAAGTCCGCTACGAGGATGAGACGCAGGGCTTCAAGCAGATATCGAGCAATCTCGCGGCCCCGACCCAAGCGGCGATCTACGATCTGTCGCAGCACATCCGCTTCTGGACGCCCCGCGTCATCGCCAAGTACGAGGCGAACCGCAACCATCAGGTCTATGCCAGCTTCGCGCGCGGCGAGAAGGAGGGCGGGTTCAACACCGGTCTCAACGTCTTCGCCAACCAGCGCGCGTTTACCCCGGAAAAGACCAACACCTTCGAAATCGGGTCGAAGAACGACTTCCTCGATCACCGCCTGCGGTTCAACGGCGACATCTATTATACCGACTGGTACAACCAGCAGGCGGCGTGCCAGAACCCGGTCAGCGCGGGCGGATCATCGACCAACCGCACCTATACGTGCAACGTCGCCGCGTCGCACATCTACGGCCTCGAGGTGAACGCCGACATTCGGATGCTCGACTCGCTGTCGATCTCGACGAGCTTCGCCTACACCCACGCGCGCTACACGAGCTTCCTCGACGCTTCGCTGGCACAGACGCTGGTGCTCGCAGGCCTGCCGGCGGTCGACTTCAACGGCAAGCATCTGCCCTACGTTCCCGACGTCAAGTTCATCTTCAGCCCGCGCTACACGGTCAACGTCGGCGACAAGTTGACCCTCGAAGCACGCGTCGACGCCTAGTGGTTCTCGCCTGACGGTTGAGTCCGATTATGGATTCCCAGCGGACTGTGGCCGTGCGAGTCAGCGGGGATGCGCAGCGGTATAGTCATCGACCTCACGTCCGGGGACCGAGAGCGTCTCGAGCGGATCTCCCAGG
>JANYFA010000066.1 GCA_025362895.1 Sphingomonadaceae bacterium | reverse complement strand
CTGCAGGGCGGCCTCGCCTTCCTCGCCTCGGTCGCGTCGGCAAGCACCTTCCGCTGGTCCCACCACTTAGTCAGGATGATGTACCACGACCCGAGCGACATGATGACGAGAACGCCAAAGATCGCCTGGGTGATGATGCCGCCCTGCTCAAGCGCCTGCATCAGGCCGTAGGGGTTGGTCGTCGCAACGGTTTCCATCGAATTTTCCTCAAATCTGTGCGTGTTCGGGTTACGGAAGCGCCCGCCCGGCAGATGCCGGATGGGCGCAAAGACTTACTTCGACGTAATCTGCCACTTGATCGGCATCGCCTTGGTGGACGCGACTGGCTGACCATTCTGCAGCGCCGGTTTGAACCGGAACCGCCGCGAGGCGAGCTGACACGACTTCTCATCGAGCTTCGGAAAGCCACTCGAAGTCGCCACCGAGCAACTATCGACGCGGCCCGCCGTATTTATCGAGACTGTGATTACCGTGCGACCCTGCTCCTCGGCGCGCAGCGATGCGGGGGGATAGTCGTCCTCCGACACCGTCGTCGAACTTCCGATCGCGGAAGCGGCCTGGGTCGGCCCAGTCGGCGCCGGCGGCGCCGGGGGCTCCTCGACATGAATCGGCGCGGGCGGCGGGCTCGACTGAAAGCTCTGCGTCGAGATCGTCGGCGGCGGCGGCGAATCGGTCGCAACATCGACGATTGGCGGCGGCACGAAGGGGGGAATTTCCTGCGTCTTCGGCGGCGGTGGCGGCGGCTCATCTGGCAGCTTGACCTGATCCTTGATGTTAACCGACTTCAATGGGTCGACAATATGCTTGATCGCCTTCAGCGCGAGGCCGGTGATCAATGCATAGCCGAGGAAAACATGGATGATGATGGCCACGCCAAGCGCGAACATCCGTCCCCGGCTCATTCCCTGATCCGCGTAAGCCATGACTTAAGCTAAACTCCCTGAATCAACGGGCGCGGATCAACGCCCAAAAATCGGAGGGGAGACGAAACGATCGACCCCTCAGCAGCCCGGCGACCCGCTATTAATTGCGTTCGCCGCCGTGATGATGACCGAATAGTAGCCGCCGGCCCGCCCCGCCGCAACCCGCTTTGTCGTGCGTCGTTTAAGTTTCAACCGGGGTTGAGCCGAGTACGACTCAGTGGCACGGCGTATTGGCAATGGAGAGTGCGATGAGCGTAGCGAAGCGGACGACGGCATGGCTCGCGATGATGGCGCTGTGGGGCGCTGGCAGTGTCGGGGCGAAGGCCGACGTTGTTCCTCCCCGCGCGGTGACGGCGCGGAGCTTCGCCGACCTGACCGCACTGGCGCTGGCCGCCCCCATTGTCGTTCGCGCCACGGTGATCAAAGCCGAGCGATTGCGCCCGCGCGACGCCCCCGATGTCACGGCGGGCATGGCGCGGGTGCTCGTCACCGCCGCGACGACGGCCGCAGTGGCCGCGCCCGACACCGTTCCGCCGCGCCTGACGTTGCTGACCGACGTCGCGGTTGACGCGAAGGGTCGCCCGCCGAAGCTAACGGGCGACGACGTCATGCTGTTCGTCCGTCCGGGGGTCACGCTGGGCGAGGTGGCGTTGGTCGCGGCGCAGGCGATCGTGCCCTGGACACCCGCCGTCGACGCGACGGTCCGCGCGGTATTGACGGCGGCACGGCGCGGTGACGTTCCCGTCGTGACCGGAGTAACGTCGGCCTTCCGCGTTCCCGGCAGCGTCCCCGGCGAGGCGGAGAGCCAGTTTTTCCTGGCGACAAAGGGAGGCAAGCCGGTGTCGCTGGTGGTGCTGACCCGTCCCGGAGCGGCGCGGCGCCTGACGATCGCGACCGGCGACGTCATCGACGACGCGGCGCAACCCGTCGTGAAGGACACACTGCTGTGGTATCGCCTTGCGTGTGGCCTGCCGTCGCGACTGCCAGCAACGCTGGCTGCGCCCGGCGATGTTGCGGATGACTACCGCTTTGTGCTCAGTAACCTGGAGTCGTGCGGACGTACATTCTGACGCGATGCAGCATAACCTGCGCCCTACCCCGGCAGTTTCGACGCCATCTCCACCCCGACCGCCGCGCAGTCAGCATAGATATCTGGCTTGCGCGTCGATACCCGGAGCGCGACGACGCCGATCCGCGCGGCGACCAGTTCGTACACCGCACGGCACACCGTTTCCTGCAGGTTGAAGCGGCGCCCGGCGACCAGTGCGACGATGCCGGTTCGCAGCGAATCATAGTCCCATGCCGCGTCGACGCGGTCGTCCTGTGGGAAGTTGGCAGCATCGAGCCACACCTCGACGTTGATCCGCAGACGCTGCGGCGTGCCGATCTCGAACGCATGGAAGCCGATATCGACCGGCAGGTCTAAATCCTCGAGCATGATGCGGCGCGTTGCCGGGGCGAGGACGGCCGGGACGAGCCCGTGCAGCCCGATGAATTCGCTCATTCGCTATCCAGTTTAGTTGGTGGCGTATCGCCGCCCATATGTTGGACGTCGCGCGGCAGGCCGAGCAGGCGCTGACCGCCGTCGAGGACGAGCGCCTGGGCGTTGTATGTCGGCGTGGCAAGGATGAAGCGCAGCGCCGTAACAATCTCGGCGACCTCGACGCCGCGGTGAAGCGGGTTCATCGCGTGGACCGCGGCGAAGTTCTCGCGCGATTGGGGTCCGCTGACGAGCGTGACCGACGGCGCGATGGCGGCAACACGCAATCGCGGGGCCTAGGCGCGCGCGGCAAGTTCGGTCAGCCCCGACAGGCCGATCTTGCTGACGGTATAGCTGAGGAAATCGGGGTTGAGGCTGGCCAGCTTGGCATCGAGCAGATTGACGACGACGGCGGGGTCGCCTGCTTCCCGTATCGTTGCTGCAAACGCCTGAATGAGCAACGCCGGGGCGCGGAGGTTGACCGCCATGTGCCGGTCCCATTGTTCGACGGAGAAGTCAGCGAAGGTGTCGAGGTCGAACCGCGACGCGCTGTTGACGAGCAGGCGCGGCTCACCCGCCGCGACTGCAGCCGCGATGATCACCGCCGCCGCGCCCGGGTCGGCAAGATCGGCGACGACGACCGACGCGGCGTGGCCTTCGGCAACCAACTCGGCAGCGAGCACATCGGCCTCGGCGGCCGACGTATGGCAATGGATGACGACGTGCCAGCCATCGGCGCCGAGCGCCCGAACCAGCGCCGCCCCGATCCGCTTGGCCCCACCGGTAACGATGGCGACCGCCGGGCCGGCAGCAGAGGGTTTGGCTGGGAGCATGTCGTTGCGTAGCGGATGGGGGCAGCGGCGGGCAAGACTGAGGCACTGTCGCACGTGAAGGGCGCGTTGCCGCCCCGGCCCTCCCCGGCTCTGACCGCCCCCCGGCTTGAGCCGCCCCGGCCCCGGCCCTAGGTAGGGGCGGATGCGTACCCCCGCCGACCGCCCCGCTGACCCCGAACCGACGCGCGACCGCTTTGCCGAGGACGCGGCGACCTTTGCCGTCCGGGGACGCGAGACGCCCGATCTCGACGCCGGGGTTGCCGCGATCCGTAATGTCCTGCGTACCCTGCCCGCCCGGCCCGGCGTCTACCGGATGACCGACAGCGCGGGCGACGTGCTGTATGTCGGCAAGGCGCGGGCGTTGAAGGCGCGGGTAACGAACTACACCCAGGTCACCCGCCTGCCCCGTCGCCTCCAGCGAATGGTCGCTCAGACGCGCGGGATGACGATCGTCACGACGAATTCGGAAAGCGAGGCGCTGCTGCTCGAGGCGCAGCTGATCAAGCGCTTCCGCCCGGCTTACAACGTGCTGTTACGCGACGACAAATCATTTCCCTTCATCTTCCTCCGCGAAGACCACGCCTTCCCGCGTATCGCCAAGCATCGCGGCGCGCGTGTCGGCAAAGGTGTGTTCTACGGCCCGTTCGCCAGCGCCGGCGCGGTCAACATGACGCTCAACGCGCTCCAGAAAGTATTCCTGCTGCGATCGTGTTCGGACAGTTTCTTCGCCAACCGTTCGCGCCCGTGCCTGCTGCATCAGATCAAACGCTGCTCGGCCCCTTGTGTCGGGCGGATCGAGGGCGCGGCTTATGCCGAACTGGTCGGCGATGCGAAGAACTTCCTGTCGGG
>JANYFA010000054.1 GCA_025362895.1 Sphingomonadaceae bacterium | reverse complement strand
GAGATTGACGGCCGAGCTGCGACCCTGGCGATCGTTCTCGACGTCAAAGCTGACCTTCTGGCCTTCGTTGAGGCCGTTCAGGCCCGAACGCTCGACAGCGGAAACGTGGACGAAGACGTCCTTGGAAGCGCCGTCGGGAGCGATGAAGCCATAACCCTTGACGGCATTGAAGAATTTGACGGTACCGATCGCCATGAGAGAAGTCCTTACGAAACGTTCAAGAAGCCCGAGCGCAAACCACGCCCGAACACCTCGGCAGCAAGAAACGAAAGAGTAGGCGTGAAGCGCCGCTCGACGGTTGCAGGCAACTTCGGCTGATTGCTAAATGCGCGCATTGTCGGGCAAATGCAAGCTGGAGCGCCAAAATGCACGTTTTCAAGCTGTTGCGTCCCACCGAATGGGCCGCGTTCGATGCTCAACCCGCGGCCAGTGCCAGCTTCGCCGGGTCGCCCGACGATTTGCGGGACGGGTACATTCATCTGTCGACCGCCGAGCAGGCGGCGGGGACGCGCGCCAAATATTTCGTGGGTGAGCCGGTGGTCCGTGTGGCGCTGGAGGCGGATGCACTCGGCCCGGCGCTGCGGTGGGAGGCATCGCGCGGGGGTGCGCTATTCCCGCATCTCTACCGGGCGCTGCGGCGCGAAGAAGTGGTCGCCGTCGACGATGGCGGCGACTTGCATTAATCGCCGCTTCACCCGACCTGCGCGAGACTTCGGGTCTTGGAGGGGCAGATGAACCACGCTATTCGCACCGCGATCCTGCTGGGTGGCGGGGCTGTCGCCGGCCTTGCCCTCGCGCTCGGCCTTGAAGCCAGCGTCGGGCAAACGCCGGTCAACGCTGATGTTATCGCCATGCCGCCGCCCGTGACGACCGCGCGTACGGTGCCGACCGACGCGGGGCAGCTGCAACTCAGCTTCGCCCCTGTCGCCAGGCGCGCGGCGCCTGCGGTGGTCAATGTTTATTCGGCGCGGGTCAATCGCAGCCGAGCGACAATGATGGGCGATCCGTTCTTCCGACAGTTCTTCGGCGGCGGTGCACCGCAACCGCGTGTGGAGCAATCGTTGGGTTCGGGGGTCATCGTCGAGGCTGACGGCCTGATCGTGACTAATAACCACGTCGTCCAGGGCGCCGACGAAATCCTCGTCGCGTTGAGCGACCGCCGCGAATTCAAGGCCAAATTGGTCTTCGCCGACGCCAAGTCCGACCTCGCCCTGCTCAAGATCGACACCAAAAACGTGAAGCTCCCCGTCATCCGCTTGGGCGACAGCGACCGCGCGCAGGTCGGTGACGTCGTGCTCGCGGTCGGCAACCCGTTCGGCGTCGGCCAGACCGTCACCCACGGCATCGTGTCCGCGGTGGCGCGCACCGGGGTGGGCGTGTCCGACTATCAATTCTTCATCCAGACCGACGCCGCGATCAATCCGGGCAATTCCGGCGGGGCGTTGCTCGACCTCCATGGTGACCTCGTCGGCATCAACAGCGCGATCTATTCCCGCAGCGGCGGGTCGAACGGCATCGGCTTTGCAATTCCAGCGAACATTGTCCGCGTCTTCCTCAGTGCGGCGGGCAGCGGAAAGCTCGTCACCGGCTGGATCGGTGCCGAGGGCGAGGCGATCACGGCCGACAGCGCGCGCCTCGCGGGTCTCGACCGACCCGGTGGCGTCCTTGTCACCGCCGTGTCGCCGGGGTCGCCAGCCGCGAGCGCGGGGATCCGCGTCGGTGACGTGCTGACAGCGATTGACGGCAAGGATGTCGCCGATCCGGGGATGCTCCGCTACCGCATTGCGACGCAGGGCGTCGGCACCCGGCTCGATGTCGCGCTGCTGCGCGCCGGGCGGGTCGAACACGCCGCGCTAACTCTGACCAAGCCACCTGAGACGCCGACGCGCTCGCTGACGACGATCGGCGGCGATAACCTGCTCAACGGCGTCACGATTGGCAACCTGTCGCCCGCATTCGCGCAGGAACTCGGCGCAGGCCTGCCCGAACACGGCGTCGTCGTCACCGTCGTCGCCGCCGCCGCCCCCGCCGCGCGCTTCGGTTATCTTGCACCCGGCGACATTGTCGAGGCGGTCAACGGCCAGGTCGTCGGCTCGGTCGCCGCCGTCGACATGGCGGTGAAAAGCGGGGCACCGGCGGTTCGCATCAACCGCGGCGGCGAGCGGCAGGAATGCGGGGCCATCAACGGCCAGCTCGTGTGCCGGCGTTAAGCGAGCAGCTTCCGCCCTTCGCCTGCCTGCCATGCGACCAGTGCGGGCAAGCCGATCGCGACATCGCGCGCCCGTTTGAGGAGCGATAGCGCGATCGCCGCACGCGGATCGATCGCGAACAGCGGCGCGAGGAGGAGATATGCCCCCTCCTGCACCCCCAGCGCGCCGGGGACGACGAAGGCGATCGAGCGGACGGCGAAAATCAGCGCCTCGATCGCGAGAACCGGCCACAACCCGACGACAACCCCCATCATTCGCAGCGCGAGCCACGCGCCGAACGCGCTCGCGATCCACGCCGCCAGATTGAGAACGAACGACAGCGCGACCGCTGCGGGGTCGCGGTAGATCGCCGCCAGTCGCGCTGAAACGGCGTCGAACGACGCTGCCGCCGTCGGGACGAGGCGCGCGGCGAGCCCCCGGGTCAGGAGCAGCAGCGGTTGCTGTCCGAAGGCGACGGCGAACATCAGGGCCACCGCCAGCGCCGCTCCGCCGAGCACCAGCTTGAGGATGCCGCCGTCAAACCCCCCGGCGACCCCGCCGAGCGCCAGCACCAGCGCGGCGACGCCGAACAGGGTGAAGAGTGCCTGGCTTGCCATTTCGGTCGTCAGGTCGGCGATCATCGAGGCGTAGACGAGGTCGTTCGCGACGCCTCGCGCGGCGAGGACGCGCCCGCCGACGACGATACCGCCGATCTGGGCGAACGGGAGAACGTCGGTCGCCCCCTCACGCACCGTCCGCGCCCAGGCATAGGCGCCAATCGGACCGCCCCCCGGCGCCACCGCACGCCACGCCGCGCCGAGGAGCGCGAGGACCACGAGTGAATAGCCGCAATAGAATGTAAAGCCCAATCCGCCGATCGCCCCAATCGCCGCGAACACCGGCGCCGCGCCGACGCCGCGCACGATCCATGCGGCTGCGGCAAGGCCGATGATGGTCAGGAAGAGGATGAGCGCGCGGGTCATGATCGCAAATCAATTCGGGTCATGCGGGCGAACGCCAGCACCCACGTTTGTGGCAGAAGCCGGGCGTCGCGTCTCGCACGTCCGTGGTTTTTGCGTTCGTTAGCATGACAAGTTGTTCTATGGCCGGGCCTCGGGACCGCGACGTCAGATCACGCCGTCAGCAACCGCCCCTTGCCCATGACCCGCAGCGCCAGCCGCATCATCGCGGGCACGAAGCGCGGACGGAGTAGCCTTGTATCGTACACGCCCAGCCGCCGGTCGTTTTCCGCAAGGCAGATCGCCGCAAGGTCGGGAAATTCGATCTCGACACCCAGTTCCTTCGACCCGTTTAGCGTGAAATTGTTTTCCTGCGCTTTGGTGTTGTCGTTGCCCATGCCCTTGGCCATGTCGATGCGCTCCCAAATCAGGAACGCCCAGACGGCGGCGACCTTCAACGCAAACGCCGGACGCCGCCACCACGCCAGTTTGGCGCGGTGCCACGCGACCCAGTTGACGAAGAACAGGATGTGCCGCCCCTCCTCGCGCATGACGGGTTCAAACGTGTCGACAAGGTCGGCGGGGAAGAAGCCGCTGTCCTTGGCAATCTTGAACAGGCCGAAGCCGAAGAAGCTGTCGATGCACTCGGAAAAACCCGTGACCATGAACGCCCATTCGGGGTCGCGCGGGGTGGCGTAGGCCGGTTCGGGGACAAGGTCGATGCCATAGGCGCGGACCATGTCGCCCAGCACGAGCTTGTGCCGCGCCTCCTCGAAGGCATTCATGTCGATCGCGGCCCGCATCAGCGGGTCGGCGACGGTGGCGGCATAGGTCGACACATTGCGGCTGGCGCGGCCCTCGGTCGCTACCGCGATGTCCCAGATCGGCAGCGAGGTGATGCGGGCCTGCGTCGTCGCGTCGAGCACGGGCCAGTCGATCAGCGCGGGCTTGTACGGGTCGTGCGTCGTCAACATCGTCCGGCACATCAGGGCGCGGTGGGCTTCGCTGCCCGCGCGGATCGTGCCCACCGGGCTCGCCGGCATGTTGCGCGGGAAGGCAGTGAAGGCGGCCTTGGCAACGGGAGCGTTCATCGGGTCGTCTCCGTTCGTCTTAGTCAAGACTGTCCTTCGCCCATGCAGCAAAATTGCCGAGGCGGACACCCGCTGCGGCGATTTGCTGCCCCATCGTCGGATCGATCAACGCCTCAAACTCGTCGCGGTGCCGATACGACGGCCCATGCCCCACATAATCGTCGCGTGTCGCTGGATGGAGGTAAATTTCGCTCAATCCCTCGGGGAGCGCGGCAATCGCGGCGCGGAGCCGATCGGCGGTCATCGCGCCCGAATGTTTCAGCCCGAACACCGCGCCCGGCACGGCAATGCCCTGCCACCGAAACCGCGCCGCGATCATCCGCACCCATGGGTCGGTCAGCGACGGCGCGCCGGGCTCCAGCGGCGCGCGCACCGACTTCAGCCCGTACCGCGCGCCGATGCTGACGATCAATCCGGCGATCGTCGGGTGGAGATGGAAGTGCTTGTGCGCGTTGACATGGTCGAGCGGCAGGCCGGTCGCGGCGAAGGCGGCGAACTGCGCGGCGATTTCGGCGGCAAGCTGGCGGCGCGTTGCGGGAAGGAAGAACATCGCCGCCCCGGCGAGCGCCATGTTGTCGCGAAACCGCCCCCTGTCGTCGACGAGGCCGGGGACCACTTCGGGCGGCAGGATGGGCGTCCCGTCGACGAGCGTCAGATGGAGGCCGACGCCAAGGCCCGGCAACCGCTTCGCCCGTTCGACCGCGTCGGCGACGGCGGGGCCACCGACCATCAGGCTGGCGTCGGTGAGGATGCCGTCGCGGTGGGCGGCCTCGACCGCTTCGTTGACGGCGACGTCGTTACCGAAGTCGTCGGCGGTGACGACGAGGCGTCTCACCCGCGAAAGACGAAGAACGCACCGCCAGCGATCAGGAGCGCGATCGGCAGGAGCCGCGCCATCATCGCTACGTCAGGCCGCCTCTTTCCGGTGGCGCAGGAATTCGAAGAACTCGACGCCTTCGCGCAGGCGGCGCTTCATCATGTTCCAGTCGCGAAGCATTTCCCACACGATCGAACCGATCTTCGACGGGCGGAAGTAGAAACGTTTGTAGAACTCCTCGACCTTGTCGAAAATTCGTTCCGACGACAGGTGCGGGTAGCTGAGCTGCGCGATCTGTGTCCCGCCTTCGGTCAGCAGCGCGTTCGTATTGTCGAACCAGCCATTCTCCGTCGCCTGCTTGTATAGGAACGTCCCCGGGTACGGCGCGGCGAGGCTGACCTGAATCGTGTGCGGGTCGATTTCCTTGGCGTAGCGGATTGTCTCCTCGATCGTTTCCTCGGTTTCGCCGGGCAGGCCAAGGATGAAGGTACCGTGGATGACGATGCCGAGTTCGTGGCAGTCCTTGGTAAACTGCCGCGCGACTTCGGTCCGGAGTCCCTTTTTGATGTTGATCAGGATTTGCTGGTTGCCGCTCTCGTAGCCGACGAGCAGCAGGCGTAAACCGTTCGCCTTCATGACCTCCAGCGTTTTGCGCGGGACGTTGGCCTTTGCGTTGCAGCTCCACGTCACGCCGAGCTTGCCGAGTTCGACCGCAAGCGCCTCAACGCGCGGCGCGTTGTCGGTCAGCGTGTCGTCGTCGAAGAACACTTCCTTGACGTCGGGCCATGTCGCCATCGTGTATTTGACCTCGGCGACGACGTTGTCGATCGACCGCGTCCGGTAGTTATGCCCACCGACGGTCTGCGGCCACAGGCAGAAGGTGCACCGGCTCTTGCACCCGCGCCCAGTATAGAAGCTGATATACGGGTGGAGCAGGTAGCCGCCGAAATATTTGGTATGGTCGAGGTCGCGCTTGTAGATCGGCGTCACCCACGGCAGCGTGTCCATGTTCTCGATCACCGCGCGGTCGAGGTTGCGGACGATCGCGCCTGTCGCCTTGTCACGAAAGCTGATGCCGGCGACCTGATCGAGCGGGATGCCGTCGGCGATGTCCTTGATCGTGAAGTCGAACTCGTTGCGGCAGACGAAGTCGACCGCCGTCGACGCGGCAAGCGAGCTCTCCGGCTCGACCGCGACCTTCGCGCCGATCAGGCCGATCAGCGCCTTCGGGTTGCGCGCACGGATCAGTTCGGCGGTGCGGATGTCCTGGCCGAAGCTTGGCGTCGAGGTGTGGAGGACGATCAACTCCTTGTCGTCGACCTCGTGCTTGATGTCGTCCCACGACAAGTCGTGCGCGGGGGCATCGATCAGCCGCGAGCCCTCGACGAGCGCCGCCGGCTGCGCCAGCCACGTCGGATACCAGAAGGATTTGACCTCGCGCTTCATCTGATAGCGCGCGCCGGCACCACCGTCGTAGCCGTCGAACGAAGGAGCCTGGAGAAATAAACTACGCATCGGCGTTCGCCTTGTCGGTAATGCTGCCATCGCGCGCGACTCGAAGTCGCGATCCGCGCCAATTGACCGATTGCACCAAAAATCCGGCGATAAAAAGTCCGAACGTCAGAATGTCGCGCGCCGGGAGCCACCAATATGGCCCCGGGCGGGTCCTGGTGATGCGGTCGACGGCCACCGCAACAGCGCTGCGGGCGACCACCGTTGCCGCGATCAACGGCCATGCGGTGGGATGAATGGCGGCGGCGGCCAGCGCGAACGGCAGTGGATTGACCAGCCCGTGGCCGAGATAGCCCCATGGATCGAGACGGCGGATCGTGACGTTCCACCGGGTTTCGTGGGCGATGAGCGCCGACAGGCTCGCCTCGACGCACCCGTGGGCGACGGTGAAGGCGGGGACGGCCACATGTAGGCCCGGCACCCGCACCGCGACGCCGATCGCATGGTCGTCGGCGAGGATATCGGCAAAGGCGGCAAACCCGCCGATCGCATCGAGCGTTTCGCGCGTCAGGGCGATCGTCGATCCCATGCACGGTTCGGCGAGGCCCAGTCGCAGGCCCATCACGACCGATGGCAAAAAGCCGTAGCTGATCCCCTGCGCCGCCAGCCGCGACCAGTCACCGGCGTCACCGCGCCCGTGGTACAGGCACGTCACCGCGCCGACTCCGGGCAGAGCGAGCGCAGCGACGACGCGCGTCAGATAATCTGTGGAGACCGCGATATCGGAGTCGGTGACAACCAGCACGTCGTGCTTGGCCGCGCCGATCATGTTGACGAGGTTCGACACCTTGGCGTTGCTGCCGTGGCGTTCGTCATCGACGATCGTGGCGATGTCGACGCCGGGGTGCACCGCCTTGAGGGTGGTGACGGCGGCGAGCGCGGCGTCGTCGGCGTCGCTGACCCCGAAGACGATTTGCTGCGCCCCCGCATAATCCTGTGCGACGAAGCCGCCGAGGTTCTCCGCCAGCTGCGGTTCGAGCCCATACAGCGGCTTGAGCAGGGTCACCGCCGGGGCCGGGTCGAGCGCCGCTGCCGCCGGGGTGCCGAGCGTCCGCCATACCGCGATCGCCGACGCGCACTGGTATGCGACGCCCGCGACCGAAAGCGCCGCCAGCATGATCCATAGAATTGCGATGATGGTCATTGATGGGGGCGCGTGGAGGTCACCCCGGCAACATAGCGCGTGGCGGTCGATTTGTCGCGGGCCGCGGGGCGTCCGCTGCCACGCGCCCTTCCCACGTCGAGCGCTTCGCGGCTAGGGAGAGGGCGATGACCCCCCAAACCATCCTCGTTACCGGTGCCGCCGGGTTTGTCGGCGCGGCGGTCGCGCGGGCGTTGGTCGCCGATGGTCACCGCGTCCGGGCGCTGGTGCGGGCGAGCAGCCCGCGCGACAATCTGCTCGGCCTCGACGCCGCGATCGTCACCGCCGATCTGATGGACGCCGCCGCCGTCGCCGCCGCGTGC
>JANYFA010000053.1 GCA_025362895.1 Sphingomonadaceae bacterium | reverse complement strand
TGTCGATGGCAATGATCTCGGCGTCAGGAAAGGCGAGCGCCAGCGGCACGATATTATGCCCGACGGTCGCGCCGATATCGAGAATGCGCTGCGGCTGCCAGCCGGGCCGCTCGCGCCGCGCCCATTCGACCAGCGCCGCGCCGCCGCCGTCGTTGAGCGCACCGAGGCCGCCGCCGGTCGTCGCAAAGATACCGCAGTCGTAATTTGCCCCCGCCGAGACGTCGCCCGCACGTTCCTCGCCGTGATAGCTGCCCGGCATACAGTGGATGTCGACCGCACGCTGATACCGCGGCACGTCAACGGCGGAGTCGAGGACGAGTGAGGCGCGCCCGGCGTTATACTGCGCCGCGCGCCCGTCGAGTTCGTCGAGCTGGCGCAGGACCATCTGCCGCCCGTTGTGCTGCCGCATTTCCATCGAGTTGCGCTTGCACGCCGACCAGAAGCGATGCCACGGATCGCGGTTCATCGCGCGGCGGATCTCAAATCGGTCGGCGGGTTCGCGCGCGTGTTCGGCGACGAAGCCCGGCAGGACGCGCGTTGCATAGGCGCGCGCGTTGCCGCCGCCGATGCCTGCGCTCAGATATTTGTTGAAGCCCGCGAGGAAGTTGAACCGCGCCGCCTCGTCATGATCGGGGGTCGGCGACATCCCGTGGCGCGCGACGGCGGTATAGGGTGGCGGCACGTCGGTCATATCAGGCCCTCACGCGACAGGCGATCGATGGTGGCGTCGTGGACGCGGCGGAAATGGTCCCGGTCGGGCGCAACGGTGGCAAGGCTGTCGGCACGCTGGTGCGTCGCCCCGGCATAAGCGGCGGCGAACAATTCGGTCCGCTGCCGGGCGAGATAGTTGGTCATCCCCGGTTTGCGGCGGGCCGCGCGGAGGGCGTGCAGGTCGATGTCGGCAAAGGCGGTGAACGTCTCGCCCGGATTGGCTTCGGCCAGCATTGCGCCCTTCCAGTCGATCACCGCCGAATTGCCGTCGGCCGAGGCCAGCGGCATCGTCGTCCCGGCGATCCCGGCGGTGTTCGCCGAGACAACATAGGCAAGGTTCTCGAATGCCCGGGCGCGCCGTGCCAGCGCTTTGTGCGTCGGCAGCGGCGACCCGATTTCGCTCGACGAATGAACGAACACCTCGGCGCCGCGCAGTGCATGGGCACGGGCGATTTCGGGATAGACGATCTCCTCGCTGGCGATGGCGGCGAGGTTGCCGATCTCGGTTCGCGCGACGGGAAACACCCCGTCGATGCCATAGATGTCAAGATACTTGGTCCACACGTCGTGCGGGGTCGGTGCGAACATCGAATTGAGGCGGCGGTAGCGCAGGACGACCGCGCCCGACGGGGCAATGACGAAGCTCGTCTGGAAATACAGGCCAGGGAAATGGGCGTCGACTTCATAGGCGTTGCCCGCGAGGAACACCCGCTGGGCCGCAGCGACGGCCCCGAGCGCCGTATATTCGGGGCCGTCGACCTCGAGCGCGGCCTTGTCGGCGAAATCGGCAATCCCGATCCGTCCGGGGAAGCTCGTCAGCAGATATTCGGGCAGGACGACGAGGCGCACGGGAGCCCCCCCGAACTGCTCGATGAAAATTCGCGCCGCCGTGAGCTGTGTGCCGACATCGGCGATATGGCCGAGCATCTGTGCCCGCGCCGCCGCCCGCCCGGCGCAGCCGTCGATCGAGCGCGCGGTCAGCTGAAAGGCGAGCGCGGCGTAGGTCACCGGGCGGTCACGGCCGGCGCGTATGTCGACCGATCGTCGGGATACCGCCCGAGCGTCAGCAGAAGACCGCCGCCGACCACGAACATCGCACACGCGGCAGCGAGCATCGCGTCATAGCCGCCCGTCGCGTCCCGGACGGCGCCATAAAGAATGGGGGAGATCGCCGAGCCGATCGCGAACGGCATGTACAACACGCCGTAGATCGCCCCGTAGTGACGCATACCGAAGTAGCGCGCGGCGAGGAAGGCGATCACGTCGGATTCGGCCCCCGCCGCGAAGCCGAGGAGAAAACCACCGAGCATCAGCGGCGGAAGTGCATGAGCGGTTCCCATCAGGAGCCACGCCGAGGCTGCGGGCAGAAGTAGCGACACGCATGCGACGCCGGGCGCCCAGAAGCGGTCGAACAACACGCCGACCCCCAGCCGCCCGGACAGGATGCCGATCGCAACGACGCCAATCACACTGGCGGCCGTCCCCGTGTCAAAGCCGTGGAGAGCGACCATCTGCGCCATGTGGATGTGCGCGCCGCCATAAGCGAGGGCGACGACGAGGATCGACACCAGCAGAACCCAGAAGCGGTAGCCGCGCGCCGCCTCCCGAAGCGACAGACCGGGAATGCCGCCATTCGCATCTGCCAGACCTGCCGGACGCTCGGCGACCGACGGCTCGCGAAACCACAGCAGCCCCACCGGCAAGCTGACGAGCAGCGGGAGCAGCGCGACAATGGGAAAGGCCATGCGCCAGCCGCCAGCGTCGATCGCGCGATGGGCGATCTGCGGCACGACGACCCCGGCAAGACTGGTACCGAGCAACATGATGCCGAGTGCGAGCCCGCGATTGCGCGCGAACCACAGGCTGACGGCGCGGCTCCACGTCACCGGCGTCGACCCGATGCCGACCAGCCCGAGCGCAGCCCAGAACGCATAATAGCCGCTGAGCGATGATGGCACGAACCAGAAGGCGGCGAAGACGACCGCAAAAACGAATGTCGACGCCAGCGCGACGAGGCGCACGCCCCGCGCATCGGCGAGCCGCCCGAATACGGGAGCCATCAGCGCGGCGATCAGCCCAAAGACCGTGACGCCGGCACTAACCGCCTTGAAATCCCAGCTAAACTCGCTGTGGATCGGCCCCATGACAAGAGGGAGAACGTTGAACGGCAACGGGGACGCGCCGCACGCGACGCCAAGGAGCGACGCGACCAACGGTCGCCAGCCACGACGGAACTCGCTCAACGCCGCCCCGCCCGGAATGGCTCGATCAGCTGCTTCACCTCGCCTCCCTCGTCACGCGAATGTGACAGGCCGTCAGAAGTTGTACCGCCCACGCACCTGCCACATGCGCGGGGTGTTGAGGTACGAATAATTGCCGAGCGTCGACTGGATAAAGGCCTTGTCGAGGCAGTTGGTGCAATTGACCGACAGCTGCCACGCCTTGTTCGGCCCGTTGAGCGCGAGGCTGGCGTTGACCAGCCACGCGGCGGCGCTCCGCGACCCTTCGATCTCGGTGCCGCCGTTCGGATTGACCGGAAACGTCCCGTTCGTCCCCGTGATTGCGCCCGAATAAAAGGTCAGGTTGCTCGTGCCGGTTTCCTGCGACGTATGGAAACTGCCGTTGATCGCCGGGACGAGGGTCATCGCGCCGAGCGGCAGTTCATAGCTTCCGCCGACCGCGAGGGTGAAGTCCGGCGTCCGCACCGGGGTCGCGATCTTGCCCTGCGCCGTGACGACGCCAGCGGCACACGCCGTCGTCTGTGGCCCGCTGCCGATCCGGCCCAGCGCGAGCTGCGCCAAGCACGCGGCCTGCTGCGCCGCGACCGACTGGACGCCGTACTGGTCGAAAGCGGACGCGTTGTAGTCGATCTTGTACTTATCGTTCTGATAGCCGGCGTTGGCGAACAGATTGAGACCCTTCGTCGGAACCACAGTCAGTTCGGCCTCGAGCCCATAGTTGCGATAATCGGCGAAGTTGCGCGTGAGGAAAGTCAGCGCGCCGGTCGTCGGATTGACGAACGCCGACAGGGTCTGAAGTTTCGCAACATCTTCGAGATAGGCGGTCACGTTCAGCCGGACGTGCCGGTCGAACAGATCGGATTTGAAGCCAGTTTCGTAGCTCCACACCTTCTCCGGATCGAACGGCAGCAGCAGCTGCGGATTGGTCGAGCGCGCGTTCCACCCGCCCGACTTAAACCCGCGCGTCGCCGAGGCGAACACCAGCACCTGATCGCTGACGCGGTAGTCGACGGCGAAGCGCGGTGTCCACAGCCGCGCGGTCTGCGTCGTCGGAATGCGAATGCCGGTGGTTGCGACGAGGTTGCCGGTATCGACGCACAGCCCGGTCGGGACGACTGCGGGGTTGGTGCCGCACGTCGCGCGACCGGCGAGATTGACCCCGCGCACCGGACGATTGTCGTTGACGGCGATGATCTTGGTCTCGTCGGTGTAGCGTACGCCGGCGGTCAGCTTCAGTCGGCTGGTGACGTTGAAGTCGGCCTGAACATAACCCGCCTTGTCCTCGGCGGTGTTACGCAGGATGCGATCCGACAAGAGCAGCGAGTTGGCGAAGACATCGGCGAAATCGGTGCGATTGGTTTCGTAGAGATAGTAGAACCCGGCGACGAAATCGACGAAGCCATTGAACAGCTTGCCGCCCAGTTTGACCTCCTGGGTGATCTGATCCTCATAGCCCTGGTCGAGGATGACAAAGCCGCCGCGCGGATTGCCGGTCACGGCGGGCGACGGGTTGGCAAGGCTCGGCCCGCCGCGCCCGTCGAAAAAGTCGAGCGCGTACCGCTGACGCTGCGCGACATAGCCGGTGATCAGGTCGAGGCTGAGGTGCTCCCCGAGACCGATCGCCAGATCGGAGGTGAGCAGCTCGGTGTCGGTCTGGTTGCCGAGTCCGTAATTCTTCTTGTCGCCCGCAATATTGAGCGCGGCGAAGTTGGCGGCACCGGGAACCTGGCTGACCCCCGTCGCCGAAAAACGCCCACTGCAATCAGTCGGGTTGGCCGGATTGCAGGTGAAGTTCAGGATATTCTCGCCGTTCGCCGCGATATGGGCGAAGCCCGCGTTCCAGTGGACGGTATCCGACAGATCGGCGTGGACGCCGAGCCGGAGGCCCCAGCCGTCGTCGTCGTTGAGGCGCTGGTTCGTGATCGTGTCACGAACATAGCCCTTGTCCTCCTGCCAATAGCCCGAGACCTTGATCTGGAGCTTGTCGTTCAGCGGCACGTCGATCGAGGCGCGCGCGAGCTTTTTCTGGAACGAGCCGTAGCCGAGTTCGGCATAGCCGCCGAAGGTCTTGCCCGGCTCGCGCAGGATGACACTGATCGCGCCACCGGTCGTGTTCTTGCCGAACAACGTGCCCTGGGGTCCGCGCAGGACTTCGATACGCTGAACATCGAACAGGTTGAGGTTATTCGCGTTCTGACGCGACAGATAGATCTGGTCGACATAAGTCCCGACCGGCGGGTCGAAGGTCGGGATCGTCTCGGTATTGCCCAGGCCGCGCAGGTAATATGCATTGGCCGAGCCAAGGCCGGTGTTGTTTTGCGCGATCAGGTTCGGCACGAATTGGCCGAGGTCGAGCGCCGAACTGACCCCCTGTGCGCGCAGCTGGTCGCCCGAGAAGACCGAGATGGCGATCGGCACGTCCTGCGATTTTTCGGCACGCCGCTGAGCGGTGACGACGATGTCGGCTATGGTGCCGTCGCTCGCCGCGACCGGATCGGCGGGAGCTACGGCGGCGGCGTGCGTCGTCGTAGCTGTTGCGAAAGCGAGGAGAGAAGCCGTTGCTGCGAGTGCGGTCCTGAACATCGAAATCCCCTTCTGTGGCGGTGCCGTTTGTCGTGTGCGCGACGATAATTTACTTGCCTGTCGCCGTGCGCTGTGATTTGTCCGGACAACTTTCCTGCAAATAAAGGTCGTGTCAAGCGCACGTGGAGGATGAATGGCTGACCTCGCCTACCGGACGCTGGTTTATGTCCACCTGTTGCTTTTTGTCCTCTGGCTTGGGGCCGATGTCGGCGTGTTCGTGCTGGGCCAGCATTTCAGGCGGCGCGCGGTGTATGACCTGCCACAGCGCCTCGTCCTGCTGAAGCTGCTCGTCACGGTCGACATGGTACCGCGCACGGCATGGGCGCTGATGGTGCCGGTCTCGCTGTCGGTTGCGGCGGGCGGCGGCTGGGCCGTCGTACCGGTCGGCGTCATCGCGGCGGCGTGGGGCGTCGCCGCGGTGTGGCTGTGGCTGGTGTGGGACGCCCATCTTCACGACCAGACCCCGCGAGCGAAACGCGACCGGACGATCGAATTCTGGCTCAAGATCGGCTTGACCCTCGGCTACCTCGGGCTTGGCGGCTATTGGCTTGCGAGCGGCGACGCGCCGACATGGCTGGCGCTCAAGGCGTTGCTGTTCGGCATGATCTTCGCCGCTGCGATCATGATCGATGTGGCTTTTCGCCCGGTCGGTCCTCTACTCATGCGGTTGATCGCCGACGGGTCGAGCGATGCGACCGAAGTCCCGCTGCTCGCGGTGATGAACCGGACCCGGCTATGGGTGTGGGCGGTTTATGCCTTACTCGTCGCGACATCGTGGCTGGGCACGGTCAAGCCGGGTTGACCCCCACGTCAAGATAGGCAATTTGTCCGGACAAATTTGATAGAGGCTTTCATGCGGCAAGGCGTTATCACAGTCGGTCCCCAGCGCTATCGCGAGACATTCGGGCGCTATTACGAGGAATTCGTCATCGGCGATGTCTATGAACATCGTCCGGGGCGGACGATCACCGATTACGACAATGTCAGCTTCGCGCTGCTGACGATGAACACCCACCCGGCGCACTTCGACTATGCCTTTGCCGCGAAGACCGAGTTCGGCAAGCCGCTGGTCTGCTCGCCGCTGACAGTCGCGCTGATGACCGGCATGAGTGTGTCCGATGTCAGCCAAAAGGCGGTCGCCAACCTCGGCTGGTCGGACATCAAGCTGATCCATCCCCTGTTCTGCGGGGACACGTTATATGCCGAGAGCGAAGTTCTGGCGAAACGCGAGTCGTCGTCGCGCCCCGAACAGGGCATTGTCACCATTCGGACGCTCGGCAAAAATCAGGACGGCGTGACGGCTGCGAGTTTCGAACGGACAATGCTGATCTGGAAACAGGGCTTCGGCCCGATGGAGAGCTGACGATGGCGACTGCCGCCGCACCGACCGCCACGCCGCCGATGGATGCCGCCGAGGAGCAAGCGCTGCTCGATGCCATCCAGAAATGGGTCGACCGCGAAGTCCGCCCGGTCGTCATGCACCACGATCATAACGACATCTGGCCGGCCGAACTCGTCGCGCAGATGACCGACATGGGCCTGTTCGGCGCGACGATCGGCCAAGAATATGGCGGGCTGGGCCTGAGCGCGGTAACCTATGCCAAGATCGTCGCGCTGATCGCGTCGCACTGGATGGCGATTACCGGCATCTTCAACAGCCACCTGATCATGGCACTCGCGGTCGAACGCTTCGGGACCCCGGCGCAGAAAGCCAAGTGGCTGCCGAAGTTTGCCAGCGGCGAGATCCGCGGTGGTCTCGCGCTGACCGAACCCAACGCTGGGACCGATCTTCAAGCGATCCGCATGACGGCGGTGCGCGACGGCGATCATTATGTCGTCAACGGGACCAAGACGTGGATTTCGAACGGCATCGAGGGGTCGTGCTTCGCGCTGCTGGTCAAGACCGACCCGAAGGCCGAGCCACGCTACAAGGGCATGAGCCTGCTCATCGCGCCGCGCGGGCCGGGGTTCACCGTCGGCAAGAAGTTCGCGAAGCTCGGCTACAAGGGAATCGATTCGGCGGAACTGATCTTCGATAATTACCGCGTCCCGGTTGATAATCTGATCGGTGGCATCGAAGGACAGGGCTTTTTCCAGGCGACTGGCGGCCTCGAGCTCGGACGGATCAACGTCGCCGCGCGGGGAGTCGGGTTGGCCGAGGGCGCGCTGCGGCTGGCCACCGCTTATGCTCAGGTCCGCGAGACGATGGGCAAGCCGATCGCCGAACATCAGGCGATCCAGCTCTACCTCGGCGAGATGGTGACACGCGCCCGTGCCGCGCGACTGCTGACCTTCGACGCGGCGGAGGCCTATGATCGCGGTGAGCGGTGCGACATGCAGGCAGGCATGGCGAAATATTTCGCCTCCGAAGCGGCGGTCGAGAACAGCCAGACGGCCATGCGGATCTTCGGCGGCTATTCCTACTCGAAGGAATATGAAATCGAACGTTACTATCGCGACGCGATGCTGATGTGCATCGGCGAGGGCACCAACGAGATGCAGCGGATGATCATCGCGCGTCAGTGGCTCAAGCAGAACCCGGCGTGACGCCGAGGCAGCTACCGCTCACCGGGACGCGCATCCTTGCGTCCGAGCAATATGGCGCGGGGCCGTATGGCACGATGTTCCTCGCGCAGCTGGGGGCAGAGGTCATCAAGCTCGAACCGCCGAAGGGCGGCGACAGCGCGCGCGGCACGGGGCCGTATTTCCTCGGCGCCGACGACAGCCTGTTCTACCAGACGTTCAACCTCAACAAACGCTCGCTGACGCTCGACCTGCGGACCGACGCCGGGCGCGAAGTGCTCCACCGGCTTGCCCAGACCGCCGACGCGGTGACCAACAACGCACGCGGCGACCTGCCCGCGAAGCTCGGGCTCGATTATGCGACGCTCGGGCGCATCAAGCCGAGCATCGTCTGCGTCCATGCCTCCGCTTATGGCCGGACGGGCGATCGCGCGAACTGGCCCGGCTATGATTATCTGATGCAGGCCGAGGCGGGCTTCATGGCGGTCACCGGCGACCCCACCGATCCGCCGACGCGCTTTGGCCTGTCGATGGTCGATTTCATCACCGGCACGATGCTCGCCGTCGCAACGCTCGCCGGGTTGGCCGAGGCGCGGACCACTGGCATCGGGCGCGATTTCGACATTTCGCTCCTCGACGCGGCGCTCCATCAAACAAGTTATCCCGCGCTGTGGTATCTGAACGAAGGCCTCGTGACTGGGCGCGCCGCGCGGTCGGCCCATCCGTCGGTCACGCCGTCACAGACCTTTCGGACGGCGGACGGGTGGATTTTCATCATGGCGCAGCTGCCCAAATTCTGGGCGCTTCTCGCCGATGCGATCGGCGCGGGCCATTTACGAGACGACGTTCGGTTCGCCACGATCCCGGCGCGGCTGGCGAACCGCGAACAGTTAACGGCGATCCTCGACGGCATCTTCCTCCAGTTCCCGACCGCGCACTGGCTCGCCCGCCTGGGCGGGGTCGTCCCCGTCGCCCCGGTCAACAGCCTCGATGGCGCGCTCGACAGTGCATTGGTGGCGAGCATGATCGACACGGTCGCCCACCCTGCCCGGCCCGATGGCGTCCGCGTCCTCAGCAATCCGATCCGCGTCGCGGGCGAACGCCTGCCGAACCGCGCCGCGCCGAGCCTGGGGGCAGATAGCGACAACCTCCTCGGCGAAATCGGCTATGATCCCGATGCGATCGGCCGGATGCGCGCCGAAGGGGTCGTGTGAGCCGCCTGGCGGGCCTTCGCGTCGTCGACCTGACGCAGTTCCTGCCGGGGCCGATGATGACCCTGATGCTCGCCGATCAGGGGGCCGACGTCGTCAAGGTCGAAGCGCCCGGTGGCGACCCGGCGCGGGCGATGCCGCCGTTTATCGGCGGCGAGTCGGTGTGGTTCCGCAATCTCAATCGCGGCAAGACGAACGTCACGCTCGACCTCAAGACCGAGGCGGGCACGGCGGCGCTGTGGGCGTTGATCGACGGGGCCGATGTCTTCGTCGAAGGCTTCCGCCCCGGCGTCGCCGACCGGCTCGGCTTCGGCGCGGCGGCGGTTCGCGCGCGCTTCCCGCAACTGGTGTACTGCTCGATTTCGGCATTCGGTCAGTCGGGCGCGATGGCGCACCATCCGGCGCACGACCTCGCGGTGCAGGCGCTGGCCGGTTTCCTGTCGGTCAACGACGGGGCCAACGGCGTTCCCGTGGTGCCGGGGGTGCCGAGCGCCGACATGGCGGCGGGGCTGACCGCGCTGTCCGCCGTGCTCATGGCGCTGCTGGCGCGGGAAAGAACCGGCGTCGGCGACACGCTCGATATCGCGATGTTCGACAGCTTGCTGCCGTGGTCCGCCCACATCGCCGGTGACGCGCTCGCCGGTGGCGCGGCGCCCCGATCGGCGCGCCAGCGATCGCTTGGCGGGGCGGCCTTCTATCAGGTCTATGGGTGCGCCGATGACCGCCACATCGTGCTGGGCGGACGCGAGGCGAAGTTTGCCACCGCATTGCTGACTGCCCTTGGGCGGCCCGACCTGATCGCTGTGGCCGCCGCCCCGGCGGGCGAGCAGGGCGCGTTGATCGCCTTCCTGCAGGCGACCTTCCTGACGCGCACGCGCGACGAATGGGTCGCGTGGTTTGCCGGGCGCGACATCGCCTTCGCGCCGGTCCTCGATTTCCGCGAGGCGCTCGACCAGCCCCACGTCGCCGAGCGGCAACTATGGCAAGCCCCCGACCTCGCCCCCGCGATTCAGCCTTCGACCTCGATATGCATGGCATAAGCGAAGCGGTCGCCGGGGTGGACGCTGACCGACACCTCGATGACGCGCGCGTTGGCGTCGAGATAGCAGCGCAGAATCCGCAGCGCCGGGGCGCGCGGGCGGACACCCAGCGCGGCGGCAGCGTCCCGGCTGGCGGGGATCGCCTGAATATCTTGCGTCACGCGGGCGATACGGACGCCGGCCAGCCGCTCCAGCTGCTGAAAGATCGTCGCATTGCCAGTCAGGTCGACGCGGGCCACGGCGTCGGCGAGCGACGGGTGGATATACGCATCGACGAAGGCGATCGCCGCCTGACCATCACGGGTGCGGACGCCGCGAAAATGCGACCAGCCCTTGCCCGACGGCAAGCCGATGTCGGCGGCGAGTTTCGCCGGCAGCCCGCCCGTGCCGCCGATCGCATAGGTCACCTGCGTGTCGGCGGCGTATTGCAGGATTTCGCCGACGTTCGACAGCGGCTGGTGAAGGGCGCCCCCGCGCGCCATCGCGCTGACGATGGTCCCCGATCCCCGGCGGCGCAGGATCAGCCCATCCGCCTGCAACTGGCGCAGTGCCTCGCGGACGGTGAACCGGCTGACACCAAAGCGCACGCACAGGACGCTTTCGGTGGGGAAAGCGTCGGCGGGCATCGTTCCCGACAGGATTTCGCCCCGCAAGTCGTCGGCGAGCTGGCGATAACGCGGTTTCGACGGTGTCTTCGCCAAACGGCCTCTCCCCGGTGAACGATTGCTATAGCCTGACCGAGCGGCTTGCACAGCATCTGCTGCGTCCGGTCGACACCGCAACCCGGACTCGCGCGCGGCTCCACCTGCTCGACTGGCTGGGCGGCGTCGCCGGGGCGCGACGGGGCGCGGTGGCGTCCGCTTTGATCCAGGGGGGCGCGGAACGGCACGTCACGGCGGCGTTCCTCGGCAACGTCCTCGAAATGGACGATGTCCACCGCGCGGCGCTCCTCCATCCGGGGCCGGTGATCTGGCCGACCGTGCTGCGAGGCTCGGACGGGAGCGATTTCATCGCGGCCGCCGTGCGCGGTTATGAAGCGATGATCGCCGTCGGCGCGACCTTCGATGCCCGGCACTATGCCCACTTCCACCCGACCGCCACCGCCGGGGTCTTCGGGGCAGCTGCTGCCGCCGCCGCCGGGTTGAACGCGACCGAACGCCAGTTGGCGCACGCGCTCGCGCTTGCCGGATCGGTCGCGGGGGGCGTGTGGCAGACGCGACACGACGATAACATGGCGAAGGCGTGGCACGTCGCCCACGTCGTCGAGACCGGCGCGGCGGCGGCGCTTCATGCGCGTCGCGGCATCACGGGGCCGCGCCACATTCTCGAAGGTTCGCACGGACTGTACGCGGCGATGACCGGCGCGCCGAAGCCGATGGTGTTCGGCGATGGCTGGCGTATCGTGGAGGTCAGTTTCAAGCCATGGGCCGCGTGCCGCCACTGTCACCCCGCGATCGACGCCGCGCTCGAATTGCGCGCGCAGGGCAGGCTCGTGCCGCCATTCCAGGTCGAAACGTATGCCGACGCCGTCACCTTCTGCGACCAGCCCGTGCCGGCGACCGAGGCGCAAGCCAAGTTCTCGATTCAGCACAGCATCGCCGTCATCGCCGCCGGGCGCGACGCGACGGCCGCCGATTTCACCCCCGCCGCGATCGCCGATCCCGTGATCGCCCGCCTCCGTGAGCAGGTCACGGTAAACGCCACGGGCGGCTTCACGGCACGCTACCCGGCACATTTCGGTGCGCGCGTCAGTGCGGGCGGCGGGAGCGTCGAATTGTTCGACACGCGCGGCGATCCGGAGCGTCCGCTCGACGCCGACGGCGTTATCGCCAAGGCGCGCAGCCTGTTCGCATGGGGCGGGGTCGCCAACGGCGAGGCGGCGATCGCTGCCGCCCTCGGCGAGGAAAAGCCCAGCGCGATCAACCGATTGCTCGATAGTTGGCTGGCATGACCGCGACGGCCGACCTCCTCGACTTCGTCGCCGCGCCGCACCGGCTACCGCCAGATGTTCGCGCCGATACGCTACGCCTCCTCGCCGACACGCTGGCGGTCGGGGCGGCGGGATCGACCGCACCGGGAGCCGCCGGCGTCCTCGCCGCCGCTGCCGCCTGGGGCGGGGGTGGCACCGCCCGCGCCCTCGGTTCGGACGACCGCTTTCCGGCGACAAACGCAGCCTTTATCAATGGCTTCCGTATCCACTGCCTCGAATGGGACGCCGTCCACGAAGCCGCCGTCGTCCACGCGCTGTCGGTCGTGACGGCAGCGCTCGGGGCGGCGATCGACGCGCAAGGGGGATGCGACCCGGAGGCGGCACTCGTCGCGCTAGCGGTCGGTGTCGACGTGGCGGCGGGACTCGGGCTGGCCGCGACCAGCTCGCTCCGCTTTTTCCGCCCCGCCATCACCGGGACGATCGGTGCCGCGCTCGCGGTGGCGCGCATTCGCGGCATCGGTCGTGACCGCCTGGCGGACGTCCTCGGTCTCGCCCATGCCGCCTGCGCGGGGACGATGCAGGCGCACGTCGAGGCCTCGATCGCATTGCCGCTCCAGATCGCAAACGCCGCTCGCGCCGCCGTCGCGGCTGCTGACCTTGTCGCGGCCGGGCTGACGGGGCCGCACGACGCCCTGGAAGGTCCGTTTGGCCATTTCGCGCTGTTCGACGATGGCGATCTTGCCAGTTACACCAGTTGCCTGGGTGGTATCTGGCGGATCAGCGAGGTCGCGACCAAGCCCTTTCCATCGGGTCGTGCGAGCCATGGCGTGCTCGGCGCGCTGGCCGATCACCCCGGCGCGCAGCGGATCGACGCGTGGGTTCCGCCGCTCGTCGCGCGCCTCGTCGGGCGACCAATGCAGCGCGATATGACCCCGGCCCATGCCCGGCTGTGCCTGCCGTTCCTCACTGCGCTGATGTTGACAGATGGTCGCATCGACCCGCGCCGCTTCGTTGCCGCGACGTTCGCCGACCCCGACCTGCTCGCGCTCGCGGCGAACGTCACGATCCACATCGATGCCAACCTCAACCCCAACGTCCTGTCGCCGCAACGCCTTATCGTCGACGGCGCAGAGATCGGCATTCCCGCCACGCTCGGCACCCCGGCCGCTCCGTTGACCGCAGCACAGTGCGCGGCGAAGCGCGGCCTGGCCCGCGACCTCGCCCCCGCCGCCGACGCCCGGATTTTCGACGATCCCCTCGGCTATTTCACGGAAGCAGCATGACTTTTCCGACCTATTTCGAAGCGTTCGATGCACGGCAGATGCTCGCCGATTATCCGATCGGCGATGCGTTCGTCGCGCGATATAAAAGCATGTCGCGCGACGAACTGCGCGGGCTTCAGGAGGTGCGCTTTGCCCGCCTGATGGCGCGCGGGTGGCAAATTCCCTTTTATCAGAGGCTGTGGGGCGCGCGCGGGATCGAGGCGGGCGACATCGCCGGGCTCGACGATATCACCAAGCTGCCGGTGTACGACAAGACGGATTTGATGGCATCAATCGCTCAGCACCCACCCTATGGCGACTTTAGCGGAATCGGCGGCGACGACCGCGCTCCGGTTATTTTCCATACAACGTCGGGCACCACGGGCCGCCCACAGGCGCTATTGTTCGGACCGAAGGGGCGCGAGATCACCAACCTGCTCGTCGGACGAATGTATCGGTGGCAGGGGCTGACCCCCCGTGACACGGTGCATTCTGTCTATGGTCACGGGATGATCAACGGCGGCCACTACATCCGCGAGGCGGTGACGCACTTCACGAACTCGCTTTTCCTGTCGGCGGGAACGGGCATCGAGACGCGGTCGGCGGCACAGGTCAATCTCATCGCCGACTTTGGCGTCACCGTTCTCGTTGGTTTTATTGACTATATCCGGAAACTCGCCGAGGTCGCGCGCGACGAGGGGCTGCTCGACCGGATCGGGGTCCGCATGATCGCCGGCCACCTGGGGGCCGAAGATCGGACCGGGGTGGAGGCGGCGTGGGGCGGAGCGAAAGCGTTCGACTGGTACGGTGTCGGCGACACCGGCAGTATCGCTGGCGAAGGCCCCGAACGCGACGGCCTGTATATCTGGGAGGACGCGCAGTTTCTCGAGCTCCTCGGCGTCGACGACGGCGCGCCGGTCGCGGCCGGGGCAGCGGGCGACATGGTTGTCACCTGCCTGTTCAAGGACGACGTCGCGCCGTGCATCCGCTTCAATACGCACGACATTACCCATGAACTCGACGGCCGCGGCGAGCTGGCATTCAAACGCATCGCCGGGTTCAAGGGCCGCAGCGATAACATGGTCAAGCTGCGCGGCATCAATGTCTTCCCGCACGCCATCGGCGCGCTGATCGAAAATCGTGCTGACCTGACGGGGGAATTCGTTTGCACGTTGACGCGCGACGCCGGACGCGACGCGATGACGGTGCTGGTCGAGAGCCGGGGTGGCACCGACATCGCGAACCTCGCGATGCTGCTGCGACAGGGACTTGGCGTCGAAGTCGCGGTTGCGATATGCCCGCCGGGCGGAACGGCAGCGCAAACCCAGATCGATGTCCGCCAAAAGCCGGTCCGGCTGATCGACGAGCGGGCGGCATGATCGATTGGGCAACACTCAAAACGGCCAACGCACCGCTCAACGCCTTCGTCGAATGGGACGATCATGCCTCGTCGGGCAACGGCGCACTCTCCGACCTGACCATCGGCGTGAAGGCGAACATCGCGGTTGCGGGCTGTGCGTGGACCGGCGGCCTCGCCGCGTATCGTCACCGCATCGCCGACGAGGACGCCGCAACGGTCAATGCTTTGCGCGCGGCGGGCGCGGCGATCATCGGCACGACCAACCTCGAGGAAGCCGCGCTCGGTGCGGTGACGCGCAATCCGCATTACGGCTGGACGCACAATCCACACGCGCTCGACCGGACGCCCGGCGGATCGTCGGGGGGCAGCGGCGCGGCGGTGACAGCAGGACTGTGCGACGCCGCGCTTGGCACCGACACCCTCGGTTCGATCCGGATCCCGGCGGCGTATTGCGGCGTCTACGGGTTCAAGCCGGCAAACGCCGCCGTCAGCCGGGACGGCCTCGAAATCGCCGAAGCGTCGTTCGACTGCATCGGCCCGCTCGCGCGCTCGCTCGACACGCTCGAACGCGTCACCCGCGTGATGTCCGTGTTCGGCGATGAGGGCGTCGCGGGGACAGTCGTACTCACCGATCTTGGCGGCGTCGATTGCGCGGCGGCGGTTCTTGCCGGTTACGACCGCGCCCTCGCGCATTTCGGCGAGGCAAGCCTCGTGCGCCTCGACCATCCTCTTGCGCGCATCCGCTTCGCGAGCTTCGTGCAGACGGCGACGGCGCTTGGCATCCACCTGACCGCGCTCGACCCGGCGACGCTCTCGCCCGATCTCCACAAGTTGCTGAACTACGGGGCGCGACGCACCGATGCCGATCGCAATGAGGACCTGGCGGTGCTCGCCGCAACGGCCGCGGTCGTTCGCGCGGCGGTCGCGGACGGCGCGGTTTTGCTGATGCCGACCACCCCGCAGGCGGCGTTCACCGATGCCACACCGCCTCCCGCCAATCAGGCCGACTTCACCGCCCTCGCCAACATCGCGGGATTGCCCGCGGTCAGCATTCCCGCCGGTTTCGACGCCGATGGAATGCCGGTCGCAGTCCAGCTCGTCACCCGCGCGGGCAGCGAGGCGGGGCTGTTCGCCGCTGCGCGTGCCCTCGATACCGCGCTCGCCGCCTACCGCCGCTCACCCCATTTCTACGAAGGAGACCGCGCGTGAGAATCATTGTCCTGTTCAACCTGAAACCCGGCATCGACATTGCCACTTACGAGACGTGGGCGCGCACCACGGACATTCCCGGTGTGCGCGCGCTGAAGTCGGTTGCGGACTTTCAGGTCCACCGCACCACCGGCCTGCTCGGCAGCGAGGCACCGTCGCCTTACGCCTATGTCGAGGTGATCGACGTCGCCGACATGGCATTGTTCTGGCAGGAGGTCGTCCAGCCGGGGCCGCAAAAAGTCGCCGCCGAATTCCGCGAATTTCTAGCGGGCGAACCGCTCTTCATTACGACTGAAACCCTGTGATACCCGTCGCGCGTCGGAGCGACACGCTGTGAAGCGGTTCGCCGGCAAGACGCTCGTCGTCACCGGCTCAGGCCGCGCGAAAGGGCTCGGGCAGGCGATCCTACAGCGCTTCGCCGACGAAGGAGCAAACTGCGTCGTCAGCGATGTGGCGATTGGGGACGAGGCTAGGGCAGTGGCCGCCGACCTTCGCACACGCGGGGTTCGGGTTGAGACGATAGCGTGCGATGTCAGCGCGGCGAGCGCGTGTCAGGCGTTAATCGACGGCACGGTCGCCGCGTTTGGCAGCGTCGACATCTTCGTCAACAACGCCGGTATCGGGTTCATGATGAAGCCCCTCCTCGACGTGGTTCCCGCCGACTGGGACAGGGTCATCGCCGTCAACCTGTCGGGGGCATTTTACAGTACGCAGGCGGCGGCGCGAGCGATGATTACGGGCGGGCGCGGCGGGCGAATCATCAACATCGCCAGCCAAGCGGCGAAGACCGGTTTCCCGCATTTGCCCGCCTATGTCAGCTCGAAACACGGCATGATCGGGCTGACCCGCGCGGCGGCGGTCGAACTAGGCGCGCATGGCATCACCGTCAACGCCGTCTGCCCCAACCATGTCACGACCGGCCTCGGGGCCGAGCAGAACGCCTATTTCTCGAAGCTGCTCGGGTTTGCCACCGTCGAGGCGTATCTGGCGAACATGGCGGCAAAGAACCCGCTCGGGCGCCCCGGGCTAGCGACCGATACCGCGAGCGCGTGCGCGTGGCTCGCTTCCGACGACGCCGCTTATGTCACGGGCGAAGCGCTCAACGTGTCGGGCGGTGAGGAGATGCACTGATGCAGGCTGAACGGATCGACTGGCCGAACGGCGCGAAGCTCGCGCTGAGCGTCGTCGTCAACGTCGAGGAAGGCAGCGAAATGACCGTCGCGCGCGGCGACCGCGGGATGGAGCC
>JANYFA010000043.1 GCA_025362895.1 Sphingomonadaceae bacterium | reverse complement strand
TGGCCATGGCAAGGACCGCCAGCGCTGGTCCGCCCCGATCGACCGTGTAACCGCGCTGACCGCGACCGGGCCGGCGGGTTCGCGTGACATCCGCGCCGCGCTGCGGCCGACCGGCGGTTCCGCCGACGCCGAGCCGAGTTTCACCGCACCTGGGACCTACGTCATCGCGCTCGAAACCAGCCGCGCGATCAGCGACCTGCCCGCGATCCGCTTCAACGACTACATCAAGGCAGAAGGGATTGCTCCGGCGATCGCCGCGCGCGCGCGCGCCGGGACAACAGGCGCTTCGGGCCGTGAATTCTACAGCCGCCGCGCAAAGGCCATCGTTCGCGTCGGCGCCTCGACTGCACCGCAGCCCCAGGTCACCCGGCCCGTCGGCATGACGCTGGAGATTGTTCCCAGCCGCGACCCGACTGCGACCGACGACCAGACGCTGCCGGTGACGGTGCTTTACCAAGGACGGCCGCTCGCCGGCGCATTCGTCAAGCTGAACAATCTCGACTTCGACGCGCGCCCGGTGGCGACGGCGATGACCGACGCGCGGGGCGGGGCGGTATTCAAGGTGCCGTTCAAGGGCCTGTGGCAGCTGAGCGTCGTGTGGACCAAGCCGATCAAGGACCCGAAAGCCGACTTCGACACCGTGTTCTCGAGCCTGACGTTCGGCTGGAGTCGCGCAACCGCTGCGAGTCATTGACCCGCAGCGGCTCCCGCTCAAATCGGAGGATCGTGCTCCACGATTGCCAGCTTCCGCCGAGACCGCGAACGAGTAGCAGCTTGCGGTCGTCGCCGCGTTGAATTTGGTACAATCAAATTGGTCCTCGGCATCTGTGACCGTTGAACTATCGGGGTCCTGTTGTGGGGCCAGCAACCGGCATGCGCCGCTGGATGATATCTTGGCGGTCGCAGCCCGACAGCTATGCGACGGCTGCCGCCTGGACCGGCGGCAGCCGTCAAGGCCGAAGACGTCACCGACACGCTGCCGTGCCGACCTATCGGACTAGCGCGACTCGAATTGGCGTGTGCGCAGTAGGCCGAAGATCAAACCGGTCGAGGTTCATCACCTTGGTCCAGGCCGCGACAAAATCGGTCACGAACTTCGCCTGCGCGTCGTCAGCGGCATAGACTTCGGATACCGCGCGGAGTTCCGAATTCGAACCGAAGACGAGATCGACCGGGGTCGCCGTCCACTTATGTTTGCCGCTGGCGCGGTCGACTCCTTCGTAGACGCCCGCCGTGGGCGACTTTTTCCAGGTCGTCGACATGTCGAGCAAATTGACGAAGAAGTCATTGCTCAGCGTGCCCGGGCGATTGGTAAAGACGCCGTGCGGCGATCCGGCATCATTGGCATTGAGGCTCCGCATCCCGCCAACGAGCACCGTCATCTCGGGCACCGTCAGCGTCAGCATGTCGGCGCGGTCGACGAGCAGCGCGGCCGGCGACTGGCTGTTGGTGTTGGTGTTGGCATAATAATTGCGGAAGCCGTCGGCCGTTGGTTCGAGGACATCGAACGCCGTGATGTCGGTTTCCGCCGCCGAGGCGTCGGTCCGGCCCGGTGCGAACGACACCTCGACCGCGTAGCCGGCCTTCTGTGCCGCCTGCTCGATCGCTGCACCGCCCGACAGGACGATCAGGTCGGCGAGCGATACCTGCTTGCCGCCGGTCGCCTGACGGTTAAACGCCGTGCGGATCGCCTCGAGCCGCGACAGCACCTTCGCAAGTTCGGCCGGATCGTTCGCCGCCCAGTCTTTTTCCGGCGCAAGGCGGACCCGCGCACCGTTCGCGCCGCCTCGCTTGTCGGTGCCGCGGAAGCTCGCCGCCGACGCCCACGCCGTGCGGACGAGCTGCGGGGTCGTTAGCCCCGACGCGAGTACCTTCGCCTTGAGCTGGACGATGTCAGCGGCGTCGATCGGGGAATAGGTCGCGGCGGGAAGCGGATCCTGCCAGAGCAGCGCCTGCTTCGGCACGTCTGGCCCGAGATAGCGGGCGATGGGACCCATGTCACGGTGAGTTAGCTTAAACCACGCCTTCGAAAAGGCGAGCGCGAACTCGTCGGGGTGCTGCTGAAAGCGCTCGCTAACCTTCCGGTAGTTCGGGTCGAACTTGAGCGACAGGTCTGTGGTAAACATCATCAGCGGGTGCTGAACCCCGGCGGTGTGCGCGTCGGGAGTCAGCGGTGCCTTGCTAGCGTCGCTCGGCTGCCACTGGATCGCGCCCGCCGGGCTTTTCGTCCGGACCCATTCGATCCGCAGCAGATTGTCGAGATAGTGCGTCGTGAAGACGATCGGATCGTCCGACCACGCCCCCTCTAGGCCGCTGGTGACGGTGTCGGCGCCGTTACCCTTCCCGCACTTGTTCTGCCAGCCGATCCCCTGCGCCTCGACGCCGCCGCCCGCCGGTTCGACGCCCTTGCAGGTGCCGGCATGCGCGCCATGGGCCTTGCCGAAGGTATGGCCGCCAGCGATGAGCGCGACGGTTTCCTCGTCGTTCATCGCCATCCGCCCGAAGGTCTCGCGGATGTCGCCCGCCGCCGCGATCGGGTCGGGGTTGCCGTTCGGCCCCTCCGGATTGACGTAAATGAGGCCCATCTGCGTCGCCGAGATCGGCTTCGCCAGCTTGCCGGCGGCGTCGCGCGTCGTCGACATGAACTTGTGGTCGGCCGAACCCCAGTCGATCGCTTCGGGCTCCCAATCGTCGACGCGCCCGCCGCCGAAGCCGAAGGTCTTGAAGCCCATCGCTTCGAGCGAAACGTTGCCGGTCAGAACCATTAGGTCGGCCCATGAGATCTTCTGGCCGTACTTTTGCTTGATCGGCCACAGCAGGCGGCGCGCTTTGTCAAGGTTGGCGTTGTCGGGCCAGCTGTTGAGCGGTTCAAACCGCTGCTGGCCGCCACCGGCACCGCCGCGCCCGTCCATCATGCGATAGGTGCCCGCGCTGTGCCACGCCAGCCGGATGAAGAACGGCGCATAGGTGCCATAATCGGCCGGCCACCACGGCTGCGACGTTGTCAGGACTGCGGCGATGTCCTTCTTAACCGACGCGAGATCGAGCGTGCTGAACGCCGCTGCGTAATCGAAGCTGCCGCCGAGCGGGTTCGACTCTGCTGCGTGCCGACGAAGCGGTTTGAGGTCGAGGACATCGGGCCACCAGAACTGCGTCGGCAGCGGCGTCGTTGCAGGTTCGGCTGCCCCGACCGCATCTCCCGTGACAACCAAAAAGGCCACCGCCGTCATCAACAGCTTCGTCCGGATGTTCATCGTTCCATCTCCCCGCGCATGATTCATTCTTTGAACGAGCTCCTTATGCGCAATGCTGTAATATTAATGAAACCGATTATTCTGGATTGAGAGAGTGACGGAATCGATCAACGAGCGCGTCGGGCTGAGCGTGCGGGGGCGAGGCGTAATCAGAAATTGCCCCGCGCTGCGGTAAGTTCAAATTTTTCGTCCCCCCGTTGATTTGCCTCGAGCGCCATTATCAGAGGGAGCCATGATGTGGCGGTGCCGTCGAATGACTTGTCCGATCGCTGACTCCAGTGTGGACTCGTAGCGGCGACTAGAGCCGTCTTCGCCGCATTCCGAACTAAGACGCTCATTTATCTCGCGCGTAGTCGCGCCGGCCACGCTCGGAGACCGCGTACTTTGTGAACTTAGTCGGCGCGCGCTTTTCGACTGGACTGTGGTTCGGAACGGAGCGTTAGTCGCGTCGTGAGCTGCGGGGCTGAACCCCCTGGCGACCGGCCCCGCCCCCCCAATCCCCGGGGCTTCGGCTCGTGGGAGCGCGGCACGATCATGTGCCGGTTCTCACGGAGACCGACCATGAAGACCGACGCCTCGACGATGGCAACCGCCGAGCCGACCCGTGCCCGGCGCGCCACCGCAACCACTGCCGCCACGCCGACGGCCTCGGCGACCCCACCCGCCCCCAAGCCGACGACCAAGTCGGACACGGTCATCAAGCTGCTGCTTCGCACGAAGGGCGCCACGCCGACCGAGCTGATCGCGGCAACCGACTGGCATCCGCACAGCCTGCGAGCGTTCCTCTCGGGCCTGCGCAAGAAGGGCCAGCCGATCATCCGCGAGGCACGCAAGAGCGGCGAGTTCGCTTATCGCATTGTAGCCGCGTCGGGTGGAGAGACGGCGGCGACGCTGGCGGTGGCTACTATGCCGGACAACCTCACCGACCGGGACTCGGCGGCGGCAACCGTCACGACGGGCGAGAAGGCCTGACATGGCGAGCCTCGCTGACGATCTCACGGCACTCGCGACAATGTCGCCGGTGCAGCTACGTTGCGAGTGGCGGCGGGTCTACCGGGCTGCGCCGCCACCGCTGACCCCCGACCTGCTCGCGCGCGGCATCGCTTACCGAATGCAGGAAAAGGTCTTCGGCGGTGTCCCGCCCAAGACCGTCCGGGCGATACAGCACCTGGCCGAGCAGGCATTGCGCAACGCCGCCGACCGGGTGGCGCGGGTTCAGGTCAAGCCAGGGACCCGGCTCGTGCGAAGCTGGCAGGGGACGATCTACTCGGTGCTCGTCACCGACGACGGGTTCATGCTCAGCGAGCGGAAGTACAACTCGCTGAGCCATGTGGCCAGGGCGATCACCGGTGCCCACTGGTCGGGGCCACGGTTCTTCGCGGTCAAGGCGGCGCAAACGACGACGGGTGCCGCAGCGCGATCGGAGACGGGTCGCGCACGATGCGCGGCGGGTATCCATCTTGGCCAGGGCCTCAGCCCTGAGACCGGATACGTTGATGCAGACCATCATGCCGTCTTTGACAAACCACTTGCGGACGGGGCGGGCCATACGTTTTTAGGATGTCGCGCTCCATCCGCGCACGATCCAGCTCGCGGCGCAAACGCGCGATCTCGGACGCCTGATCCGCCGGCGACGCCATCAGTGGTACTGGCGGCTTCGCCGCCGGGCTTGACGGCGGGGGCCCACTCTCCTCAAACCTGCGCTGCCAGCGGCGCAGCATCGTCGGCATGATCGCCAACTCCGCTGCCACCTCGGTCTGCATCCGACCGCTCGTCTCCCACAGCGCCACCGCCTCGCGCTTGAACTCGTCCGTGAACCGGCGCTTCGTCGTACTCGCCATCATACACCTCCTGGCTCCGCAGAGCCTATCATCGGTATCCGTCAAACCGAGGGAAGATCACATCCGATATCCTTCACACAACCGGTCACTCACGGCCCCCACGCCATCTCTCGATAACGGACGCCGGTTCAGCTTTAAGTCTAGCTCAATTGCGTAAGCCAAACAGTCGACGTGAGAATCACGATTGACGAAGATGCCGGGCAGCGCTTGAGCCGCGACACCGGATCTCCAAGCGTCCCCTCACTCTCACCGAGCCCAAATAGAACCGACCGCCCAATTGTCCTGCCGGTTTCCGACATTCAGTCTCAAGGTGTGGACGCCCCTATCCAACGTGCGCGGCAAAATAACGTCGGGCTTCCTCGCGGAAGGCTTCGGTCAATAGACTCGGCATCGACAATGCCGATGTTATGAATGCATATTGATGCGTTATTGGTGGATCGAACGAACGCTGAACAAGCGGCGCGCGGATATAGCTTTGCGCAAGCAAGGCGTTGACGATTGCGACACCAATACCGCGAGCGGCCAAGCCACAGGCAGAGCCATGCGTATGCGTCTCGATGGCGACAGTCGGCCGCAGTCCGTATGCTGCGAAGGCCTGATCAACCTGAGCCCGCCACTGCCGCCCCGATCCGAGCAAGACGAGCGGGTGGCCATGCAGCAATTCGGGCGTCAGCGACGGATATGCTGCGAGCGAATGCGTCTCGGGCAGCACGCAGATCGAGCCACTCGTCACTAGTGTTTCGACATCCAGGCCCGCGTCATCGATCGGCAGCTTCATGAAGCCGCAATCGACGACGCGTGTCGCAATCATCGCCTTGGTCGTCTCGACGCTGCGCGAGTCGAGATTGAAGCGCACCCCTGGGTATTTGGCGACGAACGCCGCGACCAGTTCGGGCAGCAAATTCTCCGAAAAGCTCGGCGGTGCGACGACGCGCAACTCACCAGTCGCCGAAACGGCGATATCGCGCACGAGACTGTTGACGCGTTCGAGTCCCGCCAACGCGAGCTCGACCTCCGCCGCCAGCGTCACGCCATCCTTCGTCGGAACCAGCCGCCCGCGATCACGGTAGAACAGTTCGAAGCCGACGTCGCGCTCGAGCTGGGCGATGATCCGGCTGACCGCCGGCTGCGTCATGCCGAGATTGCGCCCGGCTGCCGTGGCGGACCCCGTCCGCATGATCTCCGCAAAGCTCTTCAACGCGCGCAGGCCGAGCCCGCTCCGCGCGATCCGGGTGACTTCCAGCCTCATCTGTCAGCCGCGCGTCGGCATGATCGGCAAGACCACATAAGAGGCATGGTCGCGATCGACGAAGACGCTGTTGCGCGCGACCTGCGGTACGGCGCCCGGCTCGCGCCAGTCAATATTGGGATTGACGTCGAAATGCGGAAAGTTACTGCTCGATACTTCGATGCGAATGCGGTGCCCCGCGACGAACCGATTGCTGGTCGGGAAACTCGGAATGACAAGGGCATGAATCGCGCCGGGCTCCAACACTTCGGGCGTCTCGAACGAATTTCGGAAGCGCGTGCGCAGGATGCCATGTGCAAGGTTCATCGCAAAGCCCCCCGGGTAATCGGCGCTGGGCGGATACACATCGACCAGTTTGATCGTGAAATCGGTATCCAACGCTGACGACGCAACTCGCAGGTGCGCGATCACCCTGCCGGTGAGTTCCACGTCTTCCACCAGCGGCGCGGTTTCGAATACCAGCACGTCCGCCCGGGCGGCGGTGGCGCCTTGATCGTACGCGCCAGCATGCATGACCGGAGCCCCCGATGCGATTGCCCCACCGATCGTCGGAGCGGGATCGGACGGATCGAACTCATAGCCGAGTGCGGCGGCGTCCGCATCGGGCGGCGCTTGCGACAAGCCGCGATCGCCATGCAGATAGAAGGTCGTTGAGACTACCTCTTTAGGCGGCCAGCTGGTCGCGGCACGCCACGTACCGCCATGGTCGAGCCGCCCCTCGGCGGTGCGCCGCCCGCTGCCGCCGCCCATCACGAAGATCGTCACCGGCGCGGGCAAATGCTCGGGCGCGTCCAGCCCGTGCAGATGGCGATCGAACCAGTTGCGACGCAGCGTTCCGTAATCCGGCGCGAGATTGCCGTCGAGCGGCGCTTCCACCCCGAAGTCCACGTCGCCGGCATAGGACACCGAGCGTTGCCCATGCGTCCATGGGCCCAGTACGAGCTTGACTGGCCCGCGCTTGATCGGTGCGAGGCCGGTGAAATTGTCGATCGCGGTCTGCGAATAAGGATCGAACCAGCTCGACATATGCACCATCGGCACATCGGCGAAACGATCGTACCAGCCGCGCGCATAGATCCCCAGCCGGCGCCAGAACGGCGTGAAGCTGTCGGTGTCCCATTGCTCGAGCACGTAGTGCTCATATTCGGGCGCGGCGACAAGCGGCGACTCCCCGGCCCGCCACCGCCGACCGATCCAGTCGTGAATGTCCTCGGCTTCAAGCGCCGCCTTGCGCTGCGGGACAGCCGCGGTCTCTGGCGCGAGCAGCGCGTGCTTGCGCGCCCAGGTCAGCTGCTTGAGCTCGAACGCGCCGCCCTGACGAGCGCCACTGTGATAGGCGCTGGAGAAGCCGCCTGAGTCGAGAAACATCGCGGCAAGGCCCGGCGGATCGAGGCATGCCATCGCGCTTTGCACGTGTGCACCGTACGACAGACCGAGCGTGCCGACGCGGCCGTCGCACCACGGCTGCGCGATCAACCAGGCGAGTGTATCGGCCCCGTCCTCGGCCTCGTCGAGATATTTGGTGAACGTCCCTTCCGAGCCGTATCGACCGCGCGTGTCCTGCAGCACGAAGGCATAGCCCGCAGCGGCGAATTCGCGCGCGATCTCGGGCTTCGCACGCGGTTGCGGATCGGCGAGCGTGAAGTCGCCGTGATTGGTGCCGCGCTTGTCGTATGGCGTGCGCTCGAGCAGCACGGGCACGCGCGTACCGGCACGATGGTTCAGCGGCAAATAGATGTCGGTGGCGAGGCGGACACCGTCGCGCATCGTGATTAGGATATCGCGCAATTCGGTCTGCATGTCAGTAGCCGATAAGGACGGCGATCATCATCGCGGCAACCGACAGAATCGTTAGAAGCAGGAACACCGGCAGCGCAAAGCGCAGCCATTGGTTGTACGGGATACCCGCCGCCGCGAGATAGGCGAGCAGCATGCCCGAGGTCGGCGCGAGCATATTGACCAGGCCATTGCCGAGCAGGAACGCGAGCACCGTCGTCTGCCCCGAAACCCCCGCCGATGCGGCGATCGGGCCAAGGATCGGGATGCTGAGTGCGGCCTTGGCCGAGGTCGATGGGATCAGCAGCGTGAGGACCATCTCGACCATCATGATGATCGGCGCGACTATCACCGGCGGGAGACCGTGGATGCGCAGCGACACCGCCTCGATGATGGTGTCGAGGATCTGCCCCTCGCGCAGGATCACTTCGACCGCGCGCCCCATGCCGACCAGCAGCGCCGCGAGCAGCAGCAGCTTCATCCCATCGACGAACAGATGCGCTGCGAGCACGGGGCGCATCCCCGCGATCGCGGCGATCGCGGCGGCGGTGAAGATGAACAATGCGGAGAATTCGCCATCGTCCCAACCGCGCGCGATCGAGCCATAGACGAGCAGCGCGATCGCCGCGCCGGCGACGGCGAGTACGCCGAGATGGCGCGGCGCGAGCCGTTCGGACACGATCGGCTCGACCACGCCGACGATGCGATTGGTGCGCAGCACGGCGACGACAGTGATGGCGAGAAAGACGATCCAGATCGTCAGCCGGAAGCCGAGCCCGCTAAACACCGGCACGCCGACAATCGGCTGTGCGATAAGCAGCGCGACCGGGCTGGTGACCGAGGCGAGATAGCCGATTTTCGCCGCCAAGGTGATGAGCGCGAAGCCGAACATCCGGCTGCGCCCGAGCCGTTCGCCGAGCGCGATCATCACTGGGATCAGCAGCAGATATTCGGAGATGATGCCGAGAAAGGTGCTGCCTGCGGAGAGCGCGACCATCAGCACGGGGACGAGCACCGCGACATTGCCCTTGCTGATTCCGATCAGCCGCTGGATCCCCGCGTCGAGCGCGCCGGTCGCGCGGAGCACGCCGAACATTCCGCCGAGCATCAGGATCATGAAGATCAGCGGCGCCGATCGCTTGAGCCCTTCGGGAATCGCGGTGGCGACTGCGATCGGGCTGACCGGCTGCGCGACGCCGGGGCGCTGCTCGTGCGGCAGCAGCGCCGCCAGGTCGCGCGTCTTGGGCAAGGGCTTGTAGGTGCCCGCGATCACCGCGGCATTTTCCTTGGTCGAGACATGGTCATGCTGCCCCGAGGGCACCAACCAGGTCAGCAGGATCGCCAGCGCCATCGCCGCCAGCATCATTAACACGGGGTCGAGCGCGCCATGCCGCCGCTCTGTCGCGCCGGCCGATGTGCCCGGCGCGTCTAGGGTTTGCTCGGTCATGACTGTCCCCGTCGCGCTGGCTTACAATTTTACCGAAAAACGGGCGTAGAGATAGCGGCCGCGGGCATCATAGGTGTAAATGTCATAGTTGATCGGCGCGTTGGCATAGGAGGCCGGCGGAGCGCGATCGAACAGATTGTCGGCGCCGATGCTGAAGCGCGCGAGATCGCGCTGGATTGCGAAACCGAATTCGAGATCGGTATAGACGATCGAGCGCGTGATCCCATCCTTGACCGGGTTCACCACGTCGGTGCTCGAGCCGATATAGCGCCCGCGGACGATCGCATCGACGCCATCCTTGACCCAGCTCAGCGACGCCTGCCCCTTCCAGCGCGGATAGGTCGACCGCGGCAAGTCACCCTTGCCGGCGCGATTGTCAACGATGTCGGCGCCGCCGGTTGGGTTGGGGCTGACGGTACTGAACTTGCCGAGATAAGATGCGTCGACCACCGCACCGATCTTGCCGAACGACGTCCGGAAGTCGTAGCGCAGCGTCGCATCGACGCCCTGCGTGCCGATCGACGCGAAGTTCTGCGATCCCTGCAGCAGCGAGGTAATCGCGCCGGTGACGGCATCGCGCACGATCAAATTGCAGAACACCCCGCCGCGCGCGGCGCACAGCTGGAGGATCTGCGTCGCCGATTGGGCGGCGATCGCGTTCTTGATCGAGATATTGTAGTAATCGACCGTCAGCGAAAGGCCCGGTAACTGCGACGGCGTGATCGCGATCCCGCCGCTGAAGCTGTTGGATGTCTCGGGCTTGAGCGTCGTATTGCCGCTGATCACGCCGGGGATCAGCCCGTTGAGATTGTAATTGGCCTGATTATAGCCGGCCGGCACGCCGGCGCAACCGGTGAGGGCAGCATTGGCCGCCGCGCCGCCGTTGCACGGATCGACGCCCTGGAAGCTGGTCTGCCGCGCGCCCTGATACAGTTCGAGGATCGACGGTGCGCGGAACCCCTCCGCGAAGGTGCCTCGCAGCAGCAGGCCGCCGAACGGGCGATAGCCGACCCCCGCCTTGAAGGTTGCCTTGCCGCCGACGGTCGAATAGCGCGAATAGCGCGCCGCCAGATCGATATCGAGGCTCTTGGCGATGGGCTGATCCTTGAACACCGGGATCGACAGCTCGCCATAGACTTCGTGCAGGTCGTACGAACCGGTGGTCGGTGTGCGTGTCTGCACCGTCGTCTTGGTATAGGCCGAGGTCAGATAGAGCGAAGCAGCGTTCACGACGGGATCGGGGCTGTCGACACCCTTGTTGCGGCGATATTCATAGCCAACCGCCAGCGCGAGCGGGCCGGCGGGCAGATCGACCAGCGTGCCGGTAGCGTTCGCGGTCGCATTGTAGAGCTCGGTATAGTTCGAATCGCGCGAAGTGTAGCGGATGTAGCTCGCCTGCTGCGCCGTCATCGGGCCGAACAGGTTGATCGGCACGCAGCCCGCTGCCGCCGCACACGCCGCGGGCGAGCCGAGGCCGAGGAACAGATTGTCGTAATTCACACCGTTGAGCGCGACGGTGTCGATCTTGTTTTTCGAGTAGGCGCCGAACACGTCCCAGTTCCATTTGTGCCCGAGCAGCTGGAAATGGCCATCGAAGCCGCCGTCGATGCGCGTCGTCTCGACATCCTGCTGATTGTCGCGATTGCCGACCGCGGTCAGCACGGTGCGGATGCGGAACGCCGAGGTCACGGCAAAGCCGAGCGCATTGGCGACCGGCACGCCATTGGCGGTGCCGAACGGGTTGAACGCCTGATTATTGGGAATCGCAAAGCCGCGCACCGTGCCCGCAGTGCCGCCGATGTCGAGCAGCACCGGTGAGAAGAGCTGGTCCGACTTGCGCCGGTTGTAGATGCCCTGGATGTGGAATTTGATGTCGTCGGTCAGTTCATAGCCGAAGCGCGCGCTCGCGCTGTAGCGCTGCGACGGGCCTGTGCTGTAGATGCCCTGCGCCTGCGTATTGTAAGCGTCGCCCGGCAGTGTCGCGGTGTGGAAGCTGTTGTCGGCAGCCGCGCCCGCGCCATAGTCGGCACCGCCGTTGAAGGCGATTGGTGCCGTGGTACTGCTAAAGCCCGCTGCGGTGCCGAAATAGGCGTTGGTGGCCAAGCCCGGAAGGATGAACAGGCCGTTCGGGCTGGTCCCGGGCGCGGTCGTCGGCACCAGCGTCGCCGCGGTGCCCGCGCGATCAGCGGTAAGGATCGGCTCGGACTTGTAATAGCTCCCCGTCACCATGATCGAGCCGCGCTCGAAGCGCTTCCCCGCAGCGAGCGTCGCGGTATATTCGGCGCCATCGCCCTTGTCGGTCGTTCCCGCCTTGACGCTTGCGCGCAGCCCGTCGAACGGGCGCAGCGTCTTGATGTTGACCACTCCCGCGATCGCATCCGATCCGTAGATCGCCGAAGCGCCATCCTTGAGCACTTCGATCCCGTCGATCATCGCCGCCGGAATGGTGTTAAGATCGACGAAGTCGCGAAAGCCGCGCTGCCCGACCGCATCGACCCAGCGATGGCCGTCGACCAGCACCAGCACGCGGTTGCCGCTGCCCTCAGCGCCCCCGAGATAGCGCAGATTGATCGAGCTCGCGCCGTATGACGTGCCCTGCGTGCCGTTGGAATTGAGGCTGACGCCGGCCGAAGGCAGCTTCTGCAGCAAGTCGCCGACCGAGGAGGTGCCCGACTTGGCGATGTCGTCGGCGGTGATCGTCAGCAGCGGCCCGACATTGTCGGCATCGCGGCGCTGAATGCGCGAGCCGGTCACGACGATGTCGGACTCCGCGCCGTCTGCGGCCGGTTCGGCGACGTCGCCTGCGCTGGTCACCGGCCCGGCGACGGGCGCGGCCTGCTGCGCCCACACCGGCGTCGCGGCTGCAATCGCCAGCATGCTCGCGCCCATGAGACTGCGACGGACGATCGAACGCTCGATGAGATGCTGCATGTTTCCGGTCCCTTTTATCCTGATTCGTCGAGCCTAGGGGCGGTTGTCACAGCCGGAAACATGATGGCGCGGCTTTATCTTCCCATGCACAAAATGGTATGAACTAGCCGCCGTAACACCGTTGGCGCACGTGCTATCGCTATTGCAGGAAGGTTCCCGATGGTGCTGCCGATTTTTAGTCGCCGCGCGATATTGGCGGGCTCGCTGGCCACGCCCCTTGGCGCCATCGCCGCGCGCGGCGGCCGCAGCGAGCAGCGCGTCACTTTGCTCGGGCAGTCGTTGATCCAGCAGGACCTGTGCGCGCTGGACTGGCCCGGACGTGATGCCATCCAGGCCCACCTGTCCGCTGGCGGGGTAGTGTTCACCGATCTCGAAACCGCAATCCACGGTGCCGGCGATGTGGTGCCGACGCGGGCAGGCGAAGTGCTCCACGCGGCACCAGCCAGCGTGATCGACTGCCTACGAACGCTAGGCGTTTCGCTCGTCGCGACGTCGAACAACCATGCCTGGGACTTAGGCACGCCCGGCGTCCTGGCCGCGCTCACAGCGCTCGACGCGCGCGGCCTGTCGCATGCCGGCAGCGGGCGCAACCTTGATACCGCGACGACGGCGGGTTTTGCCGGCGTGGGTCGCGGCCGCGTCGCCCTGGTCGCGGCCGCCGCCGGTGCCATCCGTGAGGGCGCAGCGGCAACCGCGACGCGTTCCGGCGTCAACGAATTGCGGCGAGACGCCAGCCAAGGGCTGAACACGGAAGACATCGCCCGCACGCTCGACGCAATCCGCGCTGCCCGCCGCGGTGGCGGCGCGGTTATCGCCTATCTTCACAACCATTATTGGGAAGCCGACCCTGCGGTCACCCCGGAATGGCAGCGGGACTATGCGCGCCGCTGCATCGATGCCGGGGCATCGATCTTCGTCGCGCACGGGCCGCCGTTGTTGCAGGGTATCGAACGCTACAAGGGCATTCCGCTGCTGCACGGTCTCGGCAGCTTCATCTTTCAGACCCGCAAGCCACAGGGAAGCTATGACGCGCGGACTTGGGAGTCGCTGATGGTCGATGTGACATTCCGTTACGGAGCGTTCGTTCGCGCCAGTGCAACGCCACTTCGACTTGATTCAATGAAGGAGGCAAACGGCGAGTTTACGAGCGGCGTTCCGTCGTTTGCCGGCCCTCTGGATGGCGTTGCAATCACCACCCGTCTCGCAGACTTGAGTATGAAGCTCGGAACGAAGGTGTCAGTGATCGCAGGGCAGATCCAACTTTGACGGAGGCGGCGTTTCATTGCCTGATTCCGGCACACGACGATCGGCCTGCGAAAATTTCGAGACAAAATAACTCTCTAACGAACCTTAGCCGTAGTGTAAAAATTTGAAGCCCCAACAAACTGCTAATTTGTGACACATTTGAAGCAACCAGATTCCACCCAATTGCGGCCGTTCAGCCGGTGCCCGGCCGATCCCCATACCGGCCGCTCGTGCACGTCGGACGAGGGTGTTACCAGACGACTTTGACCAGCATCGGGAACTAGCTGGGCAGCGGCCCCATCGCGCCAAAGCCTTCGATCAGGTCATCGAAAATGGCGATGTCGGACCGGCTACGCGAGATCATCTGCGCGCCGGCAACGGCCGCGTAGATTGCGCGGGCCCTGACCTCGACGCTTGCCGGCGGTCCGATTTCTGCGGCCGCAAGCTGC
>JANYFA010000029.1 GCA_025362895.1 Sphingomonadaceae bacterium | reverse complement strand
GCGCCTGCGCCAACGGCGGGCAGATCGCCGACGATCCCTTCAGCTGGCGACTCCTATGGGCGAGCATCGTGTTTATTGACCATCGCTTCCCGGCACCGCCGCCTCGTCCGGCACGGTCATTTTTGCGGCGGTTCTGGCTGTTAGCGATAGTCGTGCTTGTCGAAACGGCGCTGCTGGTTGCGGGCCTGCTATCAACCGACCTTCGGCTAATGAGAAACGCGAGCAAAATACTAGCTGGGTCGGTGATGACCTATGGCTTAATCGTTCTGGTTCGGGAGCGACGGCGTCTGAACCGGACGCGACCGGTGCGCTCGCGTAGCGCAAGACGACGGGTCTGAGACCGCTGGGGCAGTTCGCTCGTGCGAAAACCGAGGTTCACGTCGTCGCACTGACGCTCCAGGTGGCACTATCAATCTCAGCGTGATTGGCGAGATGGGCGACAATCGCGTCGAGATCTCCTGGTGCTGCGGTCGTGGGCACGAGGATAGCGGCGAGCTCGACAACGTCCTCGTTGTCGGAAAGAAGCTCAACCTCGCGTACCGGATAATGGAAGCGTTCCAGTTCGGCATCGAGCAGGTCGCGCGCTGCCGCAACGGCCTCGGGCTCGCAGGTGACATGGACGCGGTAGAGCGCCTCCGTGCTGGTATCAATCGGCTGCCGGTTGACGAGATCGACGAGCGGGCGGAGCAGCGTGTTGCCCGCTAGAACAAACGCGGTAACGAGGCTAGCCTCGACAAGCAACCCCGCGCCAGCTGTCGCGCCGACAGCGGCCGACGCCCACAGGGTTGCGGCCGTATTCAGCCCGCGGACCTGTGCACCTTCCTTCATGATTACCCCTGCTCCGAGGAAGCCAATTCCCGATACGACATAGGCAATGATCCGCGTCTGCCCTTCGCCGCCCAGCAGGCGACCGCCGAGCAGGGTGAAGGCCGCAGCGCCCAGAGAGACCAGCACCATCGTTCGAAGACCCGCACTACGTTGTCGAATCTGACGCTCGAGGCCAATGACGAGACCCAGCACGAACGCGGTGCCGAGGCATATCGCCATCGCCCCGAAAGCGTCGGCATCGAATGTGAGGAGGCGGCTCACTGCGTATTCGTTTCCGCTGAATGATTGATCTGCAACCTGATCATTTTCGTCCCGCTATTCGATCGGCTCACCTGCGAGTCGCTTCGCATAGGCCAGTGCCATCCGACGATGAACGTCGCGGACGGTCTGATTAGCCGCAGTCAGAACACGTCCTTCTTCTTCGGCTTTGCGCCGCTGCCAGTAGGCAATTTTTTCTTCGGCGGTCTGAGCCAAAGTTCCAGATCCCCATTTGACCGCGCTAGTGTCCATTATAATCCAAGATGCTCCAGAAGTGCACAGGTGACAATCGGACCCGTCGAAGCCGGAGGTGCACCTGAATGAACGACCGGATTTAGGTCACGGACGAAAGGGGGTGAGTGTCTTCTTCTGGGTCACGATGGTCGGAGGCACCGCGCGACGCCATCGCGCTGAGTTCTACTGAACCTTGTGCTCGTCAAGCCAAGCCAGGGTCGCGGGCATGTGATGCTTGAGGGCTTGGGCGCGCAGCGTGCCATTCTCGTTCTGTACGCGCGGATCGGCACCCGCGCGTAGCAGGATCAGTGCCACCCGATCGTCGTCGGTCGACAGCAGCGGCGTGGTCCCATCCTTGTCGCGCGCGTTCGGGTCAGCCTTGCCGGCGAGCAGCGCGCGCGCGAGCGCGGGCGAGTTCACGCCCATGAGCGCAGTCCAGCCGAGGTTGTCGCGCGCCTCGCTCGGGACGCCGAGATCAAGGAGAGCGGTCGCCATCGCCGCGACTTCGTCCTCGCTGCGTCCCTCGCATGGGCCATAGCTTTCGCGTACCGCGGTGAGGGCGCTGCCTTCAGCAAGTGCCCGGCGCGGCTCGGCACCCGCCCTGATCAGCGCGCCGGCGATCTCGGGCGAGCACGCGGCGCCACGTTGGAGCATCTCGGTTAGCGCCGATGGGTTTGCGCGCGCGAGCACCCCGCGGTCGGCGAGCTTCGCGAACAGCTTAGCATCCCGTGCTGCGACCGCTCGACCGAGCAGCCAGTCCCCAAGCACAATCCGCGACCCTGGCCGGCTATCACCCCCGCCCCACTGCACTGGCCGCGTGAGTGTGGTGTCGAGCCGGACGCCGCGATCGAGCAGTAGCTCGACAAGTGCGGTGGTCGCCGGATCGGGGTTCCTTGATGATCGCGCTCTAAACGCCAGCGCCGCGGCAAGGTCCGCGCCAGCGGTGGAGCGCGGGTCGAACCCGTCCTTCTCAAGCAGCGTCAGCGTCTCGGGGGTGCCACTTACATAGCGGGAAGTGCCGGTGACCCGGTCAACCTCAGCCTCAAGCGCGATAACGGCATGAGGCATGCCGACGCATTCGCCGACATAGTCGACCACCGTCTTTTTCACGCCCGGCGCGGCGAAGCTCAGCTGGGTCGCTGATAAGTCCGTGACTGGACAGTTGTACTCGTTCTTAAGCCCCAGGAAGCCTATCTGCCGAACGCGATCAATCAGCCCGCCCGCCGCGGTTGGATCGAGTTGCGCCGTGTGGACGCCGGGCCAGAGTACCCCACTGCCGTTATAATGTCGGTGGACCTCACTCGCGCGGGACATAGTCCCGTCCTCGGTACTGAACCGCACCAGTCCTGTGCCCGAGACGCTGACCGTGTAAGCGGGGCAAGTGCCGAAGCACGCCCCACGCGTCATCGTGAGAACCGCCTTCTTCAGATCGATGGCGGGAAACGGGACGGCCGTTGGCGCAACTTCCGGGGTGGCATAGGTGACTTGAACGCTCCCGACCGCCTCGACCGGCGCGCCGTCGAAGCGCTGCGGGCGGAAGCGCCACGCGCGGACTACGGCGAGCGCCGGTGCGGCGTTGAGTTGGTAGACGCCATCATGAAGCGCCTTCGCCTCGAGCACTGTCCCGTCCACGCCGATGGTGACCAGGATCGAAACGTCGCGGTGAAGGCCGTCGCCGGGCACGATCACGCTCGTCTTACCGCTGATGCGCTGTTCGGCGAGGTTCCAAATACCGACCCTCGAAACGGGCGCGACGAAAGAACCGCACCCGGTCACGACGCACAACAGTCCTGCCGCCCAGAGCTTCATCATCTCCTCCCGCATGCTGCGACGATGCCATCAGATCGCACCGCCGACCAGTCAGGTCTGCCTAACTTCGAGCATGAACGAGCATCCAGTTCTGGGTAGCCACCTGATCGCGCCGGATGACCGCAACTGGGTCATGGCGACTTTTGTTTATATATCGGCGTCGAACCGGGGCTCTGACTCACTTTCCGTGCAGCGGTCATCGTTATGCGGCCATCAGGCGGGCTTTGAGCAAATCCAGGTTAGCGCGGCCGTACATCTGGCGTTTGACGAG
>JANYFA010000021.1 GCA_025362895.1 Sphingomonadaceae bacterium | reverse complement strand
GTTCTTGAGGAACATCAGCCGGTCGCCGGACGCGAACACCCGCTCACCGCGATCAGCCGTCACCGCCACGTCGTCGCCCAGCCCGCCGGCATCGCGGACCTTCGCCCGTGCCAGTTCGTTCAGGTCGCGGACCTCGGCGTTGGTGTGCGTGAGGATGATCCGGCTCTTGGCCGGGTCCGTCGCCCGTGCCCGCTCCCACCCGTCGACCAGCGCATCGCGCGCCGCCTCACGGGTCTCGGCCGCGGCGACCATGCCATGCTCGCCATACGCGCGGATCGCCTCGACCGTGCGCTCCGTCGCGAATGCCTTGGTCGCCTCGCGCTGCCACTCGTCATGCTGGCGCCGGATGCCGGTGATCTCGACCGCGCCGTGCCGCTCGGTCAGCGACCGGAACGCCGCCCCCGCCTCGATCGCCTGCAGCTGCTCGGGGTCGCCGACCATGACGACCTTGGCCCCGGCCTGCGCCGCCGCCGACAGCACCCGCTCCATCTGGCGGGTGCCGATCATCCCCGCCTCGTCGATCACCAGCACGTCGCGTGGCGTGAGACGTTCGCGGCCCTGCGACCACTGATGCTCCATGCTGGCGATCGTCCGCGCCGCAATCCCCGACCCGCCCTCGAGGTTCTCGGCGGCGATCCCCGACAGCGCCGCCCCGCGCACCTGATACCCCTGGGCGGCCCACGCCTCCCGCGCGACCCCCAACATCGCCGACTTGCCGCTGCCAGCGTAACCGACCACCGACGCCAGTCCCCGGTCCCCGGTGACATGGACGAACGCCGCCCGCTGCTCGAACGACAGGGTGAGCCCCCGCCCCTCGCTCAACGCCAGCGCGTCACGCCGGAACCGGTCGCCGACCCCGTGCCGCCGGCTACCTGCCAACGCTGACGACGACACCTCGAGCCGCGCCTCGACATCGACCATCTCGCGCGCGGTAAACCGCTCGTTGCCCTTCCCATCGCGGCCGAGCGCGACCAGCTCGGGCGACCGCTGCACCGCCGCCATGACGGCGTCGAACTGCTCCTTGCCGTCCGAATGCCGGTGGACAAACATCGCCAGGTCGCGGCCCGTGAACGTCGCCTGCCCCCGCGTGATCGCCTCCAAGCCGATGGCCGGATCAGCGAGTATCTTTGCTCCATTATCGCGCGCGATGCGGACATGATCCTCCGCCCGGTCCGCTACCTCGCCGCGCAACTCGCGCCGCGCCCCCGCTGGCCCAATCTTGTTCTGCGGCTCAAGGTCGATGCCCTGCGCCGCCAAGGTCCGGTGATCGATCCTCGCCTCGATGCCGAGTTTGGCAAGCCGGTCGTTGACGTGAGTCGCCCATGCCTCGCGCCACCCCTGCAACAAGTCGCGCGTGTTCCACTCGCGAACCTTCGCACCGAACCCCTCAGGCGCCACTGATCGCATCGCCAGCATGACATGCGCATGTGGCTTCGGCGTCCCGTCCTTCGCAAAATCCCAATGGACGTTGAGGTCGGCGACCATCCCCCGCCCGACGAACTCCTTTGCGACAAACTCACGAACTAGCGCTACGCCCTGCTCGCGGTTCAGCTCACGCGGAATCGAGAACTCGACATCGCGCGCCAGCTGCGCGTCCTTGCGCTTCTCCCCCGCCTCGACCGTGTTCCACAACACCGCCCGGTCACTCAGCCGCTCCGGCGCACCTTCGGGCAACATCACCTCGGAGTGAATCACCCCCGCCTTGTTCGAGAAGTCGTGATCGCGGCCAAGCCGTTCGTCGGGCAGCCGCTCGGCTGCGCGATATGCCGCGCTGGCGACCGCGCTCGACCCGTTGGCGCGGCTCACAACTTGAACTGCAAAATGATAGATCGCCATGGTAGTCACTAGTCTGCACCTTCAAGCGCACGTCGGCAACGACGTATAAGCGCGCACTCACCATTCCTTCGTCATCGGCGAGTGACTTGCTGCTTCGCACTTAGGGTGTCATGCTATGGGTTCAACGGGCGTGGTGGAGGCGACGGTGCGTAAGATCCGGGATTATGATGCGGAGCTGAAAGCGCTGGGTGACAAGGCTCGGTCGCTCAAGGCAAAGAAGGTCCAGCAGCTCGGCGAACTCGTCGTCACTACCGGGGCCGATGCGTTCGACCCCGAAACCCTCGCCGGGCTGCTCCTCGGTGCGCTCGCCGACAAGAACGCGGAGCGGAAGGAGGCGTGGCGTGCTCGGGGCGCTGCCTTCTTTCAATGGCGACGGAAAGCGGGTGGGCCAGGCGCTGGCGGCAACGGCGGCGGCGATGAAACGGCTGCTCATCGCGACCCGCCGGATCGAGGCTAGCCGGCGGCGCATCGATACGCGAGGCTGGGTCATGGACCGCCGGATACGCACGCGCTACCTGATTGAACTCGGCGGCCTCGTCGCCAAGGCCGGCCTCGTCGACCTGTTCGACGACGATCGCGCTATCCTCTACGGCGCGCTGATAGAGCTGGCGACCGTCGCCCGGGGTGAGCAAGGCGCGCAGGCGATGACGATATGGAAGCGGCGCGGGCATCGGAAGTTCGAGGCGGAAGCCACAGCGGGCGACGACGCGGAATCCGCCAATCGAACGACCGGAGCGGCCCCATGAAAACCGGTCCCTGGGCCGGCCTCGGCGCGACGAACCGACGGCTCCAGGCCAAGGTCGACGGCATCGCCCGTCAACTGAGGGGCATGACAATCGGCGTCGGGATAATAGGCGTCGGCACCATCCCTCCATATGGTCTGGGTCGCCGCCGCTGTTAGCTGACGCCGGGGTTTACACCCGACCTTGTTCGTTACCCCGCCGCCGTTTTCTGCGGCCGGCCACCCTTACGGCCGTTGGCCCGCGCTGCGGCAATCTTGGCCGGGGTCCGCGACCGCCCGCCTTCGGCACCGAGCTGGCGCGCCATCCACCCCTTCGACCCGAACACCCCTTGCAACAACGCCGGGACATAGAGGTCGGCATCGAGCCGCGGCCAATGCAGCCCTAGGCCGGCCGGGCTAATCTCGATCTCGGCGAGACTGTCGGCCGAGGCCTCGGCCAACCCCTCGGCCAGGCGCGGCGGAAAGGTCAGCTCGACCCCCGTGTTCAACCGCACGACGATCCGTGACCGGTGCCGGTCGTACCGCGCCGAC
>JANYFA010000019.1 GCA_025362895.1 Sphingomonadaceae bacterium | reverse complement strand
CACGAGGGCGGCGGCGCCGTCGTTCAACCCGCTGGCGTTGGCGGCGGTGACGGTGCCGTCCTTCTTGAACGCACCCTTCAGCCCCGAAACGCTGTCGATCGTCGCACCGTCGCGGATATATTCGTCGGTATCGACGATGGTGTCGCCCTTGCGCCCCTTGATCGTGACCGGCGCGATCTCGTCCTTGAAGCGTCCACTCGACCGCGCCGCGCTCGCCTTGTTCTGGCTGGCGACCGCGAAGGCGTCCTGCTTCTCGCGCGTGATCTGATATTGTTCGGCAACGTTTTCGGCGGTGATGCCCATGTGATAGCCGTTGAAGGCGTCCCACAGCCCGTCCTTGATCATCGTATCGACGAGTTCGACCGCGCCCATCTTGGTGCCGGTCCGCAGCGCCTGCGCGTGGGTCGACTGGCTCATGCTCTCCTGCCCGCCGGCGATGACGACGGTCGCGTCGCCGGCCATGATCGCCTGCGCGCCCAGCGCGACGGCGCGTAAGCCGCTGCCGCACACCTGATTGACGCCCCACGCCGGGGCTTCCTTGGCGATGCCCGCGCCCATCGCCGCCTGCCGCGCCGGGTTCTGACCCTGGGCGGCGGTCAACACCTGGCCCATGATGACCTCGTCGACCTCGTCCGCCGCGACGCCCGACTGCGCGAGCGCGGCGGCGATGACGGTGCGCCCAAGTTCATGTGCCGGGACGCTGCCGAAGGCCCCCATGAAGCTGCCGACGGCGGTGCGCTTGGCGGCGGTGATGACGATGTTGGTCATGGTTGGCTCTCCCCTGAATACCCTTGCCATAGCGGTCGGCGACCGGCGACGCAAAGCGCCAGACGCCACCGTGCGCCGGTACGGCCCGTCACGTTGCGGCGCAGCATTATCTTGTGCTACTGCAGCATACTATGATTTTTGGAACGCCGATGACCGACGCCGCGCGCCCTGCCGATCCGGTTCCGCCGGTGATCATCAAGAAATACGCCAACCGCCGCCTGTATAATACCGGCACGTCGAGTTACATCACCCTCGACCACCTCGCGACGATGACCCGCGCGGGGCAGGATTTTCAGGTGTTCGATGCCAAAACCGGCGAAGACATCACCCATAATGTCCTGACGCAGATCGTGATGGACGGTGAAAACGGCGGGCAGGTCATGCTCCCGGTCCCGTTCCTGCGCCAGCTGATCGCGATGTACGGCGATTCGATGCAATCGATGGTGCCGCATTATCTCGAGGCGGCGATGACCGCGTTCGGCAAGAACCAGGTCCAGTTCCGCGAGTCGGTCGCGGGCGCTTTCGGCGGGACGGCGTTCAAGCCGTTCGAGGCGCTGGCCAAGCAGAATATGGCGATGTTCCAGGCCGCCGCCGACATGCTGACCGGGCGCGCCGCACTCGTCGCCAAGCCCGAAGACGCCAAACCGGTCAGCGACCTCGATGCGTTGAAGGCGCAGATGGTGGCGCTTCAGGCCAAGCTGGACGCGCTGGCGAAATAACCTGTTCAATCCTCCCCGCGTGCGGGGAGGATCGATCAGACGGCAGGGTCAGGGCTTGACGAACTTCAACGTCATCCGGTCGGATTCGCCGATGGCCGAATATTTCGCGCGGTCGGTGTCGCCTTCCTCATAGGTCGGCGGCAGGGTCCACACCCCCTTCGGATAATCGTGGGTGTCCTTCGGGTTGGCGTTGACCGGCGATGCCGCGACGAACTTGAACCCGGCGGCTTCGGCAAGCGCCTTGACCGCCGACACCTTCATATAGCCGCTCGTCTTCTGCATCACGTCTGGCTTGTCCTCGGGCAGGCGGTGTTCCTCGATGCCGAGGATACCGCCGTGCTTCAACGCCGCGAAGAACGCATTGAACGCATCAGGCGCGTAGCCGCCGATGTAGAAATTATGGATGTTGCGGAAGGTGAGAACCATGTCCGCGCTGCCCGCCGGGGCAATGTCGTAATGACCTTTGCCAAAGACGGTGGTCTTGACGTTCATGTAGCTGCCGGGGTCGGCGTCGAGCTTCGCCTTGAACTTGGCGACCGCTTTCGCGCCGCCTTCGGTTCCGGGGAACGACCCGGCGGCAAAATAGGTGCCGCGGTCGCGCAGGAACGGGGCGAGGATTTCAGTGTACCAGCCCCCCGACGGGGTGATCTCGACGACCGTCATCGTCGGCTTCAGCCCGAAGAACTTGAGCGTTTCGACCGGGTGACGATAGGCATCGCGCGCCCGGTTCGCCGCCGAACGCTGCGGCCCGTCGAGGAGCGGACCGATGTCGGCCTCGGCCAGCTGCGGCGCGCGCATGGCGGGGACAGCGGCAGCGGGGGCGAGCGCGGTGACGGCAACAGCGGGGGCGAGAACGATCGGCAGCAAGCGCATCGGACTTCCTTTACAACTATCCCGCATCCGTAATCGCGAAAGCGGTCAGGATAAACGCGAATTCCTCCGCCGTCTCGCGCAGCGCCTCGAACCGCCCCGATTTGCCGCCATGCCCCGCCCCCATGTTGACCTTAAGCAACAGCGGGTTGCCGTCGGTCTTGTGCGCGCGCAGCTTCGCGACCCACTTGGCGGGTTCCCAATAGGTCACGCGCGGGTCGTTCAGCCCGGCGGTCACAAGCATCGGCGGATAGTCCTGCGCCTCGACATTGTCATACGGCGAGTAAGCGGCAATCGCCGCATAGACCTCGGCCGAGGCGATGGGATTGCCCCATTCGGGCCACTCGATCGGCGTCAGCGGCAACGACCCGTCGAGCATCGTCCCGAGGACATCGACGAACGGCACATCGGCAACCACCGCCGCCCACAACGCCGGGTCGGAATTGGCGACGACCCCCATCAGCGTGCCCCCCGCCGACCCGCCCGAGATCGACACCCGCCCGGCACGCGCGAACCCGGCGGCGATCAACGCATGAGCGGCGGCGACGAAATCGGTGAAGGTGTTGGTCCGCTTGTCCAGTTTACCGTCGAGATACCAGCGGTAGCCCATGTCATCGCCGCCGCGAACATGGGCGATGGCATAAGCGATGCCGCGATCGAGCAGGCTGAGGCGGCTGGCCGAAAAACTCGGCGGGATCGCCAGACCATAGGCACCGTAGCCATAAAGGTGAAGCTTGCCGCTCCCGTCGCGCGGGAAACCGGCGGGGTAGACGACCGACACCGGCACGCGTGTGCCGTCGGACGCGGTCGCGAACAGCCGCTCGGTCCGGTAGCCGCCGGCGTCGTAGCCGCTCGGCACCGTCTGGACCTTGCGGACGATCAGCGCGTCGGCGGCGACGTCATAATCATAGACCGTCGTCGGCGTGACCATCGAGCTATAGCTCAGGCGGAGCAGGCGCGCGTCGGCTTCGGGGTTGCTCGCGATGCCGACGGTGAAGCTCGCCTCGGGGAAGGCGATGCGCCGCTCGGCCCCATCGGGAAAGATCAGCCGGACGCCGTCGAGACCGTCGACCCGCTCGCTGAGCGCGAGATACGATGCGAACGCGGTCAGCCCGCGCCGATAGACGCGGTCGTCGCCGCTCATCAACCCGGTCCATTCACCGGGGCGGACAAGCGGGGCGGTGGCGATGCGGAAATTGACGTGGGTGTCGTTGGTCCGGACGAACAGTGTTTCGCCGCGAACATCGACGTCATATTCGACCCCCGTGGTCCGCGGGCGGACGACGACCGGGGCGGCGAGCGGGTCGGCGGCGCGGATCAGCCGGACCTCGCTCGTGACATGGTCGGCGGCGGTGATCAGGAAATGGCTGCGATCGGTCGACCGGTCGAGACCGACGAAAAAGCTCGCGTCGGCTTCCTCATACAGAATGACGTCGTCCTCCCCGTCCGACGCTACGCCGCCCAGCCGGTGGAGGCGGACGCGAAACGGACGCCAGGCGTCGTTGACCTCGGTCCACGCGAGGCTTGCCGAATCCGCGGCCCAGACGGCGATCCCGATTGCCGTCGTCGCCACCAGCGTGTCGGCCCCGGTCGCGAGATCGCGCAAGAACAGCTTGAAGCGTTCGGACCCGTCGTCGTCGGCGGTCCATGCGGCCCGGCGGCCATCGGGGGAGACGCTGATCCCGGCAAGGCGGAAATACGCTTTGCCCGCCGCCTCTACGGGTTCGGACAAGATGACCGCGTCGTCGCCCCCCGCCGCCGGTCGCCGCAGCCACACGCGGTACTGGCCGCCGGGTTCGAAGCGCCACCAATAATCGAAATCGCCGTCGCGGACCGGCACCCCGGCATCATCGTCCTTCACCCGGCCCTTCAACTCGGCGAACAGCGTTTCGACCAGATCGCCGTGCGGCGCGAGCCAGGTGTCGAACGCGGCGTTCTCGGCGGCGAGATGGGCGAGGATGGCAGCGTCGTCGATCGTGGGATAGCCGGGGTCGCGCAGCCAGTCATACGGGTCGTCGCGGACAATGCCGTGGTGGGTGGCGGTGTGCGGGATACGCGCGGCGACGGGGGGCTGGGTCATGGCGCGGGCTTAGCGCGGGAACAGGCCGGGGGCTACGGTATGCCGGCGGCGTGCGACCGCAGCGCGGACCGAGACAGCGTTTGGCGGTCCGATGCTTGAGTGGCTTGGGCAGCTATCCGGCCGGCGCTCGTTCCGTCGATCAAACCCGTGTGTTGATATACGAGATCAGCGACTGGTTCTCTTCCACATGCCGATCGATCCGTGCGCGCACGACGTCGCGCACGCTGATGATGCCGACCAGTGCGCCATGGTCGATGACCGGCAGGTGACGGAAATAGCCGCGATCCATCAGGTCCATCGCCTCGTTGATCGTCGTCGCGGGGCTGACCGTCGTGACGTCGCGCGTCATCACATCGCCAGCGTTGACGGTATGGAGTTGGGGTCCCTTGGCGGCGAGGGCCTTGACGACGTCACGCTCGCTGACGATGCCGGCGAGACGGCCGGCCTCGTCGAGCACGAGTACCGCGCCGATCCGCCGCGAGGCGATCGTGGCGACGAGGTCCATCAACGCGGTACTCGGCAGAACCGAAATGATGGTGTTGCCCTTGTCTCGCAGGATCGACGCCACATTCATGCCCGGACTCCAAAAACGACGCTTAAAATCGACTGTCGGGTTACGCAAATGAGCGCCGTTGTTCAGCGGCACGCGCTGCGATAGCACATTGCGCCTGTCGATCCCACGGCGTCGGCCCGCTGTCCGGGGCCCTGCGCCGACCACGGACGCGCTCCGGGCAATTTGCCGCACGCTCCGCTTCGCTTAGGTTTTATGACCGTTCCGGACTGCACGCCACGCCTTGGCGGTCTCGAATGAAGGACACCCCTGCCGGGTCAGGCCGCAACGCTACCGCAGCGCCGTCACGATCAACCCGGCGACCGGTACGGCGAACGTCGCGATGCCGAGCAGAGCGGCGGTCGCGGCGCGGTTGAACAGGCGGAATTTCCGCATGCTGATCCGGCTGACGATCGCGATCTGGCGATGCAGGTCGGTAAACAGCGCCGCCGTCGCGAAACAGCCTTCGTCCGGGAAATAGCGCCGCTGTGCCTCGGCCACATAATCGGCGACCGGCGTCCGCGCGATGTCGCCGAAGAACAGCATGTTCGGACCCCCGCTGTCGCTATCGTCGTCAGGCGCATGGATGAAGCGCGGCAACAGCGACGATATCGCCGTCATCGCCGCGGTGATGAACAGCCCGAGCGCGAACATACCGGCGGTGCGAAAGCCGGGGGGAACCCGTTGGCCGGACGCCAGCGCGTTGACCAGCCCGGCGATCCACACCGATGAAAAAGCGAGCAGTGAGGCGTTCTTCGCCTCGGCATATTTTTGCAGGTCGAGGATGCGGTCGAGGCTGCGCGACAGGACTTTGACATAGGCGTCGTCGCGATTGACCGTCACTGGCAGGCTCCCCCGTTGTGGTCAGCCTAGTGCGGACCCGCCGCCCTGCCAATCGTCGCCCGGTCACTCGCCGCCCTAGCAATCGCCGCACATCGCGCCGCGCCGCTTTCCCGTTGTCGCCGTCGCGCCTAGAATGACAGCGAAACCATCGGACACCGCTCATGTCGACCCATGCCGCCCGCCTCGCCGCTTTGCGTGACCAACTTGCCCGCGACGGCGTTGCCGGCTTCGTCGTGCCGCTGACCGACGAACATATGAGCGAATATGTCGGCGGCTATGCCCAGAGGCTGGCGTGGCTAACGGGGTTCGGCGGGTCGGCCGGGTCGGCGGCGGTGCTCGGGGCGAAGGCCGCGATGTTCACCGACGGACGCTATACCCTGCAAGTCCGCGCGCAGGTCGACGGCGGCTCGTTCGATTATGTCGCGGTCCCGGCAACATCGACCGCCGACTGGCTCGTGGCGAACGCGAACCCCGGCGACCGGATCGGCTTCGACCCCTGGCTGCACACCCGCGACTGGGTCCGCGCAACCGGCACGGCGCTCGCGGCGAAGGGCGCAAGCCTGATCGCGCTGGCGGCAAACCCGGTCGACGCAGTGTGGGCCGACCGTCCGCTGCCGTCGACGGCGCGGCTCGAGGTGCATGCCGACGAGTTCGCGGGCGAGACCAGTGCCGTCAAGCGCGAACGTATCGCCATGGGTTTGCGCGAGCGCGGGGCCGCGACGGCGGTTGTCACCGCGCTCGATTCGATCGCCTGGGTATTGAATGTCCGCGGCAAGGACGTCGATCACACCCCGGTCGCGCTCGCCTTTGCGCTGCTCCACGCCGACGCGACCGCCGACCTGTTCGTCGATGCCGCCAAGCTGTCGCCCGAGGTCCGCGCGCATCTGGGGCCGACCGTCCGCATCGCCGGCCGCTCCGCCTTCCCAGCGGCGCTCGCTGCGCTGGTCGGCACCGTCGTCGTCGACCCCACATCCGCCGTCGCGGCGGTGTTCGAGGCGCTGGACGGCGCGACCATCATCGAGGCGCGCGACCCGTGCGTCGTCCCGAAAGCCGTCAAGAACGCGACCGAAATCGCCGGCAGCAAGGCAGCCCACCTACGCGACGGCGCGGCGCTGACGCGCTTCCTCGCCTGGTTCGCGGAGGAAGCCCCGAAAGGCGGCCTCGACGAGATCGGCGCGGCGGCGAAGCTGCGGCAGTTCCGCGACGCGACCAACCAACTCGAGGACCTCAGCTTCGACACGATTTCAGGCAGCGGCCCGAACGGCGCCATCGTCCACTACCGAGTCTCGCCCGAAACCAACCGGGCGATCGAGTCAGACTCGCTGTTCCTCGTCGACTCCGGGGGTCAGTACCGCGACGGGACGACCGACGTGACGCGAACCCTCGCCGTCGGACGCCCAAGCGCGGAAATGCGCGACCGCTTCACGCGCGTTCTCAAGGGCCACATCGCGCTGGCGAGCGCCGTCTTCCCCGACGGGACGCGCGGCAACCAGCTCGATGCGCTTGCGCGGCAATTCCTGTGGGCGGCGGGGCTCGATTACGCGCACGGCACCGGCCACGGCGTCGGCAGCTATCTCGCGGTGCACGAAGGCCCGGCCCGCATTGCGACGGCGGCGGGCGGCTATGGCGCGATGGGCGACGAACCGATCCGCGCGGGCATGATCCTGTCGAACGAGCCCGGCTATTACAAAGCGAACGAATACGGCATCCGCGTCGAGAACCTCGTCCTCGTCGAGCCGCGCGAGATCGCTGGCGCCGAAAAAACGATGCTCGGCTTCACGACGCTGACCCTCGCTCCGATCGACCGGGCGCTGATAGAGGTCGCGTTGCTGACCCCGGCGGAGGTCGCGTGGATCGACGCCTATCACGGGCGTGTCGCCGCAGCGGTTGGACCGCTCCTCGACGACGACGCACGAATGTGGTTGGATAGTGAAACATTGCCGTTGGAGACAATTCGATGAAGAAGCTCGCCCTGTTCGCCGCCATCGGCGCGCCGCTCCTCGCCGGCGTCGCGGCCGTGTCGGGCGTCTTCGCCGCGACGCCCGTTGCCCCGCCGGGGGTTCACACCGCGTATGACATCAACATGACGACGATCGACGGTAAGCCGATGCCGTTCAGCCAGTACAAGGGCAAGGTCCTGCTCGTCGTCAACACCGCGAGCTTCTGCGGCTTCACCCCGCAGTACGAGGCGCTCGAAAAGGCGCAGACGACGTACAAGGACAAGGGCTTCACCGTCATCGGCGTGCCTTCGGGCGACTTCATGGGTCAGGAGTACAAGACCAACGCCGAGATCAAGCAGTTCTGCGAATCGAAGTTCGGCATCAATTTCCCGCTCAGCGAGAAGAGCGTCGTCAAGGGGCCGAACGCGACGCCGTTCTTTGCATGGGCGGCGGCGACACTGGGTGCGGGCGAAGCGCCGAAGTGGAACTTCCACAAGTATCTCGTTGATCGTAGCGGCAAGATCGTCGGATCGTTCGCGTCCGGTACCAAGCCCGACTCGCCCGAAGTGACCGCCGCGATCGAAAAGGCGATCGCGGGACCGGCGGGCTAGCCCCGCCGTCGCGCCTTCGCCACGCCCGCGTCGGCGGTTTGGGTCCCCGCCGCCTTCAACCCCCGCATCCGCGCCATCTCCGCGCCGAACTTTGCCATCTCGCCACCGGCCAAGGTGGTGCCGCCGGTGAACTTGATGTTGGTCGGGTCGACGGGCTTCTGGTTGATCCAGACTTCGTAGTGGAGGTGCGGTCCGGTCGACAGGCCAGTCGAGCCGACGAAGCCGATCACTTGCCCCTGCGCGACGGTCGCACCCGGCTTCACCGCGAACCGGCTCATATGGCCATAAGCGGTCATCAGGCCGGGGCGGTGGAGAACCTGAACATAATTGCCGTGGCCACCGTGCCAGCCGGCAAAGGTCACTTTGCCCGCCGCCGCCGCCATGATCGGCGCGCCGGTGGGAGCCCCAAAGTCGGTCCCCTGATGGAGCCGCGAGTAGCCGAGAATTGGGTGCAAACGCAGCCCGAAGCCACTCGTTTCGTGTGCGCCGTCGACCGGCGTCCGCATCAGCCCCTTGCGCGCGCTCTCGCCGTTAGCGCGGAAGAACGCCGGGCGACCCGCATACGACCAGCGCATCAGCTCGACAGGATTGCCGCGTTCGGGGCGGAGGGCGGCGTATAACAGGGCGCCGGTTTCGTTTTCGCCGGTCGCGGCATGGCGATGGGCGAGAATGACGTCGAAGCGGTCACGCCGACCGACCTGACGCTGCAGGTCGACGACATAAGCGAGGTTCTGGCGATATTCGGTCGCCTGCGACGCCGGCACCCCCGCCGCGCGAATCGCGCGAACGAGGTTGCCGCCGACGGTCCCGGTGACGCGGAGCGGCGTGTCGTCGACCGCGATGGGGACGCGCCTGAGGGTCAGCGCGCCGTCAACGCGGGCCAGTTCGAGGCGAAGGTCGAAGGCCGCGCGCAAGCTTAGCGTATCGAGCGGTCGCGGCACCGTTCTTGTCGCGCGGCGCCCCAGGACGAGGTCGACCCCAGTGCCCGGAGCGATGCCGTGAGCGGCGCTGCCGATCAGCTCGGCGGCGACGGTGGCATCGTCGCGGCCTACTCCGGCGCGGCGCAATGCGGCGGCGAGACTGTCGGCGCGCCCGATCCGCGCGGTCAATTCGAGCCGCGGGCGTTCGGGGATTTCGGCGAGCGCTTCGACGAGGCGCGTCGGCGTCGCGAGGCGGCCGGTCGTTGCGCCGTTGGCGAGCGGTGCGATCGAATCGGGACGGGCATCATCGGCTTGCGCCGGGGTCATGAGGTGGAAAGCAACGGGTAGCGGCGTCAGGTGGCTGCCGGCCCCAATCGCGCTGAGGCAAAGCGTCGCGACCAGACCGAGGCCGAGCCACCAGTCGCGGCTGCCGATGCGTTGACCGAGGTCAACGACGAGGTCGAGGTCGGCGAAACGGTCCCAGTCGAAGCGCGACGCCGGCGCGCGCGGCAGCAGGATGACGCGCCCCGGACGCGGCGTCGCCATCGTCACGTCGGTGAATCCAGCGCTGGCGGCAAAGCCGTTGGTGTCGGATTGAAACACGTCGGAACCCCGCCTTCCCGCTGACGTTGTGGTGTAACGTGCTTAACAGCAAGTCAACTTGCCCCAGGCCCGTGTGCGGCGAAGCGAGCGACTTCTAAGGTTCACTTGAAATCGCGACGTGGGCGTGGCACTTTTCAAATCAGCCCATGGTCCTACCAAAGGATGCAATGAGCCGAGCCGCGCGCCGCCATCCGCCCGCCGTCGATCCGGGCACTCCCAGCCTCAGTTCGGGCCGGTGAGCGGCTTGCGCCCGGCCAATATCCGCCCCGCTGATGTCCGTCCGGTGACGGCGGTGCTCGGCCCGACCAATACCGGCAAGACATTCCTCGCGGTCGAACGGATGTGCGGCCACTCGAGCGGCATGATCGGCTTCCCGCTCCGCCTGTTGGCGCGCGAGGTTTATGACCGCGTCGTTGCGATCAAGGGCGCGGCCCAGGTCGCGCTGATCACCGGTGAGGAGAAAATCCTGCCCGACACGGCACGTTATTTCCTGTGCACCGCCGAGGCGATGCCGACCGACCGCGAGGTCGCGTTCGTCGCGCTCGACGAAGGGCAGGTCGGCGCTGATCCGTCGCGCGGCCACGTCTTCACCGACCGCATCCTCCATATGCGCGGGCGTGACGAGACGATGATCCTGGGATCGGAGACGCTGCGTCCCCTGATCCGCCGCCTGCTTCCGCACGCCGAGATCATCACCCGCCCGCGCTTTTCGACGCTGACCTATGCCGGGCCGAAGAAGCTGTCGCGGCTGCCCCGGCGGACGGCGATCGTCGCTTTCACCGCTCAGGAAGTCTATGCGCTTGCGGAGATGCTGCGACGGCACAAGGGCGGGGCGGCGGTCGTTATGGGGTCGCTGTCGCCGCGCACGCGCAACGCGCAGGTCGCGATGTATCAGTCGGGCGAGGTCGATTATCTTGTCGCGACCGACGCGATCGGCATGGGGCTGAACATGGATATCGCCCATGTCGCCTTCGCCGGCCTTGGCAAGTTCGACGGCAAGCGCCACCGCCGCCTGACCGTCAGCGAGATGGCGCAGATCGCCGGACGGGCGGGGCGCTTCCAAAAAGACGGAACGTTCGGCGTCGTCCAGCTTGGCCACGACGCGGTGTCGACCTTCGAGCCCGAAGAGATCGCCGAGATCGAGAGCCATGTCTTTCCGCCACTCGAACAGCTGACGTGGCGCAACGCGCGGACCGATACGACGACGCTGCCCCGGTTGATCGCCTCGCTCGACGAACGCCCGCCGCGCGCCGAGCTGGTGCGCGGCGACGACGCCATCGACCTCGCCGTTCTCAAACGACTGGCGGGTGAACCGTGGGTGATGGAGCGCGCTCATGGGCGTGGGCGGATCACCCGGCTGTGGGCGGCGTGCGGGCTCCCCGATTTCCGCAAGACCGGGGCTGAGCAGCACGCGCGGCTCGTGGGGCGCGTCTTCCGCCACCTGAGCGAGGGCGACGGTACTTTGCCCGCCGCATGGATCGCGAGTGAGGTCGCCGCGCTCGACAATGTCGGCGGCGATATCGGGCAGGTCGCCGACCGGATCGCGGCGGCGCGGACATGGACCTATGTCGCCCATCGCCCCGGCTGGCTCGCCGATGGCGCGCTGTGGGCCGACCGGACCCGCGAGCTCGAAAACCGCCTGTCGGATGCGCTCCACGCCAAGCTGACCCAGCGCTTTGTCGACCGGCGGACGGCGGTCCTGCTCAAGGACCTGAAGATCAAGGGTGAACAGCGCGTCGAGGTCGACCCCGACGGCAGCGTTGCGGTCGAAGGCGAGGTCATTGGCACCCTCGACGGCTTTGTTTTTACCGCCGATCCAACGGCGCGGGCGGGTGAAAAGCGGATGCTCCTCGCCGCCGCCGAACGGCATCTGCCGCGCGAGTTCACCCGGCGATGCGCCGCGCTTGTTGCCGCCCCCGATGCCGACTTCGCCCTTGCCTTCGACGGCGTCGCCCCACCGCGCATCCTGTGGTGCGGCAGCCGGGTCGGCAGACTGACCGCCGGGCGCGACGCTCTTCATCCGCGCATCGAAATCGACCGCGCGCTCGAACATATCCCGTTCACCGATCGTCGCGCCGTCAGCGACCGGCTGGCGGCGTGGTTCGCCGCGTGTCGTGCGACGCAGCTCGGTCCGTTGACGCGCGTCGCCGCTCTGGGGGCGGCCGTATCGCCGGCGGCGCGCGGGCTGATCGTCCGGCTGATCGAAACAATGGGATGCCTGCTCCGCGCCGACGTCGGCAGCCAGGTCGAGGCGCTTACCCGCGCCGATCGTAAATCGCTTGTCGCCGCCGGAGTCCGCATCGGCGTCGTCCACGTGTTCATCGCCGCCGCGCTGCGCCCGGAACCGACGCGGTGGCGGCTGGCGCTGTGGGCGGTTGCGGCGGGCCATGCCGTGTTGCCCCCACCCCCGGCGGCGGGGCTGGTCACGATCGACGTCGCTGCCGCCGTGCCGTCCGCTAATTACGCGGTCGCCGGTTTCTGGGTGCTGGGCCAGGGGGCGACCTGCGCCGTTCGCATCGACATGGTCGACCGGCTCGCCCGCGCCATGCACGGCCAGCGCGAGGGGCGCACGCCGTTCGTCCCCGATGCCAACTGGATCGCCAGCGTCGGCATGAGCCGCGAGCCATTCGTCCGGCTGATGCGCGCGCTCGGCTATCGCCCCCGGCTTGTCGACGGGGCGGCGGCGTTTGCATGGGGCGGAATCAAGAACTCCGGGCGCGCCGAACCGCGCCGCGTCGAGCCGATCGACGCACCATCCGATTCCCCATTCGCGATTCTCAAGCAAATGAAAGGAAGGTAGCACTTGGTCCATGGTCAGGGGTTGCGGCTCGACAAATGGTTGTGGTTCGCCCGGTTGACGAAATCGCGCTCCGACGCGCAGCGGCTATGCGAAAGCCGCCATCTCCGGCTCGACGGCCGGGTCATC
>JANYFA010000015.1 GCA_025362895.1 Sphingomonadaceae bacterium | reverse complement strand
GGCGCCGCGCGGGACCCCAGTAAATAACAGATTTGTCGCAGAATTCGAAAGGGTTATGCTTCGGCTTGATAGGGTCCCGTTTCGACTCCGACTTACAGGATGTGGGTCGGATGGTAGGCGGTCTAACGGACGCGTAACGCTAGGTAGATTCCAAAGACAGCCGTTCACGTCGTCCTCGGCCCTAAAAATAGACTTTCATTAATTCGGCGGACGTGACCCTCGATTGAGCGGACGACGCTGCCATGCGCTAGACGCAAAAGGTGCTGGGGCTGGCCTAAGCGAGCGCGTCAGTTATGCGGCGGCGGCGCAGCCCGGTGCCAATCACCGCGAATCCCCCGAGCATCATCAGCCACGATGTCGGCTCGGGGACCGCTCCGGCACCGCCGGCGAACGCCGCAACCCCTGCTGAGTTCGTCGTGTTGCCGACCCCGTCGAAGTCGATCGTCACATCGCTCGCCGAATAACCCAGCTGCGCGAGGAAATCGGGGTTGAGTGTGACCGTTGGGTCGAGCGCCGCGCGGAAACTTGACATGCCGCCGTCGAGGTCCCCGAGCAGCTTCATGTGAACGGGCACGACGAACGCTCCGGCCGTGCCGGTGAGATTAAAAGCATACTCCGAGGCGTCGAGGGCGGCCACATACGAAAGGATGCCGCAGTCGCCGTAACCTCGGCCGAAGGTGTCGGTGTCGCACCCGCCGACCCGAAACTGGTTGACGTACGTCTGCAAGGCGACCGATGCGCCGCCCATTGCATATGTGCCTTCAGCATTGAACACAGATTTGAGAGAACCGTTGCCGTTCGGCGACGGGCAGGGTGCACCAGTCGGGGAACAACTAAAATAGATCGGAACAAAGCTTGGGGCTGGTCCATGGACCGTCAACGTATAATCGAGGTCGACTTCGAAATGGTATCCGTTTGGACTGTTACCCTGGCCCGAAACGAAGATCGTCGGCGACGGCGCGTTAACCGATGTGAAAACGAAACTGCCGCCGTCGATCGTCTGTGCAGTGTTGCCGTTGCCGCTGAGAGTCGAACCGCCCGAGAAAATCGTCCAGCTCAATGGGCCAGTCGGCACAAAGGCCTGCGCGGTAATCGGTGCCGCCAAGGCCAACGCTGCCGTGATAAGACCGATCACGCGCATGATGCCACCCGAGTTGTTACTTGTCGACACTTCCAGTAAAGAGGGCGGTGGCATGGGTCAATTGCCTAAAGAGGCATGTTGACACAGCCGCCGGTCGCGCGCGCTCGCGCTGCGGTGCAACGATTTGAAGAGGTTGGGTGAAGGCCACATGTCACGGCTTCAAATGACCTATTCGAGTGCTCGTGGCCAGCCTCGAGCCTTCTAACATATCTCACTTCGCCGGAAGCAGGCTTCGGGACAGGTGCAACCTACAACATCGATGTGGGCTGGAGCGCGTAAGAATGTTAGAACGGTAACGAAAGTCGGCATCCGATTTTTCAAAACACCATGGTGGACTGGGAATGCTCACGGCTTAGGGGTCCGATAGGTCGCCGCTCAGCGTAGTGCTCGACGCCGAGAGGAGTCAGCCGCCCCCACGCTCGGCACGGATCCGCTTCATCTCTTCGCGGGCGAACCTAATCAGCCCCGGCACCTTGCCGCCGGTTGAGAACCATTCGAGCGCCTGTGCGGTCGAGTCGACCTGGTCGTCATGGCGGCCCTTGGGGAACGACGTCAGCTCGTGGAGGTAGGCGGCGCGCCAGGGAGCCACGTCCGGCAGCAGCACCCGGCCCGCCTCGATCGTCGGGGTCTGCGCGAGGAGCCGCATGACCTTTTCGACCTGGGGTTTGTAGGGGGTAACGGCGTGCAGGCCGTCGCGGCGCAGATCCTGGATCAGCTGGATGCCCGAGGCCTTATCCTCGATGAGGACGGTCTGCGGCTGGTAGCGGGCGTGGAGGTCGCGGACCGCGCGCTTGAGGTCGGGGTATTCGAGCCTGACGCGGAACACGTCGAGGAGGAAGTAGCGGTCGTCGTCGGTTGCGCCCCACGTCGTGCAGACCGAGAAGTCGGCGAGCTCGGTCGCCTTGCTCGCCGTGTCCCAGCTCTGAACGATACGCTCGAACGCCGCCGGACGGGTCTCCAAGGTATAAGTGCCGAACCAGTCCTCCTTGACCAGACCGCCGCCGAGCGGCCGCGGCGACTGCTGATACTGGCCGGCAAAGTGGTACGCACCGAGCGAGCGGCGCAGCCCGTCGAGGACGGCGAGCGGCTCGCGCTCGGGATGGAGCACGTCGCCGACCCGGCGGTGGTGGGTGTGGGTCCCGACCGGCGTGGCAATGGCGAACGTCTCGTCGCACTCGGCGATCGCGGGGAACGACAGCACCTCCCAGTCGTCGCCGCGGTCGAGCAGATGGCCGACGAGATCGTCCTCGTGGAGGCGCTGCATGATGACGACGATGGTGCCGCGGCGTTTGTCGTTCAACCGGCTGAGCAGCGTCCCGTCGAACCAGTCGTTGACCTTCTGACGCTGGACGTCGGATACCGCCTCGTCGGGCTTCAGCGGGTCGTCGACGATCAGGAAGTCGCCGCCGCGCCCGGTCAGTACGCCGCCGACCGAGGTCGCAAGCCGGACCCCGTGATCGGTCGTCACGATCTCCTGCAGCGACGGGCGAGCCGCCGCGAGCCGGCGGCCGAACGCGCCCTCGTACCACCGGCTCTGCATAACGGTTCGCGTGTCGCGGGCGAGCTTGTCGGCGAGGTCCTGGCCGTAGCTCGCACAGATCAGCTGCGCGGTCGGGTCGTGGCCCAGCACGAACGCGGGGAACGCGACCGAGCAGCACAGCGACTTGAGGCTGCGCGGCGGCACGTTGACGATCAGCCGGCGGATCTCGCCGCGGCGGCACGCGTCGAGCTTCGCGACGATCGCGTCGATGTGCCAGTTCCATTCGAGCGTCGTCGCCGGGAACAGCTCGGCGAACGCGCGCTGGACGAACGTGCCGAGGTCGCCGCGGAGCAGCGTACGATAGTCATCGAGCGGCGTCACCCTAGGTCCTTCAGCCCGGTCAGTCGTGCCAACGCCGCCGCCAGCGCCGCCTCGTCATCCTTCGACATGGCCCGGGCCGGGTCGAACAGGCGGTCGCCGGCGGTGGCGATCAGGCCGAACAGCAGCTTGCCCGAGCCGAGGTCACCGCCCGCGGCCTTGTTAACGAGCTGCTTGGTCAGCACCTCGAGCTTGGTGATCCGGCGGCGGCGCCCGCTCTCGGTGACGACGACCTTCTCGGCGAGCGCGGCGGCGAGGACCGCGGTCGCGCCCTTGGTTCCGCGCCGGCGCCCGCGCGGGTTACCTGACTGCCCGGGCTGGAACCGGCTGTGCTTTGGGGGACGGCCGTAGCCGACGCGGTCGTCGTCAGCCACGAACAAGCCGCCATCGGTTCGGCGACGATGATATCGGGGGCGCCGGGAGCGTCAGGAGCGGCACCGATCCCTTCGCCTTCCCGCCGCGCCGCGACCGCGTCGAACGTCTCGCCGGTCGCGGCCAGGATCGGCGTATCGCCGGTCAGCCGGACCCAGCGGCGAACCGCAGTGTCGACGTAGAGCGGATCGAGCTCGATTCCCGCAGAGCGGCGACCCATCCGCGCGGCGGCGAGCAGCGTCGTGCCCGAGCCGAGGAACGGGTCGAGGATGAGATCACCGCGCGCCGTACAGTCGAGGATCGCATCGGCGACCATCCGCACCGGCTTGACCGTCGGATGCAGCGCGAGGAGGTCACCGTCGTCGCTGCCGCGACGAAAGCCCGCGATGCCGGGATAGTGCCAGACGTTGGTGCGGTGGCGTCCATGCCGGCCAAGCTCGACATTGTTGCGGTGGCCGCCACCCGCGACCCGGAACACCAGCACCAGCTCGTGCGCCGAGCGGTAAAGCGACCCCATCCCGGCCTGGTCCTTCGCCCAGACGCACACGTTGCGCAGGCTGTCGTAAACCGCGCCACCGGCAGCAAGAAGCTCGCCGAGATGGCGCCAGTCCATGCACAGATAATGGAGCGCACCGCGCTCGCTGTGCTGCGCCATCAGCCGACAGGCGTCGGTTAGGAACGCGGTGAACGCGGCCCCGTCCATCTCACCCGATGCCATCGCGAACTCGCGGTGGCGGATGCGGCCGAGCCCGGAGACATGACCGCCGATCTTCACGTTATACGGCGGGTCGGTGAACACCATCGCCGCGCGGTCGCCGGCGAGCAGCGTCGTATACGCCGCCGCATCGAGCGCCGACCCGCAGAGCAAACGGTGGGTGCCAAGCTGCCATAGGTCGCCCGCGCGGGTCACAGCGACATCGGCCGCCGGGATCGGCCTGTCGTCGGCGTCAGCCTCGCCGTCGATCGCGTCGCCGAGACCTTCGATGCGGAAGTCGATCTCGCCCATGCTGAACCCGGTCGCCTCAAGGCTGAACGTCAGGTCGAGGTCGGCAAGGCTCCGGAGCTGCTCGGCGAGCAGCCGGTCGTCCCACGTCGACGTGTCGGTCAGCCGGTTGTCGGCGATCATGAACGCGCTCGCCTGCGCCGGCGTCAGGTGACGCAGCATGATCGTCGGGACCGTCGCGCGCCCGAGCAGGGTTGCCGCCGCCACTCGCCCGTGCCCGGCGACGATCCGGTCCTGCGCGTCGATCAGCACGGGCACGTTAAAGCCGAACGCCTCGATCGACCGCGCGATCGCCTTGACCTGGGCGCGGCTGTGCAGCCGCGGGTTGCCAGGGTCGGGGCGCAGCGCGGCCAGCGGGCGGTCGACGACTGTCGTCGCCGATCCGCCCGCGGCGACGGACATCGTCTTGCGGGTCGTTGGCATCACCTGGGTTGCGTCCAGTTCGATCATATCCGCTCCTCTATCTCGCGTGCATTATCTTCTAATGAGTTATAGGAAGGCTTACGCTGTCTTCGCTTTGCGTGGCTTGGGTCCTGACGGCGTCGGCGGCGCTTCGAGCGCCCAGACCACCCACTGAAGGATGTGCCGCACCGCCGGGACCACGCGACGTGCCCGTTCGCCCGGGTAGCGCTCGACCGGCTCGAGCAACTCGCCTGGATCCTTCGCCTCGCCCGGACCGATCACGTCGAAGTTGCCCGGCGCATCGCCGTGGCGCTCATGCATGCGGATAAAATACTCGTTCGCCAGCATCGGCTTAAGTCGGCCTCGGCTCTTGACCCAGTCGGCGGTCAACGCGCCGAGCGGCTGCTCAAGGTACATCGTCGCATACGCTGCGCGCATGCCGTCTCGGTCCCCGATCAGCCCGCCGACGATATCGCGCGGGCGGAGTCCGTAGCTCAGCCCGAGCAACCCGAACCCCGTCTCGACCAGCCGGGCGTAATCATAGGTCAGGCGGTTTCCGCGGCCGACCGTCTGTTCGTCGGCGCTGAACGGAATGCCAAGCGTCCGCAGATACCGCGCCTGGTCGAGCAGCCGCCGCGGCGGTACCTGCCCGTACGCCAGCGCCCACATCGCCTGGCCGTGCGTCAACTCGAGGATCGGCAATGGGACCGGCATACGGGCTTTCGCGTGATGGTTTACATCCAATAGCGCCAAGATCGACCCTGGTCAACAAGGCGCTGATGCCGTCGCACCGGCATTATGCGGGTCGATCCCTGCTATACCCGCGCTGCCTCGCGCCGGCTGTTGCCCTCGATAAACACGAAACGCCGGACGGCGGCATAGACTTCCACGGCAAACATCCCCGGCCGCCCCCCAAAAGGGCAAACCTACCACTGGCCGGATTTTACTCCGCCGCGCTCAGCAAAACACCGGCGCTCCCGTGGCCTGCTTTGTCACCGCCCTGCACAA
>JANYFA010000001.1 GCA_025362895.1 Sphingomonadaceae bacterium | reverse complement strand
AGGAAGGACTCGATAGCTGCGCGCAGGAGTGCTGGGCGGTCTATCCGGACACGGTCCGTACTTTCCTCGACTTGCCGCCCGAGCGAATGCTGTTCTGCGGCATGGCGATCGGGATCGCCGACGCCGCCGATCCGGCCAATGTGGTGCGGACGCGGCGGGCGCCGGTCGACGCCTTCACGACCTTCCGCGGGATTTAGCCGACGCCGAGATGCCGCAGACCGAAGGTGACGATCACGGCGATCAGAACGCCGAGCGACACTCCGGCCGAAAGCATGAAGCCCGCGCTGCGGTTCGCCCCGCGACTGTAGGTTTCGATGTACAAAATCCGGCCGAGGCACCAGACAAGGCCATAGGCCCCGGCGGCGATGTCGCCCCACACCAAGGCAGCGAGACCGAGGAGGGGGACGAACAGCACCATCTGCTCGACCGTATTCTGCTGCGCCCGGAACGCGCGCTCGAACTCCGGGGCACCCGTAACTGCGGGCGCGGCGACACCGTACTTGCCGCGTGCCTGCCCCACCTTCAGCATCGCCCAGACGTAAACGACCAGCGCAAGGACCAGCGCCCCGATTGTCCATGGCATCGAATGTGACATTGTCGTTCCCCCTTGGTGATGTATCGACCGTATCGCGGTCAGGCCGGTTTGCCCATTTCGAGAATCGACCGGGCGTTGGCGGCGATCGTCTTCGCGGCGTCGGCGTCGTTCAGCCGCGCGCTCGAATCCTCGGGCACCGTGATGCCCTTGATCGCCGCCGGACGGGCGGAGATCGCCGCCGACCAGCGGGCGAGATGGGGCAGGCCGTCGGTTTCGATCCCCGACCACGCCGCGATCCGCGTCCAGCACCAGTTAGCGATGTCGGCGATTGAATAGTCGTCGCCCGCCAGATATTCGGTCTTTGCGAGCTGGCCGTCGAGGACGGTGAACAGGCGGCGGCCCTCGCCCTGATAGCGGGCGATGGCGGCAGGAATTTTCTCGGGGAAATAGCGGAAGAAGACGTTGGCCTGCCCCATCATCGGACCGACGCCGCCCATCTGGAACATCAGCCACTGCACGACACGGCTGCGCCCGGTGACATCGGCCGGCATCAGTCGCCCGGTCTTTTCGGCGAGGTACATCAGGATCGCGCCCGATTCGAACACGGCGAAGCCTCCCGCAACATCGTGATCGACGATCGCCGGGATACGCCCGTTAGGACAAATATCGAGGAACCACGGCTGCTTCTGCTCACCGCCGATCATGTCGATCTTGCGAACGTCATACGGTAGCCCGAGTTCTTCGAGCGCGACGGACACCTTGTACCCGTTGGGCGTTGCCGCAGTGTAGAGCGTCAGCGCCATGGTTGTCTCCGTTCAGACCGTGTCCAGCTGCCACTAGTTAGCCTGCATTGTGTCGTTACGGGAGTCCGTTATGCATCGCCTGCCCGCCGTCGCCGTCGCTGTCGTTTTGGCGATCCCTACCGTCACCGCCGCGCGCCTTGCCGGTACATGGCGCAACCCCGCCGGCAGTGTCGAGGTTGGTATGGCACCGTGTGGCTCGCGCTTGTGCGGCACCGTCGTCTGGGCGAGCGGCCGCGCAAAGGACGAGGCGGCGAACGGCGGGACCGACCGCCTTGTCGGAACGCAGCTATTTCGGGGTTTGGTGGCCGACGGTCCCGGTCACTGGTCGGGGACGGTTTTTGTCCCCGACCTCGGGCGGACGGTCGATGGGAGTCTCGCGCAGGTCGGCTCTGACGCGCTCGAAGTCAGCGGCTGCATCATTCCGGGGTTGGTGTGCCAGACACAGACGTGGACGCGCGTCGGCGACCGGCGGTAGCGCCACCTAACACGCACCGTCACCCTTGCGGATGAAAGTGGCCGTGCAGGGAGGCGGCCGTCGCCTTGCTGATCCCAGGGGCTTTCTCGAGGTCGGCGAGGGTTGCGCCGCGCACCGCCCGGCTGGTGCCGAAATGCATCAGCAACGCCCGTTTTCGCGCCGGGCCGATGCCGGGGACATCGTCGAGCGGGTTGGCGACGATCGCTTTCGACCGCTTGGCACGATGCGCGCCGATGGCGAAGCGATGCGCCTCGTCGCGAAGGCGCTGGAGGAAGAAGAGGACGGGGCTGTTCATCGGCAACGTCATTTCGCGCCCGTCGGCGAGGTAGAACGTCTCGCGCCCGGCGTTGCGGTCGGGGCCCTTGGCGACGCCGACGACGCAGACGTTGTGGACGCCGAGGTCGCCCATCACCTCGAGCACGGCGTTCAATTGTCCGCGCCCGCCATCGATGAGCAAAAGGTCGGGCCAGTCGCCGCTTGTCCGGTCGGGGTCCTCGCGTTCGAGGCGGACGAAGCGTCGCCCGAGCATCGCCTTCATCATCGCAAAGTCGTCGCCCGGGGTGATGCTCGCATCATTCATGTTGAACTTGCGATAGGCATTCTTGCGGAAGCCTTCTGGCCCGGCGACGATCATTGCGCCCAGCGCATTCGTGCCCTGGATATGGCTGTTGTCATAGACTTCGACGCGCTTTGGCGGCTCGGCGAGGTCGAATGTCTCCGCCAGCTCCGCCAGCAATTTGCCCTGCGTCGTCGATTCCGCGAGGCGGCGGTCGAGCGCCTCCACGGCGTTGCGCTTCGCTTGGTCGATCAGCCGCTTCGCCGATCCGCGTTGAGGCGCGCGCAGGGCAACCCGCTTGCCCGCGCGATCCGACAGTGCGTCGGCCATGAGGTCGTGCTCGACGAGCGTCCGGTCGAGCAGGACTTCGCGCGGAACGGGGACATCGTCGTAGAACTGAGCGAGGAAAGCGCTGAGCACCTCGTCCTCGGCGACGTCGGCGGTGTGCGCCGGGAAGAAGGCGCGGTGGCCCCAGTTCTGCCCGCCGCGAATGAAGAACACCTGGATGCATATCGTTCCAGCGTGGCACGCCAGCGCGATGACGTCGGCGTCGGTCGCGTCGTCGCCGGCGTTGATCGCCTGACTGCCCTGAATGTACGTCAGCGCGCGAAGGCGGTCGCGGACGATGGCGGCGCGTTCGAAATCCATCGTCGCCGCCGCTGCTTCCATCAGCCCGCCGAGCTTGCGCTGAACCTCCTGACTGCGCCCCGACAGGAAGTTCTTCGCATCGCCGACCAGTTCGGCATAAGCCGCGCCCTCGATCCGCCCGACACAAGGGGCCGAGCAGCGTTTGATCTGATGCAGCAGGCACGGGCGCGAACGGTTGGCGAAGAAACTGTCCGAACAC
>JANYFA010000106.1 GCA_025362895.1 Sphingomonadaceae bacterium | reverse complement strand
TACGTGTCGTAGAAATGCGCGGCGGTATCGAGCAGGTTGGTCCCGCGCTCGTCGCTCCACATCCCGTTGGCGCGGAAGCCCCAGATCATGCTCATCAGGACGGCCGCGCCGTCGGTCATTGCCGCGTCGATCACCTGACCTTCGCCGGTTTTCGTGGCGTGGAGCAGCGCGCTGACCATGCCGAAGGCGAGCATCATCCCGCCGCCGCCGAAGTCGCCGACCATGTTGATCGGCGGCGTCGGTTTCTCGCCCGCTCGGCCGAAAGCGTGGAGCGCGCCGGCCAGCGCGATATAGTTGATGTCATGCCCGGCGGCGGCGGCATAGGGACCGGTCTGGCCCCAGCCGGTCATCCGCCCGTAAACGAGCTTCGGATTGTCGGCGAGGAGGACGTCGGGGCCCAGCCCTAGCCGTTCGGTCACACCGGGGCGGAAGCCCTCGATCAGCCCATCGGCGGTTCGGCAGAGATCCCGGACAACTGCAACGCCGTCGGGCGACTTCAGATCGACGCCGATCAGCGTTCGCGACCGCAGCAGCGGGTCGCGCGCGTCGATGCGCCCGCCCGGGCGATCGATGCGGATCACATCGGCCCCATGGTCGGCGAGCATCATCCCGGCGAACGGCCCCGGTCCGATGCCGGCGAGTTCGATGATACGCAATCCGGCAAGCGGTCCCATCGGATAATCTCCTTTGTCGCGGCGGGCCCGCGCCGCCCCCGTCGTCGAACCGCGGGCGGTCGGTAGCAGGATCGTTAGTTGGACGCCTGCTTCTTGAAGAACGATGGGATCGCCACGTCGGGTTGGCCGTCGCGTTCCGGCTCGGGCGCAAGGGTCGTCGGTGCCGGGCGAGCAGCGGGCTTGCGGCTGAGATTCATCATTTTTTCGAACAGTGTCAGCGGTTTGTCCTCAACCTCTGGCTGGGGGTGCATGGGCGGCAGGACGACGGGCGCCGCAGGTGTGGCCGATGCAGCGACGGCCGCCGCAACCGGGACCGGGGCCGGTTCGTCGATCAGATCGTCGAGCCCGAGGTCGAGCGGCTCCGGCTCGATTTCGTCCACGAGTTCGATCGGTTCGGCGACGACGGGGCGGGTCGGTACCGTTGGGAACGCCGTCGCCACCGCGCCGAACGGCGAGGTCGCGCGAAGCGTGCTCACCGCAGGCGTGCGCGCAACGACGTCGATCCCCGTCGCCACGACCGAAACTCGCATGATGCCGTTGAGATCGGGGTTGAACGCGCTGCCGACGATGATGTTGGCTTCGGGATCGACCATCTCGCGGATGTGTGTCGCCGCCTCGTCGACCTCCATCAGGCGCAGGTCGTCGCCGCCGGTGATGTTGATGATGACGCCCTTCGCGCCGCGCATCGACACCTCGTCGAGCAGCGGGTTGGCGATCGCCTTTTCCGCCGCCTCGATCGCACGATGCTCGCCGCTCGCCTCACCGGTGCCCATCATCGCCTTGCCCATTTCGGACATGACGGTGCGGATGTCGGCGAAGTCGAGGTTGATCAGGCCGGGCATGATCATCAGGTCGGTGATGCCGCGCACGCCCTGGTGGAGGACCTGGTCGGCCATCGCAAAGGCGTCCTTGAACGTCGTGTTGGCGTTGGCAATCAGGAACAGGTTCTGGTTGGGGATGATGATCAGCGTGTCGACGTGCTTTTGCAGTTCGGCGATGCCCTCCTCGGCCGACCGCATGCGCTTGAGGCCTTCGAACGCGAACGGCTTGGTGACGATGCCGACGGTCAATATGCCCTTCTCGCGCGCCGCCCGCGCGACCACCGGAGCCGCGCCGGTTCCCGTGCCGCCGCCCATGCCGGCGGCGATGAAGCACATGTGACATCCTTCCAGCGCAGCATCGATCTGGTCGATCGTCTCCTCCGCTGCCGCCCGCCCGATCTCGGGTCGCGAGCCGGCACCAAGGCCTTGGGTTATCTTGAGGCCAAGCTGGATGCGCGTCTCCGCCGGGCTGATCGCGAGGCTCTGCGCGTCGGTGTTGGCGACGACGAAGTCGACCCCCTGGAGATTTGCTGTGATCATGTTGGTGACGGCATTGCCGCCCGCGCCGCCGACGCCGATGACGGCGATGCGCGGCTTGAGCTCGGTCAGCTCGGGCCGCTTGAAATCCACCATATCTCGTCTCCCTCGAACCGCACCACTACTACACCCGGTAAAGCCTTCACAGGCTCGATCGCAACTTATCCACCATTTGTTGCAGCCGTCCGCCGCCGCCCTTGCCGCCGGCGCGCGGCACGCCGCCGACCGGCTTGGCGTTCCACAGGTCGGGCAAGTCCTCGGCGGCGAACAAGGCGAGGCCCACAAGGGTGGCAAAAGCCGATCCTGACTGGGCGTCGGGCAGCCCGGTCAATCCGCCCGGCTTGCCGACCCGGACATTCTTGCCGAGCACCCCTTGCGCGAAGTCGGCGATCGATTTGATCTCCGCCCCGCCGCCGGTCAGCACGACCTGCCGTGCCTGCGGTCCCGCAAACCCCAGCTGCGGCAGCCGCAGCGCGACCTCGCCGAACAGCAGGTCGAGGCGGTGTCGCACCACGGCGATGATCTGCGAGCGCGGCACCTGCGCGGTTTCGGCGCCCTCGTCGTCGCTGATCGGCGGTAT
>JANYFA010000104.1 GCA_025362895.1 Sphingomonadaceae bacterium | reverse complement strand
CCTTGCCGATGGGCCGACGACCGCATCCCCGCAACGCTGCCGGGCAAAAGAGCAGCTATCCCCGACTTTATGGTCGCCACGCGGTGTTCGCCGCGCTCGACAATCCCGAGCGCGTCTTCCGCAAGCTCCACATCACCCATGATGTCGCCAAGGAAATCGTCATTCCCAAGGGGCTCGCGGTCCAGTACGGCGACGCCAGCGACCTCGGCCGACTGGTGTCCGGCGACGCCCCGCATCAGGGCATCGTCCTCGAGGTCGAGCCGCTCGACAACCCGTGGCTCGGCGACATTCTCGCCGCCAGCGAGGGCAATCGCCGCCCGCTCGTCATCCTCGATCAGGTCACCGATCCGCACAATGTCGGTGCGATCCTGCGCTCGGCGGCGGCCTTCGGTGCGCTCGCGATCGTCACCCAGGACCGCCACGCCCCGCCCGAATCGGGGGCTCTGGCAAAGGCCGCTTCGGGGGCGCTGGAAACCGTGCCGTGGACCCGCGTCATCAACCTTGCCCGCGCGATGGACGAAATCGGCGAGGCGGGGTTTTGGCGGATCGGCCTTGACGGGTCGGCGGCGACGACGCTCGAGGCGGCGCTGGGTGAAACCCGCCCCGCGCTCGTATTCGGGGCCGAAGGCGAAGGCCTGCGGGCCAACACCGCCGAGCACTGCGATGAACGCGCCCGGCTGCCGATGACCGGCGCGATGGAGAGCTTGAACGTGTCGAACGCGGCAGCGATCGCGCTCTATGCAGCGGCGCGGCGGGGTTAGTAACTGTCCTCGGCATAAACGTGGCCGACATCGCCGCCCCAGCGACCGTGATAGGCCTCGAGCATCCGGTCGGCGTGGGTCAGGCCGCTCGCGGCGATCTCGTGCAGGGGGCTTAGAAACCCCTGCTCGCTGTCGCCGGCCCCATTGAGCCGCGCGCGTGCCGCCAACCCGGCGTCGGCGATCTTCAGAACTTCCCGCGCGAGATCCTGGAGCGTGCCGCCGTTCGGGCTCGCTGCCTTGAGCGCCATCGCCGGAACCTGCTCACGGAGCCGCGCATGGTCGGCATGGGTCCAGCCCCTGCACAGGTCCCACGCCGCATCGAGAGCGGTGCCATCGTACAGCAGCCCGACCCACAGCGCCGGCAGCGCGCAGATGCGGTCCCACCGGCCGCCGTCGGCGCCGCGCATTTCGAGATAACCCTTGAGCCTGACCTCGGGAAAGGCGGTGGATAGATGGTCTTTCCAGTCGGCAACGGTCGGCTTCTCGCCGTATAATGGGGCCAGGCGGCCATTCAGGAAGTCGCGGAAGCTAAGCCCCGCCGCGTCGATATAACCGCCGTCGCGGTAGACGAAGTACATCGGTACATCGAGCGCATAATCGACGTAGCGGTCGTAGCCGAAGCCGTCGTCGAACACGAACGGCAAGGTGCCGGTGCGGTGCGGGTCGGTGTCGGTCCAGATGTGACTGCGAAAGCTGAGAAATCCGTTCGGCTTGCCTTCGGTGAACGGCGAGTTGGCGAATAGCGCGGTGGCCAGCGGCTGGAGCGCCATCGACACGCGGAATTTTTTCACCATGTCGGCCTCGGACGAATAGTCGAGGTTCGTCTGGATCGTGCACGTCCGCTTCATCATGTCGACCCCGAGGCCGCCGACCTTGGACATCTGGCGGAGCATGATCGCATAGCGGCCCTTGGGCATGACCGGCAGTTCGTCGCGGCGCTTGTCGGGCCAGAAGCCAAGGCCAAGGAAGCCGAGGCCGAGGCGGTCGCCGACCTCGCGGCACTGGTTGAGGTGGCGGTTCGATTCGGCGCAGGTCGCGTGGATGTCCGTCAGCGGCGCGCCCGACAGCTCGAACTGACCGGCGGGTTCGAGGCTGATCGCGCCATCGGCGCCCTTGAGCGCGATGACGTTGTCACCCTCGACCACCGGCTCCCAGCCATACGCCTCCATGCCCTTGAGCAAGTCGCGGATGCCGTTCGGCTCATCGTACGACGGTGCAACGTGGTCGGCGATCCGATACACGAACTTCTCGTGCTCGGTGCCGATGCGCCAGTCGGCAACCGGTTTTTCACCGTGCGCAAAGACCCCGACGAGTTGGTCGCGGGTTTCGAGCGGCGCGTCGTCGCCGGATGCGGTCTGTTGATTGCTCATGATCTCGCCTCTAGCCCCGCCGTCGCGCCCGCGCCAGATGGCGTCGTTGCACGCCCAGGCACCCCAGACGGCGCCGCCGCTTCAGGGCACGAAATCATAGTCGAGATCGTAGGAATGCTGGCGGTTCTCGATGCGGATGGTCATCGTTCCCGTCATCCCGGCCAGCGCACCGGTGGCCGAGCCGGGCACGACGAAGACCCGCGTCACGGGCGCGCCCTTGTCCATCGTCGCGCTCTGCATGACGACAAAAGTTCCGGCACGGCCATCGAGCGTACCGTCGATTCGTTCGGCCGCAATATATCCCGCCGACCCGGTCCGGGGGTCGCCCGCCGACAGGAACTCGCCCGCCGCCACTGCTACAAGGGCACCGGCATCGGTCTTTGTCATCGTCATGCGGTTGAGCCAAGCCGGCTCGCCCGGCGCCACCGTCATGGCCACCTCGAACGTCCCCGTCGCGTGATGCATCGCCGCCTCCGCCGAACCGGCGAGCGCAAGCGCCGCCGCGAGAATTATGTATTGCATTTGTTCACTCTCACTTTCCACGCAGCGGGCGTCAAGCAGCGTGCTATGTTCTCCGCAAGACACCTTGGGAGTCGGTCATGCACGATCTCGTGATTCGCGGTGGCACCATCGTCGACGGCAGCGGCGCGCCGCCGTTCACCGGCGACATTGCCATCGACGGCGACCGCATCGTCGCGGTCGGCACGGTCACTGCCAAGGGCCACGACGAGATCGACGCGACCGGGCATATCGTGACGCCGGGGTTCGTCGACATCCACACCCATTACGACGGCCAGGCGACGTGGGATCCCGAGCTTGGCCCGTCGAGCTGGCATGGCGTAACCTCGATCGTCATGGGCAATTGCGGCGTCGGTTTCGCCCCCGCCCGCCCCGACAAGCACGACTGGCTGATCGGCCTGATGGAGGGCGTCGAAGACATTCCCGGCACCGCGCTGGCCGAGGGGATGACGTGGGGGTGGGAAAGCTTCCCCGAATATCTCGACGCGCTGGAGGCGATGCCGCGGACGATCGACATCGCGACGCAGGTCCCGCACGGCGCGGTGCGCGCCTATGTCATGGGCGATCGCGGCGCGGCGAATGAGCCCGCGACCGCCGCCGACATCGCGGCGATGGCCCGGATTGTCGAAGACGGCCTGCGCGCCGGGGCGCTCGGCTTCACCACCAGCCGCACCGTCCTCCACCGCGCTGTCGACGGCAACGTCGTTCCCGGCACCTATGCCGACCGTGCCGAACTGCTCGGCATCGGCGACGGCATCGCGCGCGCCGGGCACGGCGTGTTCGAGATGGCGTCCGACCTCAACCCGTGCGGCGACGAGTTCGCGTGGATGAAGGACCTGTCGATCGCGACGGGGATGCCGGTCAGTTTCGCACTCCTTCAATCGCCGCTGGACGACGAGGGCTGGCGCGATCAGCTCGCCCGCACCGATGCGGCCAACGCCGAAGGCGCACGGGTGACGGCGCAGATCGCGTTGCGCGGGACCGGCGTCCTGCTCAACTGGCGCGGGACAGCGCATCCGTTCATCACCCGCGCGAGCTGGGTGCGAATCGCCGCTTTGCCGTGGGACGAGCAACTCGCGCACCTCCGCGACCCGGCGTTCAAGACGCAGTTGCTCGCCGATCCCGCCGACCGGCCCGAGCACGACGGCCCGCTCGTCGATCTGCTGTTCCATGGCTGGACGCTGCAATTTCCACTCGGCGACGAACCCGATTACGAGCCGACCCCCGACATGAGCATCGCCGCGATCGCTGCCCGGGAAGGCCGCTCACCCGAAGACGTCGCCTACGACCTTATGCTCGCCGACGACGGTCGCGGGTTCATCTATCTGCCGATCCTCAACTATGCCGACGGCCATCTCGACCATGTCCTCGAACTGCTCGACCATCCGGCGACGGTCGTCAGCCTGTCCGACGGGGGCGCGCATTGCGGCGTGATTTGCGATGCCGCCTCACCGACGTTCATGCTGACCCACTGGGCGCGCGACCGGAAGCGGGCGGGCAAGCTGTCGATCGCCGCCGCCGTCAAGCATCAGACCGCCGACACCGCCGCGATGTACGGCCTTGGCGACCGGGGTCGGCTGGCACCGGGGTTGCTCGCCGATATCAACATCATCGATTTCGACCGGCTGAAGCTGGCCAAGCCTTATATCGCGTTCGACCTGCCCGCGGGCGGCAAGCGCCTGCTACAACGCGCGAGCGGCTATGCCTGGACGATCAAATCCGGCGTCGTCACGTTCCGCGACGGCGTCGCCACGGGGGCACGACCGGGCAGACTCGTTCGCGGTCCGCGCGGCGCGACGCTTGCCGGGCAACTCGCGACGGCGTGATCAATCGACGACCGGGTCGACCGACGCCCACGCCAGCCACACTGCGACGCCAACGACGTTGACACCGGCGGCGGCCGCGAAAGTCCAACCATAGCCACCGGTCAGGTCGAGCAACGCGCCGGTGATATAGACGCCGATGATCCCAGGCATCGTCCCGGCAAAATTCGACACGGCATAGAGCGGACCGGCATAGCGCGGAGCGATATCAAGATGGTTGGCGGCGAACCCCGCCGAAATCAATCCGTTCGCCGCAAGCGCAAGGCATAGCATTGCCACCGCTCCGGTCGGCGTCGTCGCCTGCGCGGCGAGCAGCAACCCCGCCGACGCGCCGAGCAGCGCCACCGTCTGCACGACCTTGCGGATTCGCAGCAGCGAGACCCCTCGCGCGACGAGCGCGTCACAGCCCCAACCGGCAGCATTTCCGGCGATGAAATAACACGCCCATGGCAGCACCGCCGCAAGCCCCGCCTTGCCGACGTCGAGATGCTGAACATCATGGAGGTACGACGGCATCCAGGTCAGCATCAGATAGAGCGTCCAGTTGCTGCAGAAATGGCTGATGATGATCGCCCAGACCGGGCGTTTCGACAGCAATGTGCGCCACGGCACCGGTCCGGGTGTCGTCGCCGCCTCGCGCGCGGCGAGCAGGTCCCGCTCGCCGGCGCCGATTCGTGGATGCCGCCCCGGGGCCTCGTGGACGATGACGAACCACAGGCCCGCGAACACCAGCCCGCCCGCACCGAACAGCCAAAACATCGCTTCCCAGCCCCACGTCGCGATCACGCCGCCCGCCGCCGACAGGCCGACGATCGTACCGATCGGGATGCCACCGAGTTGCAGCGCGACGGCCCGCGATCGCTCGGTGGACGGCAGCCAGCGCGCGAACAGGCCGATTACCGCCGGAAAGGTCGCCGCCTCCGCCACGCCCATCGCGACGCGCACGGCGATGAGGAAGGGCAGTCCGGCGAACGCCGCCGCCGGAGTCAACACCGTCGCCAGCGACCACGCCGCCAGCGCAAAACCGAGGACCAGCCGCCCGCCGAACCGCGCGATCAGCCACCCGCCGGGGAGCATCGCCAGCAGATAGCCGATGAAGAACGACGTCAGCACCGCACCCTTGGTCGTCGCCGACCAGTGGAACCGCTCCGCCATCGGAATGACCGCGACGGAGATATTGACACGATCGACATAGCAGATCGACGTCGCGAGGAAGCACATGACGACGAGGATGAGGCGCTTGGGAATCGCCGATCGAGTTGTGGCCGCGGTCGTTGTCATAGTGCCCCCGCGTACATTCGGCACGAGCGGCGACGGCTTGGCAAGACCTATGGTGTCAGCGATCCCCGACAGGCCGCGACCGCGACCATGTCGCCGGGCGACAGGCGCGCGCTTACGGTGGTCATCGGCGACGCCTCGAGTGCGCGCACCGCGTAGGTCGCGGGCGGCGGTGCCTCGTTTGAGCGGGACGAACGCCCCGTCGCGTATGGCCGGATCGATGCGGCCCGCCGCTCTGTCCCTACCCGATTCATGAGCGCCCCGCCCCCGCCACAGCCTGCCACACCGCGACCGCCGCGACCGCCGCCGTATCGGCGCGGAGGATGCGGGGGCCGAGGGTGACGGGCACGGTGGCGGCGAGGGCGCGGATCGCGAGCCGCTCGTCCGGGGTAAAGCCGCCTTCGGGGCCGATCAGCACCGCGCACGGGGCGGCGACGCGGCGCAGCGCGTCGGCGAGCGGGGCACCGCCGGTTTCGTCGGCGAAGATCAGCGCCCGGCCTGGCTCCCACGCCGCCAGCAGCGCCGCCAGCGTCACCGGCTCGGCCAAGGTCGGCAGCGCGGTGCGCCCGCACTGCTCCGCCGCTTCAACCATGTGCGCGCGGAGTCGATCGACGTTGAGCTTGTCAACCACCGTTCGCGCCGTCGTCACGGGCACGAAGCGCGCGACGCCAAGTTCGCACGCCTTTTCGGCGACCCAGTCGATCCGTCCGCGCTTGAGCGGCGCGGCGCACAGCCACAGGTCGGCGACTGCCTCGCGCCGGGATAGACGCGCGTCGAGCCGGATGAGCGTGGCCTTGCGGTGCGGGACGACGACGGTCGCGGCATATTCGCCCGACCGGTCGTCGAACAGGCGGATACGATCGCCGGGGCTGCGGCGCATGACCTGCGTCAGATAGTGGCTCGCCGCCGTCGGCAGGGTGATATCGCCCCCCGCCGACAAGTCGAGATCGACGAACAGGCGGGGCGTCGTCGACAGGTTGGGCATCGCCCGATCCACTGCCATGAGGTCGGGCGTTGACAGGAGTGGGCGGGCCTCGCTCATGGTTTCCGACTAGCGAGAGGCCGGGGCCCATGCAAACCGCCAAAACGACCACCGACCGCGTGACCCCGGACGCCGAACGCGCGCCGTCCGGGTGGGTTGAGCGCCTGCCAGAACGCGCGCGACCCTATGCTCGGCTGGCGCGGATGGATCGTCCGGCGGGGATGTGGCTGTTGTTCTGGCCGTGCGGATGGGGACTCGCGGCGGGGGGCGGGCTGATGCGCCAATGGTGGCTGCTCCCTTTATTCCTCGTCGGGGCGGTCGCGATGCGCGGGGCGGGATGTGTGTATAACGACATCGTCGACCGCGACCTCGACCGCTCGGTCGCCCGGACGCGCGATCGCCCGGTGGCGAGTGGCGCGGTGTCGGTCCGCGCGGCGTGGATCTGGCTGATCGGCTTGGCCCTTGCCGCGCTGCCGGTGTTGATCGCGCTGCGCCCGCTTGCCGCGGACATCGCCCTCGCCAGCCTCGGCCTTGTCGCCGCCTATCCATTCATGAAGCGGGTGACGTGGTGGCCGCAGGCATGGCTCGGGCTCACCTTCAACTGGGGCATCCTCGTCGGCTGGAGCGCGGTCGCCGCGCCGTCGTGGACGATGGCGCTGTTATATGCCGCCGGCATTGCCTGGACGCTCGGGTACGACACGATTTATGCGCTGCAGGACATCGAAGACGACGCCCTCGCCGGGATCAAGTCGAGCGCACGGGCGCTGGGTAAAGGGGCGCGATTCGGCGTTGCCGTGTTTTTCACGGCGACGGTGGCGCTGGTTGCCGCCGCGTTGTGGACGGTTCGGCCGAACGGGCTCGTGCTGATCGCGATCGTCCCGGCGGCGGCGCATTTGATGTGGCAAATAGCGATGCTGCGCGATACCGCACCAGCAAATTCGCTGCGGCTGTTCCGCAGCAACCGCGCAATCGGCATCCTCATCTTCGCCGCCTGCGCGGTTGCCGGAAGCTAATCACCGGCAACGGTTCGCCGCCCGCGCATACGAAAACGGGGCCGCGTTGCCGCGACCCCGTCTCGTCAGATGTGAAGTGCGGCTTAGAGGGCGCTGAGGTTGATCGCCGCCTGCTTGCCGCGCCGATCGAGTTCGAGCTCGAACGAGACGCGCTGGCCTTCGTCGAGGCCCGCCATGCCGGCGCGTTCGACTGCCGAGATATGGACGAAAGCATCGGGGCCCCCGTCTTCGCGCTGGATGAAGCCAAAGCCCTTCTGGCCGTTAAAGAACTTTACGGTGCCATCGACACGCTGTCCGGGCGCCGTGTTGCCACCGCCGCCGCCGCCGCCGCCGCCGTTGCCGTTGCCGTTGCCACCAAATTCGCGGCTAGCGCCGCCGTAACCGCCACCGCGGGGACCATCGTCGCGCCCGCCGAAACCACCGGCACGGGGTTCACGTGGGGGTGCCCGATCGGTCACCGGCATGGGCTCGCCGTCGATGACGATATCGGTCGCCGACACGCGGCCACTACGTTCGGTCAGCGTGAACTCGAGTGGCTGACCATCGGCCAGACCGGTCAGCCCCGCCTGCTCGACGGCCGAAATGTGGACAAACACGTCCTCGCCGCCATCATCGCGCACGACGAAGCCGAAGCCCTTTTGGCCATTGAAGAATTTTACAACGCCCTTGGCTGTTCCCAGGTTGACACCCGGTCCCATGTCGCGCGGCGGGCGCGGGCCACCAAAGCCGCCGCCAGCAGGTCGGCCACCAAAGCCGCCACCGCCGCCGCCGACAAAGCGTGGGGCGCCGCCGCCGCCGCCGCCAAAACGGTCACCGCCGCCGCCACTGCCGCCGCCGCCGAAACGGTCGCCGCCGCCTTCGAACTGGTCGAAACCGCGTTCACGCTTGTCGAAACCACCACGGCCGGGGCCACGCCCGCGTTTATCAAAGCTCATCGTCGAAAAGTCTTTCGCTGTTCAGTCGTCACACTGGGCAACCACGTCGACGACCGGACCATCCGGGCGCGAGACGCATCGCTCCAAGTGCCCATGTACACCAGATGAGGGGCGGCGGCGAGCGGTTTATCACATTTTGCACGCGCTCACGCGGCGAGCGCCCATCCGCGCACGCGGGACGACAATCATTGGCAAAGTTTACATCATTTGGCGTCATAGAGTGTCTCTGTGCACAGGGAGCGCACCAATGCTCAACGATATACTTGATTATGGGGCCGAGCATTCGGCGATTTTCGCCGCGGGTCTGGTCGTCGTCTTCGTTTCCGTCGCGGCGACGGTGGTATGGGCCTATGGCCGTTACCACGAGCGTGCAATGCGGCGGCGGGCGTCGAATCTGATCGGTTGAATGGTCGCGGCGGCACGCCCGGCGTGACTTGGCCGCCCGGCGCTGCTACCGCCCACGCGCATGACGATTTATCTCCACGAACACGACCTGCCCGCTGGTGTTTTCGCCCCCGGGTCGATCGCGGTCGACACCGAGACCATGGGGCTGCATCCGGGACGCGACCGCCTGTGCCTCGTCCAGCTCGCTGACGGCCAGGGCGACGAGCATCTCGTGCGTTTCGATCCGCGCGACTATTCGGCACCGATACTCAAGGCAGTCCTCGCCGATCCCGCCCGAACCAAACTTTATCATTTCGCGCGCTTCGACCTCGCCGTGCTCAAGGCGTATCTGGGGATCGAGGCCGGCCCGGTATTCTGTACCAAGATCGCGTCCAAACTGGTCCGCACCTATACCGACCGCCACGGGTTGAAGGATATGCTGCGCGAGACGATCGGCGTCGACGTGTCGAAGGCGCAGCAGTCGTCGGACTGGGGGGCGCCCGTTCTGACCGACGCCCAGAAGGATTATGCCGCTTCCGACGTCCGCTACCTCCACCGCGCGGTCGCGGTGCTGACCGAACGGCTCGCGCGGGAAGGGCGAACCGGGCTCGCTCAGGCGTGCTTCGATTTCTTGCCGTGGCGTGCCGAACTCGACCTTGCGGGTTGGCCCGAGAGCGACATCTTCGCCCATCTATGACCCTTGCCGTTCTCGACCGCCGTGCCGCGTTGCCCGGTGGCGGCTGGGACCGTTTCGTGCGCGTCATCAAGCTCGCGCTACCGGCGGCGGCGGTCGGTCTGCTTGGGGTGATCGGGACGTGGCCGTTAACGTCGGCGCGTGAATTCTCGTTCCTCCTCGCCAAGGATAAGGTGGCGATGTCGAAGGAACGGCTGCGAACCGACACGGCGGTCTATCGCGGAAAAACCGCCGCCGGGGACCCGTTCGTCATTCACGCCGCCGGTGCAGTGCAGCGATCGTCGGCGGTTCCCGTCATCGAGCTGATGGCGCTAACGGCCGATGTCCGGTTGAGCGATGGTCCGGCCCGGGTCACCGCCCCGGGCGGTCGCTATGAGATCGATCGCGACGTGCTCGTTGTCCGCGGTCCGGTGGTCATGCACACCGCCAACGGCTATTCGATCAATGGCGACGCGATCCGCATCAGTCTCCTCGATCACAGCGTGGTGACCGACCGTCCGGTCGACGGCACCGTCCCCCTCGGCACGTTTCGCGCCAACGCATTACGCGGCGACGTCGACGGCAAGCGTGTCCGCCTGAGCGGTGGAACGCACTTGCACATCACCCCGGCTTCGCACAGGAGGCCGGCATGATCCGCGCCATCATCTTCGGCCTTACCGTCGCGCTGGCGACCGCTGCCGCCGCGCAAAGCGCCCTCAAGAACCACAATACCGACGCGCCGCTCGACGTCGATGCAAAGTCGATCGACGTCCTCGATGCGAAGGGCCAGGCCGTGTGGTCGGGCGATGTCCGCATCACCCAGGGCGACATGAAGCTGAACGCCGATACCGTGACAGTTTTCTACAGCCGCGCCAAAAAAGGCGGCAACCCCGTCATCGACCGCCTCGACGCGCAGAATAACGTCAAGCTCGTCACCCCGAGCGAAACCGCGACCGGACGCTATGGCATCTACGACGTCGGGCGGAAGACGATCACGATGGTCGGCAATGTCACGCTGAGCCACGGCGATTCGGTGCTCCACGGTCAGCGGCTGGCAATTGACCTCGAGTCGGGCCGGTCGAAGCTCGATGGCGCGGGAACCGGCCCGGCGACGCCCGGAGTCGCGGCGACCAGCAGTGGCCGGGTGACCGGGCGCTTCGTCGTCCCGGCGCGCAAGGCGAACTGACGCTTCCCACCGACTCCGCCTTCGGCTAGATCGTAAATCAATGACCATGCATGATCCGGGCCAAATGCCCGTACAGATGCCGGGTCGAGGGGTGTGGAGTTGCTTGTGGCCGACGTTGCAGTGACCGATCGCGATGCGACCAGCGCAGCAGCGACGCGCGACGGGCTCGCGGTCGTCGCCATCGGCAAAAGCTATGACAAGCGTGCCGTCCTCCGCGAGGTATCGCTGACGGTCGGGCGCGGCGAAATCGTCGGCCTTCTCGGGCCCAATGGCGCGGGTAAGACGACGTGCTTTTATTCGATCATGGGGCTGGCGATGCCCGATCGTGGGCGCATCCTGCTCGACGGTCACGACATCACCGGCCTGCCGATGTACCGGCGCGCCGCGCTCGGCATCGGCTATCTGCCGCAGGAAACGTCGATCTTCCGCGGCCTGACCGTGTCCCAGAACATCAACGCCGTCCTCGAAGTGGTCGAACCCGATCGCGCGGTGCGCGCCGCGCGCCTCGAACAGCTGCTGGAAGAGTTTCACATCA